>JASHRJ010000115.1 GCA_030037395.1 Thermoplasmata archaeon
GTCAGGGCCGGCTGGCGGCGGGCCCGTACGAGGGTCTCGTGGGCGGACTGCGCGAGCTCGTAGGCGCGATCGAACTGACGGCCGTTGAACGCCTGCTCGGCCAGCCCTATCAGGTCCTGCGCGCGGCTGGTGTCGCCGCCCTGCGCGGCCAGGAGGCCAGCCTCGCGGCGGGCGAGCGCCAGGCGATTGTACGCGCGGTCGGACGCGAACTCCGGCGTTGCGGCGGCCTCGCGCAGCTTGAGCTGGCGGCGACGCATCCGTTGGAGCAGGAGGACCACGACGGCGATCCCCGTGATCGCGACGATCGCCCCTAGGGCGACCGCCTCGAGGGCTATCGAACTGACCATGCGGACCGTTCCGGGGCTTCCGGGGAGCGCCGGTTCCGCTCGGAACGTATGGGGGGGCCGCCCTATTTAGAGGGCCACGTCGACCGCGGCGGCGTGCCCCTGCGCCGACGGACCCGCGTCGGGCCTGACCGCCGCGTACGTGCCGCGCGGCGGTCCGGGAGGAGAAGGACCGTCGAGCGGGGGGCGAAGCACGCCTCCGAGCCGCCGCCGGTCCGGCGCCCGAGCCCTCGGGCCCCGACCTAGAAGACCGTGATCTTGTCGGTGAGCAGCCGTCGGGGGATCGTGTCGATCTGGTCGAACGCCGACTCGGCGATCGCCTGGGCGCGGGGCTTGACCGCGGAGAGCCGGACCCCGTCGGCCGGAAGGACCTGGATGCTGGCGACCTGCGGCTGGTCGACGGGCTTGCCGATCTGCGAGAGGATCCTCACGTGGACCTCCTTCACGTCGCCGCCGGTCTCCTGGACGATCTGCTGAGCGACCAGGTTGCCGAGGATGTTGTAGATCTTCCCGACGTGGTTCACCGGGTTCTTGCCGGCGGACGCCTCCAGGCTCATCGGGCGGCACGGGGTGATCAGGCCGTTCGCCCGGTTCCCGCGGCCGACCGACCCGTCGTCCCCGGCCTCCATCGAGCAGCCGGTGACCGTGAGGTAGTACCGGCCGAGCTCGGGGTCGTCGGCGGTGTTGACGTCGATCGTGACCTCGCGGCGGGTGAGCTTCGCGGTCTGGTCCGCGAGCCGGTCGTGGATCTCCTCGCAGACCGCGGCGTACTCCTTGGCATCTTTCATCTCGCGGTCGACCAGGGCGGCGGCGACCGTCAGGTGGATCTTCTGCCCCTGGCGGTACCCCATCACCTTGACGTCCTCGCCGAGGGCGGGGACCTTCTTCTTCAGCTTCAGCGTGAGGAACCGCTCGCTCTCGAGCACCAGTCGCTCCGTGTCGGACAGCGGGGCGAAACCGACCCCGAAGGAGGTGTCGTTCGCCAGCACCTGCTTCTGGTCGAAGACCCCCCGGAGGTCCACCGATCCCTGGCCGATCCGGCAGTCGAACTCCACCTGCCGGGCCACGTCCAGGTGCGCGCAGACCGAGCCGACGTACTTCCGCGCGGCCTCGATCGCCACGTCGCGGTACGGCAGCTTCTCGCCATCGACCGAGGTCGTGGCCCGACCGACCAAGAGGATGTAGATCGGCTGCAGGACCTTCCCGCCGCCGAACTTCGGCTCCGAAGCGCCGCCGACGACCTGCGTCTCGTCGGTGTTGTGGTGGAGGATCTTGCCGAACTCGTCCAGGTAGAGGCGGCTCAGCGCACGGCTGACCGACTCCGAGACCCCGTCGGCGATCGAGTCGGGATGGCCGAGCCCTTTCCGTTCGACCAGCTCGACCTCCTGGTCCTCGATGTGGACCGTCCGCAGCGGCTCGACCTGAACGTTCCGGGCCATGGCTCGGTTCCTCGGTCGCCGAGCGGGGGGTGGGTTTAAGGGTTGCGCGGACGCGGCGGCCTGTCCTCAGTCCTCCGACGTTCGCCACGCCCGTCGAGGCCCCTCCCGGTCGCGGGTCGGGGGGGTCGGCGCGGGAGCGGAACGGCGTCAGGGGGCGCCGCGGAGGCCCCGGACCATGTACGGACCGGCCCGGCAGAAGCCCCGGCGGGCGTAGTACTCCCGGGTGCCCACCGCGCTGATCACGTACATCCGGTCGAAGCCGGCCGCGCGGGCGGTACGCGCTGCCTCCTCCAGGAGGCGTCGGCCGAACCCCCGATGCTGGTAGGTCTCGGCCGAGGCCGCCGGGGCTCCCACGTCCAGTTCCCGCCCGACGACCTTGAGCTCCCGGACGACCGGGCCGTCCAACCCGCCCTCCGGGCACGCCGGCGGGAGCCGCAGGCGGAGGAACGCCGCGCAGCGGTCCGTCGGAGGGTGCTCGAACGAGAGGAACACCTCGCGACCCCCGGACGCGGAGTACTCTCGGTGCGCGAGCACCAGCGTCTCGGGCGGGGGCAGGGGCCCGCGCCCCGGCTCGCGGCAGCGGAGGCATCGGCAGGACTCGCCGTCCGCCGCCAGGCGCGCGCGGGCGAGCTGCCGGACGTTCCCCGCGCGGACGCCGGCGGCGATCAGGCGTGCCGGGATGTCGCGCTGGATCCGGTGGACCCGGACCCACGGCGGGAGCTCTCGCTTCAGCGCGGCGAGCACCTCCACCGCGGTCGGGGTGTCGTACGGGACGTACCGGCCGGCGCGCCAGGCGTCGTACAGCCCCGTGCCCGGCAGGACGAGCGTCGGGTAGATCTTGAGGAAGTCCGGCCGGTATCGCTCGTCCGACCAGAGCCGGCGGAAGCCGTCCAGGTCCCGCGTCGGGTCCATCCCGGGAAGCCCGAGCATCATGTGGTAGCCGAGCTTCAGGCCCCGGTCCCGCGCCTCCCGGCTCGCCCGGCCGACGTCGGCGGTGCCGTGCGCCCGCCCGACCTCGGCCAGCACCCGATCGTCCAAGCACTCCACGCCGACCTCCACCCGGGTGACGCCGGCGTCGAGCAGCGACGGGAGGATCCGCCCGTCGCACCAGTCCGGCCGGGTCTCGACCGTGAGTCCGACGACCCGATGGGGGCCGGCAGCGTTGCGGTCCTGCGCCTCCTCCAGCGACGCGGACCGGCCCCCGTTCAGCCCGTCGTAGATCCCCTTGAACACGCTTGCCCGGTACTCTGGGGGGCGCGCAGGGAACGTGCCGCCCATGACGATCACCTCCACCTTCGAGGTCGGGTGCCCGATCTCCTGGAGGGTCGCGATCCGGTGGCGCGCGATCGCCTCCGCGTCGTAGTGGAACTGAGCCCCGCGCAGCGCCGACGGCTCCTCGCCCGTGTAGCTTTGCGGGCTACGCTGCTCCACGCCCCCCGGGCAGTAGGTGCAGCGGCCGTGCGGGCAGCGGGCGGGGGCGGTCATCACCGCGACCACGGCGACCCCGGAGAGGGAGCGGGTCGGCTTGCGGAGGATCCGGCCGGCGGCGCCCGGCGTCGGGGGCGCCGCCCGTTCCGGCCCGGCTAGCGCCGGAGCCACGGCGGGGTCTCCCCGGTGAGGACGTACGGGGCGGCCCGCAGCTCGTCGACGGTACGCGAGCCGGTGAGGAACATCGCGACCTTCAGCTCGTGGACCAGGTTCTCGAGCTCGGCCCGGGTCTCGGCCGGCCCGGTTGCCGCCGCGCGCAGGATCCCTCCGGCGGTACCGGCCGCGGTCGCGCCGAGCGCCAGCGCCCGCGCGACGTCGAGCCCCGAGCGGACCCCCCCGCTCGCGACGATCGGCAGCCCGAGCGGCGCGAGCTCAAGCACCGACACCGGCGACGGGATACCCCAGTCCCAGAACGTCTTGCCGACCCGGGCCTCCCGCTCGGCCCCCTGGTCGACGGCCCGGTAGTGCTCCACGGCCGCGAACGAGGTACCGCCGGTCCCGCTGACGTCGAACGCCCGGACCCCCGCGTCGCGCAGCTGCTCGGCGACCGACCGCGAGATCCCGGCGCCGGTCTCCTTGGCAAGCACCGGGAACGCGCGGGCGAGCTCGCCGATCCGTCCGAGGCAGCCCCGGGCGCGCCGGTCTCCCTCGGGCTGGACCATCTCCTGCAGGAAGTTGAGGTGTACGGCGAGGAGGTCCGCCCCGATCAGCTGCATCGCCGACCGGACCTCCTCCGGACCGACCGCGCGGTCCCCCGGCTTCTGGGGGATCAGCTGGGGCGCGCCGATGTTCGCGATCTTGAGCGGTACCGGATGCCGGGCGACGCAGGCGTAGCTCTCGGGGTACTGGCCCTTCAGCACCGCGGCCCGTTCGCTGCCGACGCCCATCGCGACGCCTACCTCGGCCGCCGCGGCCGCGAGGTTGTCGTTGATCTTCGCCGCGTCCGGGAAGCCGCCGGTCATCCCGGTGATGACGATCGGGGCCTTCAGGCGGTGGCCCAGCAACGACACGCGGGTGTCGACCTCGTCGAAGTCGATCTCCGGAAGCGCCCGATGGACGAGCTGTACGTCGCTCCAGTAGCGGTAGCGGCCCTCGACGTCCCGCCCCAGGACGACCTTGACGTGCTCGGCCTTGCGATGGCTCAGGTCGATGCCGGAACGGTCGGCGGCCCTACCGGGCGCGCGCGTGGGCCCAGCTCCCGTAGACCGCTTCCCCCCGGATCGCTCTCGAGACCGCTCCATCCGTGAGTCCGCTAATAAGCGCTGCGTCCGCGCCGGCGCCGGCGATCGCGAGCATCGCCGCGACCTTGCCCCGGATGCTGCCGGTGACGTCCGGCGCCGCGGGCGCCGGCCGCAGACGGTCGAGCACCGCCGCCGTCAGCTCCGCCACGGGGCGACGCCGCCCGGGGGCCGTGCTCTCGAGGACCCCGGGCACGTCCGAAGCGAACACGACCCGCCGGGCCCCCAGCCTCCGGGCGAGCTCCACGGCGAGGGTGTCGGCGCTGAGGATCGACACCCCCCAGGCGTCGTCCGGAACGACATCCCCGAACGACACCGGCACCCGACCTCCCTCCAGCGCCTCGGCGAACGCGGCGGCCTCGAACGCGATGAGCTGGCCTTCTCGATTGCGGGCGAGCGCAGCGGCCGGTACGCTCCACGCGGAGAGGCCGGCCGCGACCAGCTCCCGCAGGACGTGCAAGTGCAGCCGACGCACCTCGGCGGCGACGATGGAGCCCCCCCGGGCCCGGGCCGGCCCGGTCGTGCCGGCCGCGGGAGCGCGCGCCAGGCCGAACCGTAGCGCCCCCGGGTGCCCGAACGATCCGGCCCCGTGCAGGACGATCAGGCGGGCCGCTCCGGAGCCGGCCAGCTCGACCGCCAGCCGGTGCAGCACCTTGGGCCGGCGCTTCTCGACCTCCCGCTTACGGGTAAGGAGGCTCCCGCCCAGCTTGACGACGACGAGCGGGGCCGCGTCGTCGGAGGCCGGCATCAGCGCGGGTCGCTACGCGTGGTCCGCCCCGCTCGCCCGGGTGAACAGAAGGTACGCCCCGCCGGCGAGCAGGCCCAGGCTCAGGAAGTACAGCCAGCGGAAGGTGATCAGCCAGTAGATCGTCCCGAGGAGCCCGACCCCGGCGAGCACGGCGGCGCCGACCAGCCGCGGCACCGAGACCGAGCCCTCGGAGGAGCTCGCGTGCGCCCCCGCCACGGCCGGATGCGCTTCCATCGCTCGGACGGAGGCGTTCCCTCCTTCAAATCGGTTCGGTGGGGTCGCCCGCCCCGGCTCCGGCGCGTTCGTCGCCGTCGAGGACGGTTACTCGCCAAAAGATAGATATGGCACACGACCCTCCAACCGCCGCCCGAGGCCCGGGTAGGCGTGACGGTGCCACCTGCTCCCGAGGATCTACCGGCTACGCCGCCGGTACGACCCGTTGCCAACCAGGCGACAGCTCCGGCGGTCGCTCCCGTCGGCGACCGCCGGCCGGCCGGCGGAACGGCGCCCCCCTCGGGGGCGAGCGTCCCGCCGACCGGAACCGGAGGCAACGCGGGGGCGTTCCTCGACGCGATCCTGCAGACGAAGAGCGAACTGTTCCGCGCGAGCCGCGAGGTCCTGCGCGACTCGTACGTCCCCGCGCGGCTGCCGCACCGGGAGGAGGAACTGCGCAAGGTCGCCGAGATCCTTGGCCCGGCCCTCCGCGGCGACCTCCCCTCGAACCTCTTGGTCTACGGCAAGATCGGGACCGGGAAGACCGCGGTGGTCGCGCAGGTGCGCAAGGACCTGCAGGCCCGGGCCGGTCCGAAGCTCAGCTTCATCACGGTCAACTGCGCGAACCTCGACACGTCGTACTCGCTGCTCCAGACGATCGGCAACACGTTCGCGCCCAGCGAGGCGGAGCGGATCCCGACCGGCTGGTCGCTCGATCGGGTCCAGGCCACGATGGCCCGGTTCATGGACGCCCGGCGGGGCACGACCGTCCTCGTGCTGGACGAGATCGACCGGCTCGTCGCGCGGAGCGGCGACAACGTGCTGTACACCTTGAGCCAGCTCAACACCGAGCTCGAGTCCGCCCGCCTCAGCCTCGTCGGGATCTCGAACGACCTCAAGTTCACGAACCAGCTGGACGCCCGGGTGCGCAGCCGGCTGAACGAGGAGAAGATCGTCTTCCAGCCGTACAACGCCACCGAGCTGCAGGACATCCTCCGCGACCGGGCCCGGGAGGCGTTCAACCCGGACGTCGTCGACCCCGGGGTTGTCGAGCGGTGCGCCGCGTACGCCGCGCTCGAGAACGGGGACGCGCGCCGGGCCCTCGCGCTGCTGAGGCTCTCCGCCGAGATGGCCGAGCGCGACCACGCGAAGCGGATCAGTCCCGACCACGTCGTCAAGGCGAAGAACCGGCTCGAGCAGGACATCGTCGTCGAGTGCTGCCGGACGCTGCCGCCCCACTGCAAGGTCCTCCTGTACGCGATCCTCCAGCTCTACGAGCGCCGCCGGAACGGCGTTCTCACCGGCGAGGTGTACGACGGCTACCGCCGGCTGGCCGAGCGCCTGGGCCTGCAGCCGCTGCACGCGCGGTCGATCTCCAACTACGTCTCCGAGCTCGAGACCCTCGGCCTCGTCCGCGCGACGATCGTCTCGCGGGGCCGCGGGGGTCGGACCCGCGAGATCCTGGTCGACGTGCCGATCTCCGAGACGATGCCGGCGCTCGAGGAGGACCCTCTGCTCGCGCCGGTCGCCCGGCCCCGGAGCCGGGGCCAGATGCTCCTGACGAACTTCGACAACCCGAACCGGACGGGCTCGATCTAGGGCGGGACCGCCCCGGTCGGCCCGGCGGGGCCGGGCCTCAGCAGGTCGTCGCCTGGACTCCCTGCGTGTAGAGGGTACCGGTCGTTGCCTCCACCATGGAGGTCAGGCTCGTCCCGTTTCCCGTCGCCGTACCGAACAGCGGGCAGGTCGTGTCGGTGATGATCCAGAGCGGGACCGGCGGCGCTCCCGAGACGAACCCGGGCGGGGCGAGGAAGAACTCGGCGGAGACCGACGCGTTGCTCTCGTTGGCCACGAAGCCGGAGCTCGTGTTCGTGGCGGCCGCCGTCGAGGCCGCCAGCGAGCTGTCGATCACCACGGCGTTGAAGGTGCTCGGCCCGTTGTAGCACTGCCCGTCCGAGGCGATCGTGGCGACCGGCGAGGCGGTCCCGTTCACGACGATCACCACGAGGAGCTGGCTCGCGGACGTGCTGAAGGCGAACAGCCAGTACGGCGCGGTGCCCGACGCGAGCGAGCCGTTGAACGTCGGGACGTCCTCGAGGACGTCCGTGAGCAGGTGGGGAGAGCAGGCCGAGGTCCCGAACTGCCCGGCGGTCACCGCCGGGCCCAACGCGGTCGGCGAGGCGAACCCCTCGGCGAAGACCAGCGGCGGGCCGTTGCCCCCCCCGCCGTTCCAGTCCGCGGCGCGCGCCGCGTCGCTCGCCGGGACCAGGGCGGCGTAGAAGGCGGTCGGACCGACGCTCGGGCTGGTCGGACCGGGCGTCGTGCCGGAGGGCGAGCTGCCGGGGAGCAGGACGCGGAACGTCCCGAAGACGATGCCGGCCAACAGGAGGATCGCGACGACGGCGGCGCCGGTGGCGATCCACTTGGCCCGCGAGCGGCGCCGTCGCGACGGGGGCCGCTCCGGTCGCGCGCGGGTCGCCGCGAGCGCGGCCGCGAGGCCGCCCCCCCCGGCCGCCGCCTCCGGGCCCGGGGCGGCGATGGCGCCGCCAGGCTCCCGATCGTCCGAGCCGCTCATCCGGCCCTCCCGGAACCAAAACGAGCCGACGGCTCGTACTTGAACTCTCCTCTGGGGGCTTGTGCCCCGGATCCCCCTCTAGGGTCGCGGGGGTCCGCCGCCGGCTACGGCTCGGCCTCGGAGCCGACGGGGGCCGCCGCGAGCGCGGCACCGGGCACGGCCGTGGCCTGCCGCCGCCGCCGCTCTCGGCGCAGGTCGGAGAGGTCGTCGGCGAGCCGGCGGAGGTCGTCGTTCGCTCGGCGGAGCCGCAGGCGGGCGATCGCCTCGACGGTCGAGATCTCCCGCTCGAGCTGTTCGTCCGACCCCCGGTACGGGCTCATGCCGCCGACTCGGCGTCGATCTGCGCTCGCTGGAGGCGCGCGGAGAAGTCGACGAACACCGTCTTGATCTCGGTGAACTCCTCGATCGCCGCGCTGCCGGCCTCTCGGCCGCCGTTGCCGGTGTTCTTGATCCCGCCGAACGGCAGGTGGACCTCGGCCCCGATCGTCGGGGCGTTAACGTAGGTGATCCCGGCCTCCAGATCGCCGACGGCGCGGAAGGCGCGGTTCACGTCCCGAGTGTAGATGGACGACGAGAGACCGTAGTCGATGTCGTTCGCCACCCGCACCGCCTCCTCGTACGTCCCGACCCGGATCACGGAAAGGACCGGGCCGAAGATCTCCTCCCGGGAGATCCGGGTTCCGTGGGCCGTCTCGAAGATCGTCGGCTGGAGGAAGTAGCCGCGGTCGTAGGCCCCGCCCCGAAGCTTCTCGCCCCCGTACCGGAGCTTCGCCTCGCGGGTGCCGAGGGCGATGTAGTCGAGGATCTTGCGCTCCTGGTCGGCGGAGGCGACCGGTCCCATCCCGGTCGTAGGGTCGAGCGGGTCGCCGACCGGGAACCGGTCCAAGCGCTGGGTGAGCATCGTCAGGAACGGCTCGTACACCTTCTCGTGGACGATCAGGCGGCTGGTCGCGGTGCAGCGCTGGCCCGCGGTGCCGAACGCCCCGAAGAGGACCCCCTCGAGCGCGAGCGGCAGGTCCGCGTCCTCCATCACGATCACCGGGTTCTTCCCTCCGAGCTCGAGGTGGACCATCTTCAGGCCCTTCGCCCCGCGCTGGTAGACCTCCCGGCCGGCGTCGACGCCGCCGGTGAACGAGACCGCCCGGACCCGCGGGTCCTCGACCAGGGCGTTCCCGACGAGCCCCCCAGGACCGGTGACGAGGTTGAGCACTCCGGGCGGGACCCCCGCCTCCTCGTAGAGGCGAACGACCTCCGCGCCGCATCGCGCGGTGGCGCTGGCCGGCTTGAACACGACGGTGTTGCCCGAGATCAGCGCCGCGGCGATCTTCCAGTTGGGGATTGCGGTGGGAAAGTTCCAGGGGGTGATGCAGGCGACGACCCCTTTGGGCTGCCGGACCGTCAGGCAGAACTTCGACCGGAGCTCGGAGGGGACGGTCTCGCCGGTCAGGCGGCGCCCCTCGCCGGCCATGTACTCGATGAAGTCGATCGACTCCTGTACGTCCCCGAGCCCTTCGCTGAGGACCTTGCCCATCTCGCGGGTCACGAGCCGGCCGAGCTCGGGCTTCCGCTCGCGCATCCGGTGGGCGACCGAGAGCAGGATCTCGCCGCGCTTCGGCGCCGGCGTCTGCCGCCAGCCCGGGAACGCCCGCGCGGCGGCCTCGGTCGCTCGGCGCACGTCCTCGACCCCCGCGGCGACGAACGAGCCGACCGTCTCGCCCGTTGCCGGGTTGGTCGAGGTGAACCGCTCGGCCTTCGGCGGCGTCGCCCAGCGCCCGTCGATGAACAACCCGTACTCCCCTTCCAACGCCCGCACCCCCTCGCGGCCGGGCCCGGAGCGGTGCCGAAGGTACATAGGGGTGGCGCACGCGCCACCCGCTCGAACCGGGAGGAAACTCTTTCGCGCGGTACGGCTGCTCCGCCGGTGGTGATCGACGTCGAGCTCCTGAGGAGCGACCCCGCCAAGGTCGAGGAGAACCTGGCCCGGCGGAGGAATCCCGCCTACCTCGAACTGCTCGCCCGCGTGCGGGAGAAGGACTCCCTCTGGCGGGTCAGCGTACGCGAGGCGGACCGTCTTCGGGCCGCCCGCAACGCGCTAGGCCAGCAGATCGCGGCGGCTCGGAAGGAAGGACGGCCGGTCGACGAGATGGTCGGGGCGTCGAGAAGCGCCCCGGCCGCGCTCGACGCCGCCGCGGAGGCCGAGGGGCGGCTCCGGCGAGAGCGCGACGACCTGCTGCGGCGGCTGCCGAACCTCCTCGACCCGTCGGTGCCGTACGGCAAGGACGACACCGAGAACGTCGTGGTGACCACGTGGGGAACGCCGACCGAGCCGCGGGGGCCGGATCGGCCGCACGGGGAGGCCCTGGAGGCCCTCGGGTTTGCCGAGTTCGAGCGCGGCCGCCGGGCGAGCGGCGCCGGGTTCTACTACCTGCGGGGCCCGCTCGTGCTCCTCGACCTCGCCCTCCAGCGGTTCGCCCTCGATCTTCTGGTCGCGCGCGGGTTCACCCCGGTGGTCCCGCCGTTCCTCCTGCGTCGCGAGCCGTACGAGGCGGTGACCGACCTCGCCGATTTCGAGAAGGTGATGTACAAGATCGACGGCGAGGAGCTCTACCTGATCGCGACGAGCGAGCACCCGCTCGCCGCGCTCTACCAGGGGGAGATCCTGGACGAGGGGTCCGTTCCCCTCCGCCTCGCCGGGCTCAGCACGAACTTCCGACGCGAGATCGGCGGCCACGGGGTCGACCAGAAGGGGCTGTTCCGGGTGCACCAGTTCGCCAAGGTCGAGCAGTTCGTCTTCTGCCGCCCGGAGGAGTCGACGGCGATCCACGAGGAGCTCCGCGCCAACGCGGAGGAGGTGTTCCGACGGCTGGAGATCCCGTACCGGGTCGTGAACGTCTGCACGGGAGACGTCGGCACGGTCGCATCCCACAAGTACGACGTCGAGGCGTGGTTCGCGCGCCAGCGCGGCTACCGCGAGGTCGTGAGCTGCTCGAACTGCACCGACTACCAGGCCCGGGCCCTCGGGATCCGGCTCGGCAAGGCCGGCAAGCCCGGGAAGGTCGTACCGCACACGCTGAACTCGACCGCGGTCGCCACTCCCCGGGCGCTGGTCGCGATCGTGGAACAGTACCAGCGCGCCGACGGGACGCTCGAGGTACCGGCGGTACTGAGGCCGTACCTCGACGGCCGGGACACGCTCGGCGGCTGAGGGGCCTCGGGCGGCGCGTCGGGCGTCCGCGAGGACCGGGCCGAAGCGCTTTCGGTCCGGCGGCTCTTGCGCGGCGGATGCCCCGACAGCCCCGGCTCGAAGAGTTCGCCACGGCCGAGGGGCCCGACTCTCCTCGGCTGCGGTTCGCAAGGCCGTTCGCCGAGCCGCTGCCGGGGATATGGCGGGCCGACGGCGGCACCGTCGAGCACCCGCTGCTACGACCCGGGGAGATCCGGGCGCTGCCGTTCCAGCTCGATCTCGCGCGGGTCGGGCTCGCGGAGGACCTGCTCGTCGTGCTCCCCACGGGCCTCGGCAAGACGGTCATCGCCGCGCTGATCGCGGCGGAGGTCCTCCGTCGGGGGCCGGGCAAGGTCCTGGTGCTCGCCCCCACCCGCCCGCTCGTCCAGCAGCATGCGGACGCGTTCGGGCGGTGGCTCGTGCCGCTGCGGAGTTCCCGGTTCACCGGGACCGTTCGCCGGCCGATCCGGCAGGGGGCCTGGGAGGACTCCGACCTCGTCTTCGCCACGCCCGAGATCGTGGACCACGACCTGAAGGAAGGTCGGTACCGCCTCGACGACGTGGCGCTGCTCGTGTTCGACGAGGCGCACCACGCGGTGGGCAAGTACGCCTACGTCCCCATCGCGGAGCGCTACCGCACGGAGCGGCCGGCGGCCGGCCGGGTGCTCGGCCTCACCGCCTCGCCGGGCGGAAAGGACGAGCGGATCGAGGAGGTCGTCGGCGCCCTCGGCGTGCAGCGCATCGAGGCCCGTTCCCGCGAGGACGAGGGGGTTCGAGAGCACGTCCAGGCCGTGGAGGTCGAACAACGCTGGGTCGACCTGCCGCCGGCGACCGCGCGGCTGCGGGACCTCCTCGCCACGGCGGCGCGGGAGGTCGCACGCAAGCTCCAGCGGATGGGCTACCTGAGGAAGAAGCCGATCACCTCCCTTTCGGTCAAGGACCTCATCGCGCTCCGGGCGGAGATTTTCGCGCGCCCCGGGCCGATGGTCCGTCGGTTCGGGCCGCTGTTCCATCAGCTGGTCCTGCTGCACCTGCACCATGCCCAGGAGCGCCTCGAGACCCAGGGGGTCCGGCCGTTCCTGCAGTACGTGGACCGGGTCGAGGCGAAGGAGAAGAGGGGGCGGGGGGACCTCGCGTTCCTCAAGCTCCCCGCGGTCGTCCAGGCGCGGGCGGAGGCGACCGCGTTCCTCGAGACGACGAAGGAGGCGTCGCACCCGAAGCTCGACGCCCTGGTCGGCCTGGTGCGCGAGACCTTGGAACAGCCCCGAGAGCACCCGCCGCGGCTCCTCGTCTTCGCCCAGTACCGCGACACGATCCAGTCGATCCAGGAGCTGCTCGAGCTCCAGGGCTGGAAGGTCGGCCGGTTCGTGGGGCAGGCGACCCGGGACCGGGATGACCCGGGGATGAGCCAACGGGACCAGGCCAGGGTCCTCGGGGACTTCCGGGCCGGCCGGTTCCCGATCCTGGTCGCGAGCAGCGTGGCCGAGGAGGGGCTCGATGTGCCGGACGTCGACCGGGTCGTCTTCTTCGAGTCGGTTCCGAGCGAGATCCGAGCGATCCAGCGCCGGGGCCGCACCGGGCGCACCTCCCTGGGGCGCGTCACGGTCCTCCTGACCCGGGAGACCCGGGACGTCGCCTACCAGGTCGCGGAGGTCCGGCGGGAGAAGGCGATGCGCAGGATCGTCCGGCGCCTCTCGGCCGAGGGCCGGCGCCGCGGGACGCGGCCAGCCGGACCCCCCCTTAAGGCTTGAGTCGGACGCCGCCCTCCCGGGAGCCTAAAGAGCCTGCCCGCCCCGAACGCCGACGAACGGCATGGGCGCTGCGGCGTGGGTCGCCCACGATCTCGGCCTCGTCACGCTCACGGGGCTCGTGTTCGCCCTGACGGCCTACCTCGTGTACACGATGCTGCACCCCGAGCGGATCTGAGCAGGGGCCCATGGGATTCGACCCGCGGACCCTGTGGGATGTCGTCGCGCTGGTCGGGGTCGTCCTCGCGATCGCGCCGTGGTTCGGCCGCTACCTGGGTCGGATCTACATGGACCGACCGCTGGTCGGCGACACGATCCTCACGCCGATCGAGCGCGGGATCTACCGCCTCCTCGGGACCTCGCCGCGCCACTCGATGCGCGCGCGCGAGTACATGCTCGCCGTCCTCGTCGTCAACGGCGGCCTGCTGGGGTTCCTGTTCCTCTTCTTCCTGTGGCAGGCGCTGCTTCCCGGCGACCCGACCGGCGCCCCCGGGATGCGCTGGGACCTCGCCTTCCACTCCGCGTCCAGCCTCGTCACGAACACGGACTTCACGCACTTCACCAACGAGTCCCAGCTGAGCCTCGCCTCGCTGACGGTCGCCTGGCCGGCGGCCCTGTTCGTCTCGCCGGCGACCGGGCTGGCGGTCGCGGCGGCCATGGTCCGGGGCTTCGTCCGCCGGGACGGCACGCTGGGGAACTTCTACGTGGACCTCGTACGCTCGGTCACGCGGCTGCTGCTGCCGCTGAGCATCCTGTTCGCCCTGGTGATGGTCCTGCTCGGGGTCCCCGAGACGTTCACCGCGTACGTCATCGCGCACCCGCTGACCGGGGGCACGCAGACGATCTACCTCGGGCCGGTCGCCTCGTACCAGTCGATCTCGCTCCTCGGCACGAACGGCGGCGGCTTTTACTCCGCGAACATGGCGAGCCCGCTCGCGAACCCGTCGGCGGTCTCCAACCTGTTCGGCGTGTTCGTGATGATGCTGATCCCCTTCGGGGCCCCGTTCGCGTTCGCCACGATGGTCCGCCGCCACGGCGAGGCGTGGCCGTACATGATCACGATCGTCATCGTCTTCTCGGTCGCGCTCGGCCTGTTCATTGCGTACCAGGCCGCCACGAACCCCTTCCTGTCCGGCGTGGCCGGTCTCGGCGCGCAGACGAACGGCTACCCCGTCGGCCAGGAGGTCCGGTTCAGCCTGCCCGAGAGCTCGCTGTTCCAGGTGACCAGCGTCTACTCGAACGTCGGCGCGAACAACCTGCAGATCGGCTCGATCTCTCCGGTCGCCCAGCTCGTGCTGTTGTTCGGGATGTTCACCCAGGCGACCCCGGGGGGGGAGGGGACCGGCTTCGGGATGCTGCTCCTGTTCGGCGTCCTCGCCATCTTCGTCGGCGGCCTCATGGTCGGCCGGACCCCCGAGTACCTCGGCAAGAAGATCGGCACCGGCCATGTCCGCTGGGCCGCGCTCGCGCTCCTCGTGCATCCGGCGGCGATCCTGCTGCCGACCGCCGTCGCCTTCCTGGGAGGGTTCGTCTCGCTGGCCGGGCTGAGCACCGGCGCCGGCGCCCACGTCTTCACGTCGGTCCTCTACGAGTTCACGAGCGAGTCGGCGAACAACGGCAGCGCGCTCTCGACCGCCCAGTTCAACGACACGACCCTGTTCTTCAACCTCAGCGGGGCCGTGGTGATGCTGATCGGCCGGTTCGTGCCGATCTGGGTGATGCTGAAGGTCGGCGAGCGGTTCGCCGGCCAGGAGGCGCTGCCGCCCGGGCCGGGCACGCTGCGGACGACCTCGATGACCTACAGCCTCTACCTCACCGTGTTCGTCGTCATCGTCACCGCGCTGATCTTCCTGCCGGTGATGGCCCTCGGGCCGCTCGCCCAGATCGTGGGAGGTCCGTAGACATGCCGGGCGACGCCGGGTCCGCGGTCGCGTCGGGGGCCCACGTTCCGGTCCGTCGGCGCCCGCACACCTCGGCCCGCCGGGTGCTCGGCGACTCGCTCCGGTTCTTCGGCCTCCGCCACCAGCTGCGGAGGCCGCTGATGTTCTGCGTCTTCGCCCTCTTCCTGTTCGTCGCGATCGTCACCGTCTACCCCCGACCGTTCCCGGACATCGCGAAGACCTACCACAGCGGCTACTACCTGGCGATCTCCGTCATCCTGTTCCTGACCGTCTGGTTCGCCAACCTCTCCGATGCGATCGCCGAGGCCCAAGGCCGCGCTCAGGCGGAGAGCCTCCGCACGATCCGCAGCGGGATCCGCGCGCGGCAGATCCTTCCGGACGGCCAGTCGCGCTGGGTGCCCTCGGACGTCCTCCACGTCGGCGACACGGTCGAGATCCGCCCGGGCGAACCGGTCCCTCTCGACGGCGACGTGATCCACGGCGCGGCGCTGATCGACGAGTCGATGATGACCGGGGAGTCCGAGGCGGTCACCCGCGAGAGCGGGGGGGACAAGACCAGCGTCCTGGGGGGAACCCAGGTGCTCCAAGGGACGATCCAGGTCCGCATCGCCGCGGCCCGAGGGGAGTCGTTCCTCGACCGCCTGATCCGCCTGGTCGAGGGGCTGGGGCGGGAGCCGACCCCGAGCGAGATCGCGCTGAGCGTCCTGCTGGCGGCGTTCACGATCACGCTGTTCATCGTCTGCGTCTCGTTCGTCTACCTCGCGAACTTCTCCGGGATCGTCACCGTCGATCTCGCGACGATCATCGCGCTGTTCGTCTGCCTGATGCCGACGACGATCGGGGCCCTGCTGCCGGCGATCGGCATCTCCGGCGTGAACCGCGTCGCGCGCGCGAACGTCATTGCGAAGTCCGGCAAGGCGGTCGAAGCGTCCGGCGATCTGGACGTTCTGATCCTCGACAAGACCGGCACGATCACCGTCGGGAGCCGGCTCGCCGTGCAGTTCGTGGCGGCGCCGGGGGTGGCGACGGCCGAGCTGCTCGAGGCGGCGCTCCTCTCGTCGACCCTGGACGAGACCCCGGAGGGCCGCTCGATCGTCCGGCTGGCCGCGCGCCGGAACGCGGCGGCGCGCAAGCTCGAGCCGGGGTCGTTCAAGGTGATGCCGTTTACCGCCGAGCGCCGGATGAGCGGGCTGCAGCTGCAGGACGGCACGGAGCTCTACAAGGGCGCGGTCGCCTCGATCGAGGCGTACGGGGCCCTGCTGCCCCCCGAGACCCGTCGGGCGGCCGCCGACGCAGCGCGCCAGGGGATGACCCCGCTCGCGATCTCCGTGAACCGGCGGATCGTCGGACTCGTGATCCTCAAGGACGTGGTCAAGCCCGGGATCCGCGACCGGATTCGCGAGCTCCGCACGATGGGGATTCGCACGATCATGTGCACCGGCGACAATCGTCTGACCGCGGCCGCGATCGCCCAGGAGAGCGGCGTCGACGAGTTCGTCGCCGAGGCGAAGCCCGAGACCAAGCTCGAGCTGATCCAGCGCGAGAAGGCGGCCGGGCGGCTCGTGGCGATGACCGGGGACGGGACGAACGACGCCCCGGCGCTCGCTCGGGCCGATGTCGGCCTCGCGATGAACAGCGGCACCAGTGCCGCCAAGGAGGCCGGCAACATGGTCGATCTCGACAACGACCCGACCAAGCTGATCGAGGTCGTCTCGATCGGCAAGCAGCTCCTGATCACCCGCGGGGCGCTCACGACGTTCTCGATCACGAACGACGTCGCGAAGTACTTCGTGATCATCCCGGCGATCTTCGCGACCGCCGGCGCCCTCGCGCTTCCCGGGGTCACCGCGCTGAACGTGCTCGGGTTCAGCAACCCGTACCTCGCGATCCTTGCCGCGCTCGTCTTCAACGCGCTCATCATCCCCCTCCTCATCCCGCTCGCGCTCGCCGGGGTGCCGTTCCGGCCGCGCAGCGCGATCGACCTCCTGCGGAGGAACATGGTGACCTACGGGCTCGGCGGCCTCGTGAGTGCGTTCGTCGGAATCTGGCTGTGCTACGTCCTGCTCGCCTGGCTCGTCGTCCAGCCGGCGGTCGCCGGCGGGTCGGCGTGGGTCGGGCATGTGCTCCCCCTCGGAGGACGATGACGGAGGCCCCCCGCCCGCCGCCGCCGCATCCGTGGCGCACCCATGTCCGTGCCGGGGCGATCCTCCTCGCGCTGATGATCGTGGTCTCGGGGCTCGCCTACCCGGCGTTCGTCACGGCGATCGCGCAGGAGATCGACCCCGGCGCGGCGAACGGCTCGCTCCTGACGTGCCCGAACGGTACGGTCGTCGGCTCGGCGGACATCGCCCAGAACCTCTCCGCGGGGGCGCTGGGCCCGAGCCTCTTCTGGGCCCGGCCCTCGCTGACCGACTACAACACGACGCTGGGGGCGGCGTCGCCCCCCGGCCCGAGCGATCCCGCGCTCCTCGCGCTCCTGAACGAAACGCTCGCCTACCTCAAGAACGGCACCGGCAACAGCTCGCCGACCGCGACGTTGCCGTTCTGGTGGGTCGCCCCGAGCGCCTCGTCGGTGGACCCGGACCTGACCCCCAGCGCGGTGCTCGTGCAGATCCCGCGCATCTCGAACGCGACGAACCTGTCCGTCCCTACCCTCATGAACCTGGTGAACGCGCACATTACCCAGCCGCCGCTGCCGTACCTGGGGGTGCCGTTCGTGAACGTTCTGGAGCTCGACATCGCTCTCCTGGCCCTGCAGGGGACCTGCTGATGTACCGCCACATCCTAGTACCGGTCCAGGTCCCGGCGGAGGTCGAGCCGCTGGTGCGGTTCGCCGCGCAGCTGCTGGAGCCGGACGGCGAGATCCGGGTCCTGCACGTCATCCCCACGACGACCCTTCCCGAGGTGACCCGCGAGTGGCGCGCCTCGGTCAACCTGGTCGTGCCGGCCCACGAGATCGGCGCGGTCCTGGACGTGAAGGTCGAACCGGAGGTCCGCGCGGCGACCGACGTCCCCGGCGAGATCCTGGAGAGCGCGGAGACCCACGCCGTCGACGCGATCGTCTTCACCCTCCGCGGGGATCGTCGCAGCCACAACCCGTTCGTCGGCCACACGGCGACCGCGCTCCTGCAGCACGCGGGGGCGAACGTCCTCGTCGTGAACCGCCTCGCGCTCGCGACCGGCGCCCCGCCCCGGGTGCTCCTGCCGACGTTCGGGGCGCGCGCGGGGGCCCGGCCGCTGGCCCTGGCCGAGGAACTGTCGGTCAAGGCCGGCGGGATCCCGGTGATCACCCTGCCGCTCGGCCCGGAGACCGGGGGGCCCGAGTCGACGGACCGCACCAGCCGGGGGGTCCCGATCGTGCATCGGCCGGTGACGTTCTCCGGCTCCCTGCTCGGCCGGCGGCGGCGGTTGCCGGAGCTGATCCTCGCGGCCGCGGCCCGCGAGCGGTACGGCCTCCTCTTGGTCGGCGAGGCGCCGGTCGCCGGCGGCTCGCTTCTCACCCGGCGCTTCCTCGAGGAGCTGTTCCGCCGGGCGCCGTGCCCGGTCCTCGCCGTTCGCGCCTAGCCGGTCCGGCGTCCGATGGCCACCCTTTGGTTCGTCGGCCTGGGTCTGGACGACGAGCGAGGCCTCTCGCGCCGGGCCCTCGAGGTCCTGCGCCGGTGCGAGCCGTTCGCCGAGCAGTACACCGCGGCGGCCGCGCCGGGGGCGCTCGAGCGTCTCGCGGCGGAGCTCGGCCGGCCCATCGCGCAGCTCGGCCGGGAGCAGCTCGAGGCCGAGACCCCGGTGCTCGCGGCGCTGGCCCGCGCCCCCGAGGTCGCGCTGATCGTCGTGGGGGATCCGTTCGCGGCGACGACCCACGTCGCGCTCCGCCTGGCCGCCGAGCGGGCGGGGCACACCTGGCGGTACCTTCCGAACGCCAGCATCCTGGTCGCGGCCGCCGGCTTCCTCGGTCTGATGCCGTACCGGTTCGGCCGCACCGTCTCCCTTCCGTTCCCGGCTCCCGGGTTCGCCCCCCGATCGCCGCTCGAGCAGATCGACGGCAACCGCGCTCGGGACCTGCACACGCTGGTGCTCCTCGACCTGGAGCCGGCGCGGGGGCGATTCCTCCGGGCCGAGGAGGCGCTGGCGCAGCTCCGGGAGCTGGACCCCGACGGGCGGGTCCTCGCCGACCCCGACCTGGTCGCCGTCGCCGCCCGGGTCGGGCGGGACGATGCGGCGGGCTTCGCGGGCCCGTTCGGGGAGCTGCGCGGGGCCACCTTCGGCCCGCCGATGCACGCCGTGGTCGTACCGGCCCCCCGCCTCCACTTCGAGGAGGACGCGGCGCTGGCGGCGTTCCGCCGCCGGCCTTAGGGGGGCGGGGCGGCCGGGCCGCTCGACGGTGGCGGGGCGATCGCGTCGGCGAACTGCTGGATACGGAACGGACGCAACAGCAGCACGTCCGGCGCCGAGGCGCCGGACAGGAGCGGCGGCGGGCGTGACGCCGGGTAGACGAGGATCACCCGGACCCCCGGCGCCGCGGTCCGCGCCCGGCCGACCAGGTCGATCGCGCTTCCCTCCTCCAGGTGCGAGTCCACGACCACGAGCGTCGGGCGCCGCTCCGCGAGGAGCCGCAGCGCGTGCGTGACCCCCGTCGCCTCGCCGTCGACCCGGACCCGATGGAGCTGGAGCAGGCCCCGGAGCAGGATCCGCATCTCGTCGTCGGCGGCGACGACGAGCGCCACCGGTGCGGTGCCGTCGGCCGGCGTCACGCGGGGTTCCCGTTGCTCCCGAGCGGGCCGTCCCGGCGGCCCGCGTTCGCGAACGCCGAAGAGACCGCCGACCCGCTATTTGGACTCGCGGTCCGGAGGGGGCCCCTCCGGCGCTACGACACCCCAGTCGGCGACTCCCGCCGCCCGCAGGAGCGCGTCCAAGGCCCCGTGGTAGCCGGCGGCCGGGGCGCGCAGCAGCTCGCGGACCCGCGGCTCGAGGGCCTGGCCGAACTCCTTCTCGGTGGGCGTGAACTGCCAGGCATGTGCCGCGCCCCGCCCCAGGGCGAGGAGGATCCCGAAGCCGAGGCCCCGCACCTTCCCCTCGCGGGGCAGGGTCTGCAGGGCCGCACGCTCGGCGCCCCCCTCGCCATGGGTCCGGTAGACCCGAGCCACCCGGTCGACGTACGCCGCCTCCGGTACGAGCCGGGCGTAGTGCGGCAGGGTTTCCAAGAGCTCGCGTTCCTCGCTCCGACGCTGCAGGCGCTTGAGGATCTCGGCGACACGGCCGGGAGCGCCCCGGGCCTCGTCGACCAAGCGGCGCGCCTCGGCGGGATCCGGCACGATCGCACGGACGATCGCCTCGGCGTGCGCGCCCCACAGCCGCTCCAGCGCGCGGCTGGCGGCCGGCTCGTCGACCTCGAAGGCTCCCGCCTCCTCCGCGAGGACGCCGGCGAGGGCGCGCCGCTCGACCGGGGACGGATGTAAGGCGTCCAGGAACGCCTCCAGATCCGAGCCGTAGCATACCCCTCCCGCCACGAACGTCGGGCGCGGGGTCCGCTCGAGCCGGGGCGCGAGCTCCTCCAGGTAGCCGGCGAGCAGGGGTCCGTCCGCCAGCCTCCCGAGCACGTACCGCTTTCGCAGCGCGCGGGCCGGCGGCGGGAGCCCCTGATGGACGCACTCCGCGCCGCCGCGGCAGTCGACGTTCAACGACGCCGCGACCGGGAACGCCGCCTCGGGATCCGGCACCGCGGCCCCGCCGGAGATGCTCGAGAGGAGGTGCCGGTCGTCCTTCGCGCACCGTCGGCAGACCCGGAAGGCGAGGTCGGCGCCGGGCCAACCGACCTCGAGGAACGGCCGCGGCTCGCCGGCCGTGAGGTGCGAGCAGAGGTAGACCCGGTGGCTCGCGTCCGGCAGCAGCCGGTACGGCAGGTCGGCGATCCGCTCGGCGACGAACTCGGCGGGCGGTTGCTCGGACCGACCGGTGCACCAGAGCTCGCGGCGGGTCGCGTAGAAGTGGAACCCCTTCCTCGCCCAGGCAAGGTAGCCGAGCAGCAGCCGCTCGGGATCGTCCGACTGCTGTACCGCGACCTCGGCCTCGCGGTCGGTCGCGGCGAGCGGGGCGTACGACACCTCGCCCCCGGCGGTCGGGAACGCCACGACCACCGGAGGGCTCGGGTCGAGGGCGTACTTCAGCAGACCCGCGTACGCTCGGGCGAGCGGCTCGCCCCAGCGGGCGAGGCGGCCGAGACGTCGGTCGTCCTCCGAGGCCTCCCGCACCTCCTCGAGCTCGGTCCGCAGCCGGTCGAACCGGTCCCGTGGACAGTCCGGGGTGAGGCGCGGGAGCAGCGCGTCCACGCTCTGGCGGAGCGCCTTCGCGCGCGCGAGGAGATCGGCCTCGCGGACCCCGGAACCCTTGCGGATGCGCGGCACGGCCGCGCGGCCGAGCGAACCCGTCTACATATTTCCGGGGGTCCGGGCCGTCAGCGGCGGCAGGCGTCGAGGAAGCGCCGGAAGATCTCCCGGCCGCCCTCGGTGTGCTCGACCTCCGGGTGGAACTGGACCCCCCAGATCGGCCGGTCCGGCGCGGACATCGCCTCGACGCGGCAGGCGGGGGAGTGCGCCAGCACCGTCCAGCCCTGGGGCGGGGTGGCCACCTGATCGTTGTGGCTCGCCCAGACCCGCAGGGTGCGGGGCAGTCCGGCAAAGAGGCGGTCCTCCGGCCGGTCGATGGTGAGCTCGACCGATCCGAACTCGGGGGCCCCCCGCTCGACACGGCCGCCGAAGTGCCGGGCGAGGAACTGATGCCCCACGCAGATGGCGAGGACCGGCACCTCCACCGTGTCGATCCAGCGGTCGACCTTCCCGAGGGGAGCGGCGCTGCCGTCGAGGCTCAGCGCCCCGCCCGAGAGGACGACCCCGTCGGCGTCGAACTCCGCCCACGGCGTGGTGTTCGGGACGATCCGGCTCTCCGCGCCGAGCTCGCGCAGCACCCTCCACTCGCGGTGGGTCCACTGGCCGCCGTTGTCGACGACGGGGATCTTCATCGGGCGCCCCGACCCTCCCCGCCGGGCCCCCTCGGAGGGGACCCCGATCGGTCGCGGAGGTCGTCGACCGACTTGCGGAGCTCCCGGATCTCCGCCCCCATCCGCAACATCTCCTCCTCGAACGGGGTGAACTCCCGGGGGCCGAGGAGCCGAGCGGAGACGTAGATCCCGACGAAGATCGCGCCGATGATCGCCACGATCGTGGTGAAGACGAGCGAGACGACCAGCGAGATCGGGTCGCCGAGCGCGGCCGAGACCGGGGACGTGAACAGGTGCGTCACCTCGGCGAGCTCGAGGACCACCAGCGCCACGACGACGATGCTCCACAGGACGAGCACCGCGCGGCCGGGCCTCACGGGGGCCCTCCCGATCCGTAGTTGACCAGCAGGAGCGACAGCGGAAGATCGGCGACCGACCACGTGTGCGGCGGGTTCTCCCCCGGCGTGTACGGGCAGCTGGCGAGCTCGAGGCTCTCGTCCGAGAGGTTCTCGTTGACCAGGCCGAAGGCGATCTCCCCCGCGTAGACGGTCCGAACGCCGCCCTGGTCGTAGATCGCCGTCGCGTTCAGGACGACCGCGGTGGCGTTCGTGCCGACGTTCATCTCGAGGAGGTCGGTCTCGTTCGTGATCGTCCAGTTGAGCGGGGTCGTCGGGCAGCCGCCGCTCCACACGAACCCGGTGCCGAGCCCGACGCGGATCTCCGAGTACGCCACGTCGGATCCAACCGCGTGGACGTAGAACTTGGTGGTCGGCCCTCCGATCACCCGGTAGACGGTAAGCTCGGCGTGGGCCGCGAGCGGCGAGGGACCGCTCGCCAGCAGGACCGGGGTGAAGACGATCAGGGCCACCAGGATCGCCGCCGCGCCCACGAACGGCAGCGGAGCCACTCGGCCGAGCCGGCCGCCGGGTACCGGGCGCCGGGCGCTCACCCGGCCCCCTCCTTCCAGCCCCGGTACAGGGTGTGCGCGACCCCCAGGTGGTCGAGCACCTTGCCGGCGAGGTAGTTCGTCACGTCGTCGATGCTCCGGGGCTTCAGGTAGTACGCCGGGGCCGCCGCCAGGACCACCACCCCGAGCTCGCTGAGGGTGGCCAGTTGCCGCAGGAGGATCGTCGGCATCGGGGTCTCCCGAGGTACGAGCACGAGGGTCCGCCGCTCCTTGAGGTGCACGTGCGCGGCCCGGGTCAGGAGGGTGTCGGCGAGCCCGAGCGAGATCTTCGCGGCGGTCGACGCCGAGCACGGCACGACGACCATCCCCCGGGTGGGCCGCGAACCGCTGGCGATCGGCGCGCCGAGGTCGTCGTCTCCGTAGACCGTGTCCGCGAAGCGTGCCAGGGCTGCCGGCTCGAGGCCCGCCTCCTCGCGGAGCACCTCGAGCCCCGCCCGCGAGGCGACGAGCGCGACCGGCCGACCGGCCGCGCGCAACCCCTCGAGCACCTTGACCGCGATCGGGGCCCCGCTCGCCCCCGAGACTCCGACGACGAACGGCCCGTCCTCCTGCACCGCGGTTCCCCGGGGGTTAAATCGGACGAGCGACTTCGCCGTTATGACGGTTCGCGGGGCGGGAGGCGTGGGGCAGCGGGCGGCGGTCGTGGGGGCGGGGCACAGTCGGTTCGGGGCCGTGCCCGAGGGGCCCCGGGCGCTGCTGAGGACCGCGCTGGAAGGGGCGTTGGCGAGCGTCGATCGCGGGCTGGACCGCCGCACGATCGAGCGCGGGTACCTTGCCACCCTCGGCTTCGGCGGCTGGCAGATCGGCAACGCCTCCGCCGTCGTCGCAGAGGAGCTCCGGTGCCCCGGCCTGCCGACGGTCCGGATCGAGAACGCCTGCGCCTCCGGCGGCTTCGCGGTCCAGGAGGCGGCGCGGGCGATCGGCTCGGGGGCCGCCGACCTGGCGATCGTGGCGGGGCTCGAGAAGATGACCGACGTCTCCTCCGCGCGGCGGCGGTACTGGCTCGGCGTCAGCGGCGACACCGAGTGGGAGCGCCAGGCCGGCCTCACGTTCGCCGGGGTCTACGGGCTGATCGCCTCCCAGTACCTCGCCCGGTACCGCGTGCCGCCCGAGGCGCTCGCGGCGGTCGCCGTCAAGGCCCACGAGAACGGCGCGCTGAACCCGAACGCGCACTTCCAAAAGCGGATCTCGCGGGAGCAGGCCGCCGCCGGTCCGAAGGTGGCCGACCCGCTGGGGCTCTACGACTGCTGTCCCGTCAGCGACGGCGCGGCGGCCGTCCTGCTCGCCTCCGAGGCCACGGCGCGCCGCTACACCGACACGCCGGTCTTCGTGGACGGGGCCGGAGCGTCGTCCGACTTCCTCGCCGTGCAGGAACGCCCGGACCTCCTTGGGTTCGCGGCGAGCCGCCGCGCCGCCGCGGCGGCGTACCGTGCCGCCGGCTGCCGTCCCGCCGACGTGTCGCTCGTCGAGGCGCACGACTGCTTCACCATCGCGGAGCTGCTCGCCCTCGAGGACCTCGGCCTCGCGCCCCCCGGCGCCGCCGGCGCGATGACCCTCGCCGGGGCGACGCGCCGGGACGGTGCCCTCCCCGTCAACCCGGACGGCGGGCTCAAGGCGAAGGGGCACCCGATCGGGGCGACCGGGGTCTCCCAGATCTACGAGATATTCCAACAGCTCCGCGGTCACGCCGGCCCCCGGCAGGTCCCGAACGCGCGGCGCGCCGTCGCGCACAACGTGGGCGGCGCCGGCGCCACGGCAGCCGTCACGATCCTCTCCGTGGGGTGAACGATGGCCCGGGGGATCGTGCGCGCCGGGGTCTACCTACCGGCGTTCACCGACGGCCGCCGGCGGGTGAGGGGGCCGGACGAGGACGACTTCACGCTCGCCGCGACCGCGCTCGAGCGGGCCGTCGGCCTCGGCGCCGGTCCCGCGAACGAGGCGGCGCTGCTCCCGGTCGGCTTCGCGGTCCCGCCGGAGCTTCCGATCTTCGCGCGCCTCCTCGGTACTTCGCTGCGGCTGGACGATGCGAGCGGGCGTCCGGGGGGCCTCGCGGCGGCGATCGCCGACGCGAGCCGCCGTCGGGGGCCGGCATGGGTCGTGGTCGTTGCTTCCGACCGGGACCGTTCCGCGGTCGGGCCCCCCGGCGAGGGCGCGGTCGCCATTCTCTTCGACGACGAGGGCGCGGTCGCCGCCCCGGAACCCGACGGGGCCACCCCGGCGCCCGGGGCCGCGGAGGGTGGCCTCGGCGCCGCCCTCGCTTACCTGAGCTCCGTCCGCCGCGACGCGGTCGGAGCTCGCGCCCGGCCGGATCCCACGTTGGGTCGGCCGGTGCCGGGGGCGCCCGCCGACGATCGCCCGCCGCCGCCGTCGGTCTCCCAGGGCGCGTTCGTCCCCGCGCCTCGGTATGCCGAGAGCCAGCCGAGCCGCTGGAGGTTCGTCGCCGAGCGATGCGCCGCCTGCGGCCTCCGGACCTTTCCGGCCCGGGGAAGGTGCCCCTCGTGCGGCGCAGCCGAGGGCCTGCGGCGCGAGTCGCTGCCGACGGAGGGGGGTCAGGTGGTCGCCGCCACGTGGATCGCCCCGGGCGGCCAACCGACAGAGTTCGACGCCCAGGTGGAGGGCAGCGGACCGTACGGGGTCGTGCTCGCGGAGATCGCGCCGGACGCTCGCGTCACCCTGATGGTCGCCGACGCAGGGCGCGACGAGATCGCCGTCGGTTGCCGGGTCGATACGGTGCTGCGGCGGCTCTACCCCATCGAGGGTGCCTGGCGGTATGGGCGCAAGGCGGTGCCTGCGACGGCGGCGGGGGCGAGCGCGCCGATTCGCTAGGCGAACCCCGGGAGGTCTCGGGACGTGCCCGGATCGCCCTTGCGAACGTACGGCTCGGAGGCGATGCCGAGATGCGTCGCGAGCGTTCGGAACGTTGTCACGAGCTCGGAGATGGCGGCCGCCATCTCGCGCTGCTCGGCGCGCATGCGTTGCAACTCCTCGCGGATCGCCTGAAGCTCGACCTGCCATGGGTCCGGTTGCTGGAGCGACATGATGCCAGAGCAACCTGAGCCGGCCGCGATAGATTACTGCCCCGTCGGCTTCGCTCGCCCCGCGTACGCTCCGCGAAGGGGGTCAACGAGCCCCCGCGGCACCGGTGCCGCGCAAACCTAATCTACCGATATCAGTATTTCGATATCGGTATCACGATGTCCCTCCTCGAAGCGCCCTGGATCTCGCGTCACCGCCGCGGGCTCCGCCCGCTCGTCTATCACCTCCTCTGCCAGGGGGCCAAGACCGGTGCCGAGTTGATGGACGACATAGAGAGGATGAGCCGCGGGTTCTGGCGCCCGTCCCCCGGCTCGATCTACCCCCTTCTCGAAGAGATGACCCGCGACGGGGTGGTAAAGCGGGGCGCCGACGGCCGCTACTCGCTCACCGCGCCGGCGTCGGCGGAGCGGGGGTGGGGGCCCGGGAGGTTCGGCCCCCGCACCGTCGAAGAGGCGGTCGTGGAGCTCCGGGGCCTCCTCGCCTACCTGGAAGACCTCAAGCGGAGCCGCGCGGAGGAGTTCCAGCACGGCCTTCCGGCGATGAAGGAGATCGCCTCGAGGCTGGCCCGGATCGCCGAGTAGTTCACCATGGGAGCGAAGGACCCGGCCGGATCGATCGTCGCGGGCGAGCTCACGAAGACCTACAACGGCACCGTGCGCGCCGTCCGGGGCGTTTCGTTCGCCGTCCGGCCGGGCGAGGTCTACGGCTTCCTCGGGCCGAACGGGGCGGGCAAGACGACGACGGTCTCGATGCTCAGCGCCGGCCTGCGGCCCACCTCGGGGCGCGCCACGGTCGACGGCGTCGACGTGGGGGCTGAGCCGGATACGGTGAAGCGCCGGATCGGGGTCGTCTTTCAGGAGTCGACCGCCGACGGGGACCTCACCGGACGCGAGAACCTCGAGCTGGCGGCCGCGCTCTACTCCGTCCCGCGCAACGAGGTCCGGTCCCGGGTCGACGGCCTGCTCGAACGCATGCAGATCGGCGACGCCGCCGACCGCCTCGCGAAGACGTACTCGGGGGGCATGCGCCGTCGGCTCGAGCTCGCCGCGGGGATCGTCCACTCCCCCCGGGTGCTCTTCCTGGACGAGCCGACCCTCGGCCTCGACCCGCAAGGGCGCGCAGGGTTCTGGAAGTACGTGCTGGAGCTGCGCCAGGAGCACCAGATGACGGTCTTCGTCACCACCCACTACTTGGAGGAGGCGGACGGGATGTGCGAGCGGGTCGCCATCATCGACCACGGGACGATCGTCGCCGCGGGCACCCCGGGCGAGCTGAAGGACCGCCTCGGGGGCGACATCGTCACCGTCCGCCCCTCGGTGCCGAATCCGTCGCTGGCGGAGCTTCTCGCCCAGGTCCCCGGGGTCGTCGCCGCCGTCGCGCAGGACGGCAGTTGCCGGCTCAAATGCACGAACGGCGAGGCGCTGGTGCCCGAGATCGTCGCGGCGTGCGTCCGCGCCGGCGTCGGCCTGCAGGGAGTCTCGCTCAAGCGCCCGAGCCTGGACGAGGTGTTCCTGGAGTTCACCGGCCGCGAGTTCCGAGAGGACGAGGGGCTCAGCGCCACCGACCGCGCCGTGATGGTCGGCCGGGTCCGACAGCAGCTCGGGGGCCGCCGATGATCCGGGAGACCCTCGCGCTGACCCGGCGGGAGCTCCTCCGGCTCGGCCGCAACCCGCAGGCGATCGTGACGTCGCTCCTGCTCCCGATCCTCTACCTGCTGCTGTTCGGCCAGGCGCTCAACTTCGGCCGCCTGTTCTCGAGCAACCCGGCCGAGTTCGTCCCGTACGTGAACGGGGCCCCGACCTACTTCAGCTACTTTGCCGCCGGGATGGCCGGCTTCGTCGCCGTGACCGCCACGTTGTTCATCGGCGCGAACGTGATCTTCGACCGGCTGTTCGGGGTCCTGAAACGAATCGCCTCGACGCCCGCCTCGGCGATCTCGATCTTCGGCTCCCGCCTGCTGGCGGGCCTCGTCCAACCGGTCGGGCTCGCGTTCCTGGTCCTCGGCCTCGCGGTGGCGCTCGGACCCCTCGGGCTGAGCGGACTTCACGTCACCGCGAGCGTCGGGGTCGTGGCGGCGGGCGAGATCCTCCTCGCGATCGTGATCCTGTCGGTGATGTTCGCCTCGCTGTTCCTTGCGATCGGCTTCTCGGTCGAGCAGCCCCAGACGTACTTCGCGGTCGTGAACGCGATCAACCTGCCGGTGCTGCTCACCTCTGCGGCCCTCTACCCGTGGGGGATCCTCCCCGGGTGGATGCAGGTGATCGCCTCGTACAACCCGATCACCCTCGCGGTGACGGTCCTGCGACTCGACCTGTTCTCGGGGGCGGCGGCGTACTACCCGTACTCCGCGGGGATCTACCTGCTCGGCCTGCTAGGGTGGGCGGCGGCGATGATCCTGCTCGCGACGCTCCTCGCCCGGCGGGCGCTCGCGCCGCGGCAGTAGGACCGGGGCGCTACGGGGCGGGCGCCCCGGCGCCCTTCTCCACGAACGGCTTCCAGGCCTGGGCCTCGGCGTCGTAGTCGACCCGCTGGAGCTCGACGACGAACCCCTTCAGGAGCTCCCCCGGTGCCGGCCGGACCGAGATCGCGTAGACGTAGATCCCGAACCCCATGAACTCCACCGCCCGACGGAGGACCTCCGGGAGCGCGTCGCGCGGGACGGTCACCCGGATCGCGGTCTCGCCAAGCATCTGGGAGAACTCGTCAAGGTCGAACGGCCGTTCGAGCCGGATCAGTCCCGTCGGGACGGTGCCCGCGGGAGACGCGGCCGGGGGCGCGACGGACCCCGGCGGGGCCGTCGGGGAGGTGCGGGGAGCTGCGGGTGCGGGCGCGGCCGGGAGTACCGGCGGGGAGGCCCCCTCCCTGGGGGGATAGCGGTCCAGCACCGGAGAGGGGTCCCGTCCGACGAACCGGGGATGCCGCTGCGACGCCGGTCGGCTCCGTTTGCGCGCGCGGGGCGTCGCCGAGCGCTTGCGGGCGGTGCCTCGCCGCTTCGTCGGCACGGGCCCGGTCGAGCCTCCCCGACCCATAACCTCTCGGCCGGCGAGGTAAGGCCCCCCGGTCCCGAGCGTGGCCAGCAGCCTCAGCCGGCGCCCGGGCTCCCGGGGTCGCCTGACCTCTACCCGCGCCTCGCCCCGGGTATCTGCGGGAACGACAGCCGCAGCAGCGACCGGGGCTCCAGCCGGCGCATCCGCTCTCCCAACGGGATCGTCGCGACTGTAAGGCCGGCCCAGCCGAACACCCGGGTACTGTGTACAGTAAGGAGGCGACCGTCGAACAGGAACCGCCCGGCGATGTCCGGGTCGTGCCCGCGGAGGAACACCGAGGTGTCGGACCGGTCGAGGAACGCTTCCAGGTTGTCGCGCCGGATCGGCGTCTGCTCGATCCCCCGGTGGCCGCAGGCCGGAGAGCCTTCCACGTCGTTCCAGACGACCTGGAGCAGCAGCTGATCCGAGTCGTCCTCGAGGGCGGCCCTCCACTCGCGGTTCGTGTCCAGCGGAAACCCCGCGTGGGCGAGGTAGGCTCCGCTCTCCGTACGGGCGGCGAGCGGGAGGCGGTCGAACAGGTCCTCGATCCGATCCGCGACGCCCGGCCCCCCCCAGAGCTCCTCGGCCTCGTCCCGAAGGGCGTGCATCCCTCCGGAGATCCTCCGCTGCGTCTCGTGGTTGCCGCGAAGGAGCAGGACCCGGTCCGGGAGCGCCGCCCGCAGGGATAGGAGGTACAGCGCGTTCCGCAGCGACCCGAGCGGGAGCTCCGGGGGGGTGCGGTCGACGTAATCTCCCAGCGCCACCCACCGGGCCTTAGGCTCGGCACCTAGCAGGAACCTAGCCGCCAGGTACTCGGAGGTGGGCCAGTCCGCGTGGGTATCGCCCACGATGAGCGCCTCTTGGTGGGGGATCGAGGGTACCTCTACCAGCCGTCGGGCCGGTATCGCGGCCGTCCAACGGTCGAGCGCCTCCAGCACGTCGGCCTCCGGCCACGAAGACACCCGCGCCGGATCGATTGGCGCGTCGGCGGGCACGGACACGGCTCTCCCGGGGGAACCCGGGAGCCGCCCCACGGCATAGCGGCACCGTCCCCCCAGGCCTTACCCTCACGCGGGAGCAGGGGACCGAGCGCGCAGGAACGCGGGGGACCCGGCTCCCGGGTCCAAGGTCGACGGCCAGGGCAGGCGGTTGTAGCGGGCGAGACCGTGCGATTGCACGTCACGGGACCCAACTTTTGTCGCGTCCTGGACGACAGATGGGTTATGTAGGGCGGAGTGGGTGGGCAAGCCAAGCCCAGGCCCCCGTGGGGCCGGGCGAGGACGGAGGAATCAAGCGATGCCGGCGCGTGTGATGAAGGAGTTCCAGGCCCCGCGGGGGCTGCCCCGGAAGACCGCCTCGGTCTGCCCGGAGTGCATCAAGGTGATCCCGGCGATCGTCCGCGAGAAGGAGGGCCGGGTCATCATGGAAAAGACCTGCCGGGCGCACGGCTACTTCTGGGACATCATCTCCAACGATGTCGACTTCTACCTCCGGATGGAGGTGTATGCTCACGACGGGGTCGGTTACGAGAACCCGTACTACGACAAGTTCCGCGGCTGCCCGACCACCTGCGGAATGTGCAGCCACCACAAGTCGCACACCGGGCTCGCCCTGGTCGACCTGACCAACCGCTGCAACCTGAAGTGCCCGGTCTGCTTCGCGAACGCCAACGCGGCCGGCTACGTCTTCGAGCCGACCCGCGAGCAGATCTACTTCATGCTGAAGACCCTCCGGGAGCAGAAGCCGGTCGGGACCGTCGCCGTCCAGTTCTCGGGCGGGGAGCCGACGCTCTCGCCGCTGTTCCTGGACGCGGTGGGGATGTCCCGCGACCTCGGCTTCAAGCAGATCCAGGTCGCGACCAACGGGATCCGGGTCGCCAACGAGCCCGGGTTCGCCCAGGCGTGCCGCGACGCGGGCCTGCACACGCTCTACCTCCAGTTCGACGGACTGGACGACGAGATCTACCGCAAGGTGCGGGGCGTCCCGCTGCTCAAGGTGAAGCAGAAGGCGATCCAGGCCGCGCGGGAGACCCACGCGCCCGCGACCGAGCTCGCCGCGGGCAAGCCGGACAAGCCGCTCTCCGTCGTGCTCGTCCCCACCCTGGTCGGTGGGTTCAACGAGAAGGAGATCTGGCCGACGGTCCGGTTCGCCATCGACAACCTGGACGTCGTCCGCGGGGTCAACTTCCAGCCGGTCGCGCTCACGGCGCGGATCCCGGACAAGGACCGATTCCAGATGCGGTTCACCCAGTCGGACCTGGTCCGGATCCTGTGCACGGACGGACCGTTCGAGAAGTCGGACTTCTTCCCGGTGCCGTCGGTCGCCCCGATCTCCGAGCTCGCCTCGATCATCCACGGCGAGGAGAAGATGACGCTCACGACGCACCCGGGGTGCGGCTGCGCGACGTTCGCGTTCGTCTCCCAGGACGGACAGAAGATCACGCCGCTGCCGCGGTTCATGGATGTCGACGGGTTCTTCGAGAACATCGAGTCGATGATCGAGAAGTACCGGGACGCCCGGTTCGCCCGGGTCCGCACCGCGGTCGCCGGCGCCCGGCTCCTGCACGACGTCGCGAAGTACTTCGACTTCTCGAAGGCGCCGGAGGGGGTCAGCGAGAAGAACTGCGTCCGGATCATCGCGTCGATCTTCACCGAGGGCAACAAGGAGGCCGTCGCGAAGTTCACCTGGCGGACGCTCTACATCGGGAACATGCACTTCCAGGACGCCTACGACTACGATATCCAGCGCCTGATGCGCTGCGACATTCACTACGCGGTGCCGGACGGGCGGATCATCCCGTTCTGCTCGTACAACTCGGGCCCGATCTACCGGACGGAGGTCGAGAAGAAGTTCTCGATCCCGATCCCCGACTGGCAGCGGGCGAAGTCGCAGACCGGCGTGACGCTGAAGACGATCGAGACGATGGGCGTCAACGGCGAGGTCGTCGTCGACCCCGAGTACTACAAGGTCCGCGCGCTCAAGGGCGCGCCCGGGATGTCGTCGTAGGCTCGGTCGGCCGGCGCCTCGATCGCCCAACCTCTTCCCCGCTCCCTTCTTCTTCGGCGTCGGTCGCGGGGTCGGACGGCTCCTCCCAGAGGACATTCCCCGGCCGGTCGACCTCGCGGATCTCGTGGGGAGGCGTCCGGGCGAGCTCGGCGAGGCGTCGGTCGATCTCCTTCCAGAGCCTCTCGACCGCCGGGCCCGCGGGGGCCGAGAGGGCCTCCCCCGGGAGCCGGGGCGGCGCGCCGAGCCAGCTCCAGACCGCCTCGAGGTGCTTGCAGGTCCCCAGCCCCCGGCGCGCGAAGTCCGGGCAGGTGCAGAGCGCGGCGTCCCGCTGGGGGAACAGCGGAAGGAACACCCGGTAGCTGGTCCGATGGATCGGGTTGAGGACCTCCAGCCGGACGAACGGCTCGGTCCCTCGGAGCCGCACGTCCAGCGGCTCCTCGGCGGCCCGAAGGCGTCGGGAACGGACCGCCTCCGGGGAGGGGGCGGTCACGCGGGACGGTCGGGCCGGCCCTCGCCGCATCGGGGCGGCAGCGCAAGGACCGTTCAAGACCCTGCCGGCCGGCCGTCCAAACAAAGCTAGTTATGGGCCGGGGGACCCGGACCCCTCCGAGGGTGCCGGGCCGCGCGCGGCCGTGGCCCGCCCCCCGGCCCACGAGCGCACGGGATCCGGATGGACACGACCACCCTGTTCGTCGTCGGGCTGTTCCTGCTGGTCGGCTGCGCGGTCGCGGTCGGGGAGCTCGTCAGCCGCCTGGGCCAGACGGCGCTGATCGGCCAGCTCGCGGTCGGGGTGGTGCTCGGCCCCACGCTGCTGGGCGGCCCGCTCGGACTCACCGCGATCTCCCCGGAGTTCTCGGGCCTCGAGATCCTGGCGACGTTCTTCGTGCTGATGACCGCCGGTCTCGCGGTGACGCCGGACCAGATCTATGCCACCGGCGGTCCGTCGGCCGCGCTCGGGATCACGATCTTCGTGGTCCCGTTCCTGGCGGGTTCCGGGGTGGTTCACCTCCTCTACCCGGCGCTCGGCTGGACGGAGGGCCTGTTCGTCTCGCTGACGATCTCGATCACCGCGCTGCCGGTGCTGGGGGTCATGCTCCGCGAGTTCGGGCTGTTCGGGACCCGCTTCGGCACCTTCCTGCTGAACGGAGCCGTCGTGAACGAGCTGGCGGCCGTCACGACGTTCTCGATCCTCCTGAGGGCCCACGCCACCGGCTACGCGCTGGGGGCGAGCGCGGCGATCGCCGGGCTCACGGTCGTGGTGTTCCTCACCTCGATCCTGGCGGTCCACTTCGGTCTACGGAGCTTGCGCGAGCTCCACCTGTGGGACCGACTCGTGGCGCGGTTCCGGCGGGACTGGCATTCGCCGGAGGGCGGCTTCGCGTTCCTGATGGTCGGGGGTCTCGCGGCGGCCCTCTACTCGCAGCTGCTCGGGCTGACGTTCCTGGTCGGGGCGTTCTACGCGGGTCTGTTGGTGACGCCGGCGAGCGCCGGGGTCCGAGAGCACCGCGACATCACGAGGATCTTCGAGGCCGTGACCTGGGGGTTCTTCATCCCGCTGTTCTTCGCTCTGGTCGGCTTCGGCATGGACCTCAGGACCCTCCTCGCCTCCCCCCTCGTGCTCGCGGGATTCGCGGCCCTCTGCTTGTTCGCGTTCGTCTCCAAGCTGTCCGTCGGGGGGCTGGTCGCCCGGGCGCTCGGCTGGCCACCGGAGGACGCCCTTGCGGCCGGTTTCCTGCTCGCGAGCCGCGGCGCGGTAGAGCTCGCGATGGCGGTCCTCCTCCTCTCCCTCGGCATCTTCGACACCGCGGTGTACACCGTGGTCGCCGGCGTGGGGCTCGTGACGACGTTCCTCAGCCCGTTCGGGGCCCGGCCGTTCGTCCGCCCAGGGATCGGACCGGGGGGTCCGCCCGTGGCGGGGAGCGCCCGGCCCGGGCCGGGGTCCCTGCCGTCGGGGCCGCCGGAGGCGGGCGGGAGTCCCCCGGCGTAGGCGGCCGCGGGGGGCCGACCTTCTTACCTCCGAAAGGTACCGCCGGAGCGTGTCCGACACCGAGGGATCGGGCCCTCGCGGTCGCCCGCGGACCCGCCTCCGCCTCTCGCGTCGCGCGAAGCTCGGCCTCGGCCTGCTGCTCACCGTGGTCGGTCTGTTCGTGATCGGGGGGACCGTGCCGACGGCCCCCGGCACGCTGGAGCGTGCGCTGGCGGTCACGGGGGTCGCCGCCGTCGCGCTCTGGCTGGGCGGGATCCTGCTCGGCGCCGGGAGCCGAAGGTAGCCCCCGGTTGCCGCGCGCGTGCAGCGGGCACCGCCCGCACAGATTTCTTATAGCGATCCCGACTCGCGCTCGTTGTGGAGTACGTCGTGGTCCGGGCGACCCACCCGACGTGGCTCACGATGCAACTGCCGGCCGAAGTCGCGCAGCTGATCTGCTTCGACCCCGGCTCCGACCCTGAGGTCGCCGCGGCCCAGTCGATCGCCTTCCTCGCCCGGGGACCCGGGGTCTCCCGGGTCATTGCCACGCACCCCGCCCGCGAGGCGCTCGCCGTGGAGACGGTCCGGGACCGACTTCTCGCGACGGCCCGGCCCGGGCGCCCGCACCTGTTCACCCTGCCGGCGGCCGTGGCCCAGCACCTCGGCCTGAAGGTGTACCTGCGCGGCCACCGGCTCAAGGGGACCGACGACTCCGTCGCCTGGCTGGTCCCAGCCCCGGAGTACTACGAGTTCCGCTCGGTCACCGAGGGCGGCAAGCCGTGGCGGGGGCCGTCGGGCGGGCCGTTCGCCCACGTCTACCTCGTGCGCTCCCTGGTCCCGTTCCCCCGCGAACTCGACGCGCTCGCCGACCTCGAGATCCGTATCGAGGAGGAGGAGTGGCGACCCGCGGTCGCAGCGCTCCAGCGGGTCGGGCGAGGCCGCCGGACGGCGTCGTAGACGCCCCCGGGTTAGTCGTCGGGCCGGCCGCCTCCCAACAGTATATATACCGATACCAAGGATACTTTTGTGCATGTCGGGCACGGGGGGACGCCCGTCCAAGCCGGTCGGTCCGACCGGGTACCGGCTGCGCAATCCGCTGCCGCTCAGGTCGGAGGCGGACATTGCCAGGACGCGCGCGGGGATTCCCGAGGATGCGCTGCTGTCGGGGGCGGGGCCGGTCGATTTCGACTCGCTGGCGAAGGCGATCCGACGCTCGGTGGGCCACGACGGGATGCGCCCGGAGGATGCCCGCTCGATCGCCGCCCACGTGCTGAACTTCTTCGGCTTCAACGAGCGGATCATCGACAACGTCCTGGAGCCGGACGACCGCGACACGTTCTACATGCTCGAGGACACCGGCATCCTCGAGACGGAGCGGGACGAGACGACCCTCTACGACGGCCGGGAGTGGCGGATCCACTACTGGATGTTCCGCAAGGACCGCATCTTCGCGCTCGCGAGCGAGGAGTCCGCTGCGATGGCGGCCGCGGGCGAGCAAGAGGTGGTTTACTCCCCCAACGCCCAGCGGTCGGGGGGGTTCCGGCTCCCGCATGGCGAGCACGGCACGGGCCTGGCCGCCCACGCGGTCTACCACGAGCTGGGCGACGAGATCTGGCTCGAGCGCAAGCAGAGCCCGGCGCCGGCCGCCCCGGCTGCGCCCCGCGGCCGCCGCCCGAGCCGGCCGTAGCGCCCAGGGCGAGCCGTTAACGGCGCGCCGCCTCCTCCCCGAGCGGTGCGCCGCTTCCTCCTGCTCTCCCACCGGGTCCCTCCGAGCGGCAGCTTCACGCTGAACGACCTGGCCGGCGGCGCCGGACGGATGGACGAGATCGCTCGCGCGGTCTCGACCGCCTTCACGCTGTCGAACGACCTCCGCCGGGACACGGAGGTCGCCGTGTTGTTCGTGGCGGAGGCGCCCCCAGCGGCCCGTCGCATCGAGATGGCCGGTGCCCGGCTCCGCCACCTGAACCCGGACGAGCGTTCGACGGCCGCGCTGCTCAAGAACGCGCTCGTCGGCTCCGTCCGCTACCCGGCGGACTTCGAGTCGTCCCCCGGTCTGCGGGTGGGCCCGGTGGATCCGCTGCCGTACCTCGCGGAGTTCCTGCGCCGACCCGGGGCGATCTGGCTCTCGGAGGACGGCGGGCCCTTGGCGGCCTGGGCAGCGCCCGCCGGCGAGCTCGCCGCGGTCGTCTCGGACCCGTACGACCCGGGCTCCGAGGAACGAGCCGCCCTGCTCGCGAGCGGAGTGCCGAAGCTCTCGGTGGGGCCCCGGTCGCTGAGGACGAGCCAGGTGATCGATGCGGTTCACCGCGAGCTGGACCTCCGCGAGGCGACCGGGGGGCCGGCCGCGCAGAACGCCGCCTAGCGGGCCGGCACGGCGGGAGGCCCCGCCGGGCGGAGCGCCTCCCGTACGGTCCGGGGGCGAAGGCCCCCCACGACGGCCGTGAGACGGACCACCTCGCGGACCTCCGGCCGTATCCGGGTGCCGAAGACGAGCCGCTCCGGCTCGTGCAACCGCTCCCGGACCTCCCGCAGGACCTCTTCGAGGGTCTGGAGGGTGAGGTTCGAGCCCCCGTCCAGGTGGACCAGCGCCGACGGGTGCTCCGGGAGGCGGAAGTCGAGGAGCGAGTCGGCGAGGGCCTGGTGGACGAGCCGCGCCGGCTCGCTGACGTGCTGCTCGCCGATGACGAGCGTGGAGAGCCCGGCGTGCCGCAGATGCGTCTTCAGGCTCGCCAGGTCGACGTTCAATTGAGACGGGTGCCCGACCATGTCGACCAGGCTGGAGACCAGCCCGTGAAGGTAGGCGTTCCGGGCCCGGAAGACGCGATGGATCGGAAGCGACTCGAAGCGGCGCAGCTTCTCGTTCGCGAGCGCGAGCAGCATCCCGCCGAGCTCCTCGAGCTCGTCGACCGCGCCCTCGACGTTCTCCCGGGCGGCAGAGTTCGCGTCCAGCTCGAGGCGGAACGGCAGAAAGACGATGGGCACCGGGAGCGCGGAGGTCCCCCGGAGCTCCCGGGAGAGGAACGGCAACAGCGCGCTGCCGGTCCCGCCGCCGAGCCCCGCGAGCAGGAAGACCAGCTCGAACTCTCCCAGCCGCCGGACCAGCTCCTCCCGGCTCTCCTCCGCCGCCCGCAGCACCGCCGCGCGGTCCCCGCCGCTGCCCCGGCCGGCGAACTCCCGCTGTCCGAGCAGGATCCGGTCGTCGACCCCGATGCGGCGCAACTGCATCGCGTCGGTGTTGACCGCGAGCGCCCGCGCGCCGGGGAGCCCGAGGGTGACGAGATCCTCGACGGCCTCGCTGCCGGCCCCGCCAAGCCCCACGACCGCGATCGACGGGGAGGCCGCTAAGGCGTCCAGGGCGTCCGCGTCGGCCCCCGGGCGGCTCCGGGCCCCGCGGTCAGGGAGGCGGAGCTCCCTCGGCGGCGACAGTGTCGCCCTCCCGGCGGTGAAGCCGCGACGGCGGACCGAGCTGGTCGATCCGGCTTCGGATGTACTCGCGAACCGCCGATCGCACGGCGTCGTCCACGCTGACGGAGTTCCCCTCTCGGACGAACTCCTCGAGCCGGTTGTTGTCCCGACGCGACAGCTCGACCACGACCTTGCGGATGTGGTTGGGCGGCAGGTGGAGCTCGATGTACTGTTCCAGGCCCTCGCGGATCGTATCGGAGATCGTCGCGGTCCCTTTCTCCTCTTGGATCCGCTTGAGCTTCTCTAGGAGCTCCTCGGGGATGCGAACGGTGACCCGCTCGGACGTGTCGACCATGGTCGTCAGACAATACGGCGTTCTTTGTCTGACGATTGACATATCACCTCCCCGGTATATAGAATCGGCGTCCCCTAGGTTCTGTCGGCACCGCGGCGTCTCGACCCGAGGGCCCGGTACGGCCGATGGTCAGACCCTCGGGGCGGCGTGCCGCGGGTGCGCCGGTCGCTAGGGGTCTCCGAGGCTTCGCAGCATGGACAGCGCCGAGCGCTCAGGCTTCGTCGGCCGGCGCCGGCTCTCGGCTCGACCTCAAGGAGGCTCAGCAGGAGCGGAGGGTCGGAGCGACGGCCTCGACGTCGCGGAGCAGGTTGGGGCCCGCCGTGGCTCCCTCGAGCGACACCCGTTCGAAAAGGTAGGCCCGAGCGCCCAAGGTCCCGCAGGACTCTCGGTCGGACAACCCC
>JASHRJ010000116.1 GCA_030037395.1 Thermoplasmata archaeon
GGCCGTGCGCGCGCCGCCGCCGCTGCCCGAGAGGGCGGCTCCGGGGCCCCCGCCGTGCGTAGGCGAGCCACCTCGGCCCGGCGGGCGTCACGCTCTCGGGCGATCCGCTCCCGTGCCGCGGCCCGCCGCCGTTCTCGGTCCTTCTGGAGCTCGCCCGCCTCGGAGTCGGTGGGCATCGACCGTCGGGGCCCCCTTGCCGTCGGCATGGGGGGCCGGCTCTCATTAACCGTTGGTCGCCGCATCCCCGAGCGGGGCTCCTGGGCGGCGGCGAACCGCGGGGGGTCGCTCGGGTCGGCCGCGGCCTACCCGGGCGCGTCGCTCCTCGGGGGGGATCGCTCCACCGCTCCGAGGAACAACTCGAGCTGATCGAGGAGCTTCTCCTGCGGTTGCGGCTCGACCAAGGCTCGATAGGACCGTACCTTGCGACGCTTGGTGACGTCGTTCTCGGAACGGGCCCGGGCGCAGGCGACGCGGACCTTCCACCGGCCGCTTCCCGCCTCCCCTTCGAGGTCGCCGCGAACGCGGACGACGTCGCTTTCGTAGTAGATCCCACCGGTGAGCAGGACGTAGGCGGCGACGAACGGCACGAGCGCGGCGAACAGGGCGATCGAGGGCTCGGGGGTCGGGAGGCGCAGGACCGCCGGCCAGGTCGCGCCGACGGTGGCGACCGCGGTGACGCCGAGGACGATCGCCACGAACCCGGCCGCGACGTATGTCTTGCGGGTCTCGGGGTCGGTCGACGACGCCCGCTCGCCGAACCAGACGCCGTGGGCTCCGTCGGCGGCTACGTTCGCGCTCCCGGCCTCGGCCGGAGGGAACCCGGCCGCGGTGAACCCGGCGAGCACCCGCCACTGGAGCGCCTCGGCCGACTCGGCCCGCACGCGGAGGGTCGTTTCCGGCCCCAAGTTCCCCTTCGTCCAACTGAGGAGCTCGAGCGGGAGTGGACGCGGCTTCTCCTCGGCGGGGGGCCCGGCCGGCGTCGGGGGGGCTCCGCTGGGGGGTGTCGCTGCCGGGTGCCCTCCCATGGCCCTCGGACACACCGCGGCCGAGGGGTTTATCCTTTCGAGGTCCCGTCCTCGACCGACGACGGCCGCGCCCGTCGACCCCGCGCTCGTTCCCTAGCGAACGACGACGGTGACGGCCTCGGGGCTCGCTCTCTCGTCCGGGCGACGAAGACGAGCCCGGTCGACCGCGAGCCACTGGTACCCTTCGTCGACCTCGACGTTCGCGACGAGGATGTCGTTCTCGGCCAGCTCGGAGCGTAGGCGCAGCAGGGTGGCGTACATCGTGAACGGCTCCTCCCGCGTGATCTGGGCCAGCTCCCCGGTGGTCCCCATCCAGTCCCCGTCCCGTACCAGGCTACGGAAGATCCGGACGTACCGCGCAAGGTTGGCGCCGTCGTGCGGGTTCAACGCGATCGCGCCGGATCGGGCGAGGTCGGGCGCCGCCGACCGGACGTTCGGCGCTTCCGGGGCCGGGTCAGAGCGCGCCCCGTCGGGTACGAACGGGAGGTACTTCGGGGACTCGACCTCGTTCGCCGGGTCGGGGACCCGAGGCAGGCCGTCGGTCGCGTCCGCGCCCGACGGGAGGCTCGCGGCTTCGGTCGGGCCCACCGGCGGGCCCGCCAGGACCGAGGCCCGGTCGACGCCCAGCACGGGAAGGGCGGGGATCTCCACGTCCGGGTCGGAGACCCGCGCCTGGACGATGCGCGCGAACTCCTCGATGTCCCCTTCCGGGACCGGTCGGACGTTCCGCCGCATCCGGAATCGGTCGAGGGCCCCCCGGAGCTCGGGGCTGGGGACCGGGAACGCTCGCCGTTGCGAGCCATCGCGGAAGACGATCCACGGGCGCGCGTGGGCGTCGCGGCAGAGCTGCATGCCGGCGTAGAGGACGAGCTCTCGGTACAGTTCGTGCGCGGGCGGGCCTCCGAGGGCACTCACCGGTGGAGCCCACTCCCCCGAGATCCGGCTGACGTCGCGGATCTTGAGGTCCTCGAATCCCACGCTCTCCTGCCTCGCTCGCGACGCCGGGAAGGATCGCTCCTGCCGAGGTCGTCACGTCAAGGTGGCCACCTTCCCACTATAGATATTGCGCGGCACGGGAAGCGCCGGACCCCGGCGTCGGCAGCCGGCCCGCAAGGACGCGTCAGGCCTGCGGGTCGGGCTCCGGCGGCGCCCGCGGGAACAGGCGCTCCCGGAGGTCCTCCGAGTGGCCGCAGCGTGGCGGCGGCCGGAGCCGCGGTCGCACCGGCTCCGCCCGCTTGGACCACTGCGCGAGCAACGCCCGGGCAAGGGCGACCTCAAGCTTCGGGCCGGAGCCGAGCTGCCGCGCGGTCCACACCTCGTGCCGGCGGCACCCGGCGCACCAGACGACCATCTGGGTCGGCCCTTCCCGCCCGCGTACCCGACGGTGGCTCGTCTCCGGATGACCGCACCCGCCCCCCAGGCACGGATGCGGCGCGGGTGGGGCCGTCTTCCTCGGCACGCCGGGGGAATGCGCATGAATACGTATTAATGCTCGCGGCACGGCCCCGAGCCTCCGGGAAGGCGGACCGGGCCCAGCGGCGGCGCCCGTCGAGGGTCCCGGGCGCCCGAGCCCCGAGCCGGCGAAAGACTTAGGGGCGGGCCGTCGTACCGCCGACGCCTCCGCCATGATCGAGCGCTCGGTCCGTTCCTCCACGGGAGGGTCGCTGAAGGTCCGGGAGGACGGGCCGGCGCGGGGGCTGCCGGTCTTCTCGCTGCACGGCACCCCGGGGTCGCGCCTGCCGTTCCCAGGGTTCGCCGAGGACGCCGCGGCCAAGGGGATCCGACTGATCGGCTACGACCGCCCGGGGTACGGCGGCTCCTCCCCCGTGGCGGACCGGAAGGTGGGCGACGTCGCCGATGACGTGGCGACGATCGCGGATGCCCTCGGGATCGACCGGTTCGCCGTGTGGGGCTTCTCGGGGGGAGGCGCGCCGGCGCTCGGCTGCGCCGCGCGGCTCCCGAAGCGCGTGGTCGGGGCGGCGGTCATCGCGGGCGTCGCACCGTACCCGGCGGAGGGGCTCGACTGGCTCGCCGGCACGGGCGAGGCGAACGCCACCGACTTCGAGCTGATGCTGCGCGACCGGGCGGCGTGGGAGGCGAAGAGCCGGGCCGACCGCGACGACATGATGGGCTGGGACCTCGCAAAGCTGCGCGACGGGTTCTCCTCCCTCTGCTCGGAGATCGACCGACGCGCGCTCAGCGACGAGGTCGCCGGCTACCTGCTCCAGGAGATGCGCGACGGGCTGGGGCCGGGGGAGCGCGGGATGGTCGAGGACAACCTTGCGACGATACGCCCGTGGGGGTTCGACCCCCGGGCCGTCCGCGTCCCCACCCAGGTGTGGCACGGCGGGGAGGACCGGTTCGTGCCGTTCTCCCACGGCAAGTGGGTGGCCGCCCGCGTCCCCCACGCGGAGCCCCACCTGCTGCCCCAGGAGGGTCACCTCTCGATCTGGCTCCGATGCGTCCCGGAGGTGCACCGGTGGCTCGCGGCCCGCTTCTGAGCCCGACCGCGGCAGGGCGCGGCCCCACGCGGACGCCGACCGCCGGCCCCGGCCTCCCCGAGCTCCTGGTGAGCATCTGGGAGCAGATGGTCGAGCAGGGGGCGGCCCAGGTCGAGGTAGCGGGCCAGCGGCTTCGGGTGCAGCGGACGCGCGCGCAGCAGCTGCGGTTCGTCGAGTTCGTCCACGAAGGCCGCGCGATCGAGGGGATCGAGCAGAACCCCAACACGGCGTCGCGGTGGGCCAAGCTCGCGCAGGAAGGGCACCGGATCGTCCAGTTCCGCTGTGGCCGCCAGTACATCGGCAACGTCTGCGACGGGACGTTGCTCCGATACCCCCGGTGGAAGTCGCTGAACCTACCCGACTGAGGGATCGGCCGTGGGCGGGAGTAGCTACCGTCGGGCCCGAGACGCGCACCGCCCTCGGGCGCCCGCGGGCGTGGCCGTCGGCGTCGTCCCGTCGTTGCTCGAGCGGAACGGCGGCTTGCCGATCGTTCCCGACGTCCTCACCGGAAGGTCGGAGGCACCGCGGTGGAGTCGGTGACGAGCCGGCCGGCTCGGCCCGTTGCGGGCATGGGTCGCTCCGCCAGGGAGCGGGGCCCGTTCCTGCTCGGGCGGACCGGGAACCGCGCCGGCCGACTCCGCCGGGTCGGCTGCCCGGTCCCGCGAGGGTGGGCCGGGTGAGCGCGAACCCCTCGCCCACGACCGCAGGAGCGACGCCCGAGCCGGCGTCCCCCGCCGAGCTCGGCCGGGTGGTGCAGCGGGCCCTCGAGTTCCAGGGGTACCGCCTGCGCCGGGCTTGGGCGGTGTACTACCTCGCTTGGGCCGCGGTCCTGACCGTGCTGTTCGTGATTCCGGGCGTTCTCGCCGCGCCGCTCGCCTCCCCCACGCTGACGGAGATCGTGCTGTACGACGCGCTGCAGGCGGCGGCGATCGCGGGGGCGATCTGGGCGACCTGGTGGGCGGTCGCACCGGCCGCGCGAACCGGCCGCCTGCGCGACACCCTGGAGGGCCGCGCGCTCTCCCGCCGGTGGTTCCTTCAGATCGTGGGATGGGGGGTCGCGATCACGGTCCTCGTGGTCACCGTCGGCTTCGTCAGCTCGTTCGCCGGCCTCCTCGTGCTCGACGCGTCGCTCGGAGGGATCGTGCTGTGGCTGCTGATCCAGGTGCGGGGCTGGTTCCACCCGGTCCCGCGCGAGGCGACGATCGCGGTCGCCTCCTACGCCGCGAGCGTCGGGGGTTCGGCGGTCGCCCTTGCGCTCACCCACAGCCAGCTGCTGTTCTCGGCGGCCTGGACCTTCGCGCCGGTCGCCTGGGCGTTCGCCGGCGTCTACGCCCTCTACCACGCGCCGGAGGAGCTCACCCGTGGCACCGCAGGCTGAGCCGGGCGCTCCGGGCCTCCGGACGCTGGGCGACGTGCTCCTCCGAGAGCCGCTGCGGAACTCTGTCCGCGTGCTGATCCTCGTGTCCCTCGGGGTCAACCGCACGCTGACGTTCACCGAGCTCCTGGAGCTCACGGGCACCTCCAAGGGCAGCCTGGGCCACCATCTGGACCAGCTGCAGTCCGCGGGGTACCTCCGGAGCCGGAGGGTGTTCACGCTCGACGGGCCGCGGACCCGGGTCGAGATCACGCCGGAGGGGCTGGCGGTCTACGAAGGGCTCGTCCGCGAGCTCGCCCGGCTCGTGCCGCCCCGGGGCCCGCCGGCGTCCGGGAACGGTCCAGCCGCTGGACTTTCCCAGGGGTAGAAGCTCCGGGCCGTCCTCCCGCCGGCCGTGCTGGAGATCCGCGGCCTCGAGGTCACGTTCCCGGGCGCCCCGTCCCCCGCGTTGCGGGGCGTCGAGCTCCGGCTCGACCGGGCGAAGATGGTGGTGGTGGGGGCGAACGGCAGCGGGAAGACCACGCTGGTCCGGTCGGTCCTCGGCCTCGTCCGGCCGACCGCGGGGTCGATCGCCGTCGGGGGCCGGGACGTCGGCGGGATCCACGGCGAGACCGGGCTCTCGACGAATCTGGGGGAGGTCTATCGGCTGATGTCGCTGCCGGTCCGGGACCTCGTTCGGGTGATGGCCTTGCTGAAGGGCGGGGACCCGGCCGAGATGGAGGGTCGCCTGCACGAGTTCGAGCTCGACTCGGTCCGGGGGAAGCGGATGCACGAGCTGTCCACGGGCCAGCAGAAGCTCGTGGGGGACCTGTTCGCGATCTGCTTCCGGCCGAACCTCGTCCTCCTGGACGAGCCGTTCGACAACGTGGACTTCGCCCGTCGGCGCCGGCTCGTCCGGCTCCTCCGCGAGCTCCCGGCGGACATCCTCCTGAACACCCACGAGCTCGACCTGCTCGGGTCGTTCGACGGCTGGGGGTTGAGCCTGATGTTCGAGGGTCGGCTGCTGGGGCCGTTCCCGGTCGCCGACCTGGACCGGCTGTACCTTACCCGCGGCGCGGCCCCCGGGGCGCTCGCCACGATGGACACCTCGCTCGGGACCTTCTCGATCACCCGGGACGCAGGGGACCGCCCGGTGAAGAGCGCGACCAGCCTCAACGCCCTCGTGGAGGCGCTGGCATGAACCTGTGGCGCCCGTACGCGAAGGCGATGCTCACGAACTCGTCGCTCTGGTTCTGGTCGGTGGCGTTCATGGTGTTCTGGCTCGCCATCGGCGCGTTCCTCGAGTCCGGCGGGGTGGGGCCCCAGCGCTCGGAGGTGGTCGCGTACGCGACCTCCTGGTACGCCGTCATCGTGCTGATCGGGCTGAGCCTGCTCGCGGCGGCGATCGCCGGCTCGTTCGCCTACGGCTCCGCGTCCCTCGCCTACGCGTTCCGCTACAGCCGGCTCACGCCGAGCGGCTACCTCGGCTCGATCGTCGGAGGGTCGGCGGTCCTCGGGCTCGCGATCAGCGTCGTGCTGCTCGGCGCCACCGCGGGACTGTTCGGAGCGCGGTTCTCCACGGCGCTCCCTCCGGTCGACCCGCTCGGGCTGCTCGGCGTGTCGCTGGTCGGCGGGGTGTTCTTCATGGCGCTCTCGGCGACGCTCGCGCTGGTGGCGATCAACTATCTCGGGCTCCGGAGCTCGAACTACGTCGGGTACGTTCCGCTGCTGCTGTCGTTCGTGCTAGGCAACGCGCAGGTGTACGTCGTCCTCCCTCGATGGTTCGTCTACGGATCGCCGTTCAACGACCTGACGTCGCTGCTCTACCAGGGGTACGCGGGGACTCCGGCCACCGTGCAGCTCGGGGGCTCCTCGCTCTCCCTCGACTGGATCCCCCTCCTGGCCGGGCTCCTCGTCTGGAGCGCGCTGCTCGCCACCTGCACGCTTTTCCTCCTGCGCCGCATCCGCGTGCGCCAGCTGGAGGAGGGACGCCAGGTCTGACGCCAACCCTACCGGCGCTGCGGACGCCGACCCCCTTCGGCGCGGGAGCGCCGGAGCCCCCGCCGGCGACCTCCGCCATGTGGGACGCCGCCCCTCCTCGCCGCGGGACGAGAGGGCCGCGCGGCGCCGGCTCGCCGGTCGCCGACGGGCGGGGCTGATGCTGCGCGACCTGCGCCGGGGCGACGCACCCCAGTACTTCGAACTGATGGCGCGAGGGTTCCCGGAGGAGTCGGCGCTCCTCGGGAGCCGACCGGAGGAGCTGCAGAAGATCCTGCGGCGCGTCTTCCGCGGCGACACGCGCCTGGTCCTAGGGCTCCTGCGACTCTTCGGGGTCCCGTTCGTTCGGATCCTCGCCGTCGACGTGGGGCAGCGGCTCGCGGCGACGGCCCTCGTCACCTTCGAGCCCCGGAGCGCCTACCTCAGCAACGTGGTGGTCGACGCCCCGTACCGACGGAAGGGGTACGCCCGGCTGATGCTGGAGGAGGCGCGACGCACGGCGGCGCGGTTCCACCGCCCGTTCGTCGTGCTCGACGTGCTCGAGAGCAACGAGCCCGCGCGCGCGCTGTACGCCTCGGCCGGATACCGCCGGCTGCGCTCTCGGAGCCGGTGGGAGACCGCGACGATGGCGGGGTTCACCCGACCCCCGGAGGCCGACCGAAGGATCCGACCGATGGAGCGCGGCGACGTCCCGGCGCTGGTAGAGCTCGCCCGCACCCGCGCTCCGGTCGAGGTAGAGGAGGTGCTCCCGACCGGCAAGCACCGGTTCGTCGGCTCGGCGATCGCGTCCCGGATCCTGGACTCCGAAGAGCGCTCGTGGGTGATCGACCGGGGGCACGGCCCCGAGGGGCAGATCAGCGCCTCCCGGATGAAGGCCACGGAGTTCGGGTTCCTGTCAAGCCCGGTCCTCGGCGGCTCCGTCGAGCCGCCGCTCGCGCAGGCCCTAGTCGCCACCGCCGGAGCCTGGACCGCCGAGCGGGGGGTTCGGGGGCTCCGGACGATGGTGGACGACCGGGACGCCGGCGCGCGGAGCGCGCTCGAGGCGACCGGGTTCCGCGAGTCCGTCCGGCTCCAGACCCTGTTCCGGCCGGCCGAGTGAGCCGGCAGACCGCCACGCGCCCGTCGATCCCCAGCGCCCCGCCGCGCCATGGCGACCGTCGCGCGCGCGGAGGCGGCCGTACCCCGGACGGCGCGCCCTGCAGGCTCCCCCCTGGCGGGCGACCGGGGGGACCCGCGCCACAACGGTCCGGCCGTCGTAGAGCGTCGGGGAGTCACGGGCCGACGGTCGGGCTCACCGTCCCCAGGCGCCGGCGGTTGAGCAGGACCGCGAGGAGGGCCATCGCGAGGGCCAGGAGGCCACCGGCGACCCCTACCTCCGCCGTGCCGCGCGGCAGCACGGCGACGAGGGCCACGGAAAGACCGACGGCCGCGGCGACGTCGGCGATGCCGGGGAGACCGTTCCGACCGTTCCCGGTGGGCCGCTCAGGGTCGTCCGCCAGCCAGTACAGGAACGCGATCCCGCACGCCCCCGCAAACAGGGCGGTCAGGGCGCCGTAGCTCGCCAGCACCGCCTCGAGCGCGATCGCGACCATCGCCGGCAGCAGCGAGCCGGGCCGCAGGGCGGGGGGAGCGAGCTGGCGCCAGGCGACCGAAGCGGCGACGCCGACCGCCCCGAGCAGG
>JASHRJ010000117.1 GCA_030037395.1 Thermoplasmata archaeon
GCCCGCGCCCACGACGAGGGCGTCGGCCCGGCCCGGCGCTCGGTAGGTCATGGCGCCCGGTCCGCGGGGACCGGAGCTCCGGTGGCCCGCGCCCGCCACGGGGTCGCGACCCGGTCGGTCCGCTGCCGCGGCTCGACCGCCGACCCGCCGACCGGCACGGACAGCCCGACGCCGTGCGCGAGGAGCCCGGTCCAGGCGATCATCGCCCCGTTGTCGACGCAGAGGGCGCGCGGAGGCGCGAACATCGTACCCCCGCGGCCCTCGACCATCGCCCGGACCATCCCCCGGAGCCGTTCGTTGCAGGCGACCCCGCCGCCGAGGACGACCGCGGCGCCCCGGTGATGCGCCAGCGCCCGCTCGGTGATCTCGGTGAGCATCGCGTAGGCGGTCACCTCGACCGAGTAGGCGAGGTCCGCGCGGGGGGCCCCGTGGGCCCACAGCGCGAGCGTCGCGGTCAGCATCCCGGAGAACGAGACGTCCATCCCGTGCACGGAGTACGGGAGCGGGTGGAGCTCTCGGCCCGTGAGCGCCTCCTTCTCCAGCTCCGGGCCGCCGGGGAACTTCCCGCCGAAGCCGATCCACAGCTTGTCGAGGAAGTTCCCGATCCCCACGTCCAGCGTCTCGCCGAGCACCCGGTACCGCCCCCGGGCGTAGGCGATGACCTGGGTGTTGCCCCCGCTCGCGTAGAGGAGGATCGGGTCGTTCAACCCACTGAGGGCGCGCGCGATCTCCACGTGGGCGACGCAGTGGTTCACCGGAACCAGCGGCCGGCGCCAGGCGAGCGACAGCATCCGGGCCACCGTGGCGCCGGCGCGCAGGCACGGCCCGAGACCGGGACCCTGGGCGAACGCGACCGCGTCCAGCTCGCGCGGGGCGAGGCGCGCCTGCTCGAGCGCCTGCGCGACGAGCCCGGGCAGCACGTCGACGTGGTGGTTCGCCGCCTCCCGGGGATGGATGCCGCCGTGGGTCGGACGGTGCATCGACGAGGCGAGCCCGAGGACCCGCGCGCCGTCGTCGACGATCCCCACCGAGGCGGTGTGCGCCGTCGACTCGATGCCGAGGACCGCCATGCCGCGCTCCGACCTGCCCGGCCTATATGGCGAGCCCGCCGGCCCGCTATTCCTCGGAGGACTCGATCCGGAACGAGACGCGGGAACCCTTCAGCGCCTCCTGGATCCGGTCGGCGAACTCGAGCGTCTCGCCGACCGTGGCCTCCCGCCCCCAGTCGTAGACGAAGTCGTACCCCTCCGTCTCCGGGCGGAAGCCCAGGCTCTCGAGCGTTTCCGCGACCGCGGAGTACGGGGCCCCTTCGCTGCTGAGCTGGAGCAGGAGGAACGTCCGGGTCATCGGTGCGGATCTCGCCCCGAGGCTCGTAGCCCGCCCCCAGCGCAAAAGCTCTGCGGCGGCCGCAGCGCCGGGACCGGCCCCGCGCCGCCGGTGCCGCCGGCGGCGCGCTAGAGCGGAGCCGCCGGATCGGGAGCGTCCGGATCTCCCGGTTCCTCGTCGTCCGGCGGCGGTTCCGGTTGCCCTGCATGCGAGGTGACCCACGCCGCCACGCCGCGCCGCAGCCGGCCCATCTCGTGCGGCGCGAGCAGCAGGCGCCCGACGGCGAGGAGCCCGTCGTCCTCGTCAACCAGGACGGCGCTCGACCCCGGGACGAGCGCCGGGTCGGCGTGCCGAACGAACTTCGAGAAGAGGCTGCGTCCGGCGCGGACGAACTCCGCCGCGTCGGCGTCGACCACCACGCGCGCGCGGCCCGCCGCGAGATGCCGCGCCAGGAGCCGCGCGCCCGCGAGGGTGGGGCGCGGGAGCGCGTCGTTCCCGAGGACGAAGGCGATCTCGCCGCCCGCGCGGAGGCGGCGCAGCCGTCCGGTGCGCCGCGACCGTTCCGCGACCAGCCCCGCGGCGACCCGAGGCCCCGCGGTGGGGCCGTACTGCCAGGTGAGCAGGCCGACGATCTGGCGCGCGGTCCACTCCGGCGTCCAATCGCGGGCCGGGTCGACGTCCGCCGCCGCTGCCTGCCGCCGGATCTCCGCGGGGGTGCGGGCGGCGGGGCGCGCGGCGAACTCGTCGATCCCGAGGTACGGACCGACCGGGTACACCTCGACGAGCTCGAGCGGGACCTCCCCGAGCGGGGTCGCACACGACCAAGGGATCGGGCGGCCCGCCCGGTCCTGCTCCGGGATCCCCCCGAGGTACTCGGGCCGCAACGGCACGGGCGGCAGCAGTCTCGCCGGTCCTCGCTCCGCCCCGTACCGCTCGAGCCGGGTCCGGAACCGCACGACCGCGGGCCGCGCCCGGCTCGACGGGCCGGTCTCCCGGAACGCGCGGCGGCTCTCCGGCTCCGTCCGCTCGAACGTGGAGGGGGAACCGGTCGCCTCCGCGAGCCCGGCGCGCAGCGCGGGGTGCGCCGCCGCGCGCCGCTCGGCGAGCTCCCAGAGCGTGCCGTCGTGGATCGCCTGCCGAACGCGGGCGACCTCTTCGAAGGAGACCCCGAGGTTGTGCCGCGCGATCCAGCTCTCCCGGGGCCCGGGGGGCCAGCTCGCCACCTGGGGGAGCGGGTGCTCGGCGCAGAGGGCGCACCCGCAGATCGGCTCCCGGACCGACGCGAGGTCGGCCGTGCCCTCCGGGAAGAGGAGCTTGCCGCGCCGCGCGAACTTGTGGTACGCCGAAGAGTCGAACAGGTCGACGCCGAACAGCGCAGCGAACGCGAACGTCATCGGGTGGCCGGTGCCGAAGAGGTGGACCGCCCCTTCCGCCCCCAGCGCGGGCCGGGCCGCGGCGAGCGCGCGCGCGAGCTCGACGAACCGGTACTGCTCGAGCAGCGGCACGACGCCGCCCACGGCGAGCAC
>JASHRJ010000118.1 GCA_030037395.1 Thermoplasmata archaeon
CCGGCCCCCGGCCGGCGCGCGGGTTCGCGAGCGGTCGGCCGCGCGCTAACCGACCCGCTCCCAGCGCTCCAGCTTCTGGACGCTCGCGAGCGTCGAGCCGCGCCGGATCTCCTCGCGCACGCGGTTCTCGTGCTCGAGGACGTCGAGCGCCCGGTTCGCGACCTCGGCGGCCCGCTCGCGGGGGACGACGACGAGGCCGCTCGCATCCCCGACGATCCAGTCGCCCGGGCGCACCCGCTGGCCGCCGACGGTCACCTCGACGCCGATCTCCCCGTGCCCCTTCGGCTCCCCCGCGTTGGCGCTGACGTGGCGGCTGAACGCCGGGAAGCCGAGCTCGAGGATCGCGTCGAGGTCCCGGATCGCCCCGTCCACGACCACGCCGGCAAGCCGGCGTCCGTGGGCGGACCAGCTCGCGAGCTCGCCCCACACCGCGGTCTCCCCGCCGCCCGCGTCGACCACGACCACGTCGCCGGGCCCGGCCCGGTCGATCGCCTCCACCGGCTTCGCCCAGTCCCCGTCGCGGGTCACGACCGTGACCGCCGGCCCGGCGACCCGCGTCGTCGCCTCTTTGAGGTGCGGGCGGAGCCCGTGGATCGCTCCGCCGCGCTGCATCGCATCCGACAGGTTCGGGGTCGAGACCTTGAGGAACGCCTCGCGGACCTCGGCGCCCCCGTAGCGGCGGAACTCCTCGCTCGCCACCTCCGTCCGCTCGGCGATCGCCCGGACGACCGCCCGGGTCGCCTCCGCGATCTTCGGGCTCTTGGTGATCGCGCCGCCGACGATCAGGATCTGGGCGCCGGCGCGGGTCGCGGCGGCGACGCTCTCGCTGGTCAGGCCCCCGGCGACCGCCACCGGCACCGGGCAGCCGCGCACGAGCTCGCCGAGGCGCTCGAACGCGGAGCGGGCCTGCATCTGCATGTCGATCCCGACGTGCCAGCAGACCGCCGCCGCACCGAGCTCCGCCGCCCGCCGGGACCGCGCGAGCGGGTCCCCCACCCCGAGGAGGTCGACCACCACCTCGGCGCCGTACAGCTCTCCGCCCCGGACCGCCTCCGCGATCGTGTCGTCGTCGGCCGCCCCGAGGACCGTCACCAGGTCGGCGCCGGCCTTCGCCGCGATCTCGACCTCGAACGCGCCCGTGTCCATCACCTTCATGTCGGCGACGATCCGCTGCGCCGGGAACCCCTTCTTCAGCTCCCGAACGGCGTCGAGTCCCTCGCTCTTGATGAGCGGGGTGCCGGCCTCCAGCCAGTCGGCGCCGCCGTCGACCGCCTCCCGCGCGGCGCCGAGGGCGCGCGAGAGGTTCTCGAAGTCGAGGGCGACCTGGAGTACCGGCCGGTCGAGCCGCATCGGCGGAGAAAGAGGGCGACCGCTCATAACCCGGTCGGCCTCTCACGCCGGCCGGTGGCCGAGGGGCCGGGCGTCGGAACGGTCCGGCTGCTCCGGGGCGACGCGCGGAGGCTCGACGGGGTCGTCCCCGGCTCGGTCGAGCTCGTGCTCACCAGCCCGCCGTACCCGATGATCCCGCAGTGGGACGAGCAGTTCCGGGCCCTCGGGGCGACCAGCTACCGAGCGATGCTCGACGTCCTCGCCGACGCGTGGCGCGCCTGCCGTCGGGCGCTCGTGCCGGGCGGCCTCCTCGCGGTGGTGATCGGGGACGCGCTCCGGAGGACGGAGGACGGGTTCCGGCTGTGGCCGAACCACGCCGCCACGCTGGCGGACGCCGAGGCGGCCGGCTTCCGCCCGCTGCCGTACGTCCTGTGGAAGAAGCCGACGAACCGGCCGAACGCCTTCCTCGGCTCGGGGTTCCTTCCACCGAACGCCTACGTCACCCTCGACTGCGAGTTCGTCCTAGTGTTCCGGAACGGGCCGCTCCGCCGGTTCCCCGCCCGGGACCCCCGGCGCGAGCGCAGCCGGTTCACGCGGCCGGAGCGCGATCGGTGGTTCAGCCAGGTGTGGGAGGACGTCCGCGGTACCCGCCAGGCCGCGCCGGGACGGCGGACCGGCGCCTTCCCGGACCGGCTCGCCGAGCGGCTGATCCGGATGTTCTCGGTGATCGGCGACACGGTCCTCGACCCGTTCGCCGGCACCGGGACGACCGTCTGGGCCGCGGCCCGGCTCGGCCGCTCGGCGATCGGCGTCGAGTGGGACGCGGCGACCTACGCCCGACTGTGCGCCGACGCGGGACGACGGGGGCTGGCTACGGGGTCGGCATCGGCGCCGGGAGCTCCGCCGGCGGTTCCTCGACCGGGGCCGCGGGGGCCGTCGGGGCAGGCGCCGGGAGCGGACGGCTCCGTCGGGCGATCTCCTCGTCGACCGCGGTCCTGAGGTAGTTCAGCGCCGCGTCGTTCAGGCGGTCGAGATGCAGGAGCAGGTAGTGCAGGTACAGCCGCTCCGGCCGCCGCGGAGGTCCGGAGCTCCGCGCCCGCTCCCCGATGCCGGGTGGGTCGGTGGTGTGCCGTTGGAGCGTCTCGGCGTGGTGCTCGTGCTCGGGCCCGTGGTAGGCCCGTGCCGAGGCCCCGACCAGCGGCGGATAGAGGTGGGCCACCGGGTCGTACGGCTCGGCAGGGGGACGAGGGGGTGCGGGGGAGTCCAGCTTCGCACGCAGGTACGGGTGGACCGGGCGGCCGGGCTCCTGGAAGTCGCCGATCGGCTTCCCGGCGACGTCCTCGACGATCGTCTTGAGGCTCCAGCTCGCCCGCCGTCGGGGGGGTCCGTCGGCCGCAGGCTCCCCCGCCACGGCCGGTCCCGGGGGTCCTCCGCCCTATAAACCCCCGCCTCCAGCGGCGCCGTCGGCGGTCGCCGGGCCCGGCCCGCCGCGCAGCGCCGCCCCGAGGAACTCGAACTCCGGGGTGGAGGCGACGATCGCCAGCGGCAGGTGCCAGGCGCCGATCCTCCACAGCGACTCGGCGTAGCCGGCGTCCCGGGGAAGGCGGGCCCGCCCCAGCCACTCTCCCTCGGCGGCGGACAGCCCGAAGAACCGCCGGCACGCCTCGGAGACCTCGGGCAGCCGGAGGAAGGCGGTGGCGTACAGGTTCCGGAGCAGCGAGCGCCCGCTCGCCCGCCCGAGGAAGTCCTCGGGGCTCTGGGTCACCAGGAGGAGACCGGCGTCGAAGTGGCGCAGGTGGCGGACCGTCCGGTCCAGGAACTCGGTCGTCCCCTCGTGGCGGGCCAGGAGGTGCGCCTCGTCCAGCAGCACCAGCTTCGGCCCGGCCCGCCGTTGGAGCCGGTGGTACGTCCAGTCGAGGACGTAGGCGAGGTGGAATGGGAGATGCTCCTCCGCGAGCCCCGAGAGGTCGATCCCCACGATCGGCGCGTCCAGCGCCAGGGTCGTCGGGCCGTTGACGGCCCGCAGCGAACCGGTTCGGAACACCTCGAGCAGCGTCGGGAGCCGGCCGGCCGCCTCCCCGGCGCGTCCGACCTCGGCGAGCAGGCCGTCGAACGTGGCGACCGCCGCGGGCGCGTCGTAGAGACGGCTCACCGCCGCGTCCAGGGCGGCCCCCTCTTCGTCACGGAGGCTGGGGAACAGCGCCCGGAGCATCGTCGCCACCCGGCCGGCCTTCTCGCGCCGATCCCCCCCGGTGGTCACCGGATCGAGCGGGTTGAGGCGGCCCGCGGCGGGATCGGCGAGCCGGACGACGGTGCCCCCGAGCGCCCGCACGAGGCCCGCGTACTCCCCCAGGGGGTCCAGGACGGTGACCTCCGTCTCCGGCCGGAGCCAGCGGCTGCGGAGCACCTCGAGCCCGGCGGCGAACGACTTGCCCGCCCCGGTGGTCCCGAAGATCCCCCACGAGTGGCTCGCGTGGCTCCACCGGTCCAGGAACACCGGGCTCGCGTCGGAGAGCGACAGCCCGACGAGGGTGCCGCCGGGCTCGAGGACCGTCTCGTCGCCGAACGGCCAGAGGGCGGCCAGCCCGTCGGTCGTCAGCGTCTGCCAGTAGCCGGCGGGTCGCCGTCCGGCCCGATCGGCGCCGGGGGCCGCCAGCGCGTCGGCGACCTCGTAGCGGGGGACGCGGGTTCGGAACCCGAGCGCGCCGAGGCGTTCGGCGAGGCGCAGGCGCTCCCCTTCCGCCCGGGGGCGGGAGGAGCCGGTGGCGCTCCAGCAGAGGCCGACCCTCCACAGCTCCTGGAGCCGCCCGGCGATCGCCCGGCCGAGCTCGTCGGCGGAGCGTCGTTCGACCTCGAGCTCCGGGGTCGAGCTGCCGGCGCTCCCGGTGGCGAGCTCCGCCTCGGCGACCGCGCGCGCCCCCTGCACGAGCTCGAGCGCGGCCCCCGGGCCGAGGCGGTGCGCCTCGATCCGGACCTCGACCGCGGCGGCCGGAGGGGCGACCCGGCCGACGAACCCGAACGGGACCTCGGGGGGGAACTGACGGACGAGCAGCGGGCAGGAGAACCGGCGGCCGAGCCGCTGCCAGGTCGCCCCCTCCTGCCGGGTCACCGTGCGGTCGTCGGTCACCGCCGCGCCCCCGGCCGACGCTGCCGTCCGAGGGCTCCCCGCTCGAGCCACCATAGCGGCACCAGCGCGAGGGCGAGGAGCAGGCCGCGCAGCGGCTGGAGGACCGCCGGCGGGTCCAGGAACGTCGCCGCCGCGACCGCGAGCAGCCCGAGCGACGGGACCCGCCCGGCGCCGAGGCGAGCTCGGCCCGGGCCGTCCCGGGCCGGCCGTCGACGGACGGACGCCCAGCCGGCGACGGCAAGGGCGGCGAGGGTCGCCGTCGGGAACCGCAGGCTGGGCAGCAGGAGCGAGAGCGCCCCGGTGACGAGGGCGAGGCCGCTGGCGGTTCCGAACGCGTCGGCGCCGAGCCGGCCGAGCGGAAAGGGCGGGGTCGCGGTCAACGCCGCGGCCCCTCCTCGGGGATCCCGAGCCGGGCGGCGGCCTCGGCGAGGCTCCGGTCGCGGAGCCGCTCGCTCGGTATCCCGAGGTCCCCCAGCCGCTCGCGGACGCGGGCGACCGCCGATTCGAGCCGGGCGAGCCCCTCGAGGCCGTCGCCGTTGGCGACGACCGCGAGGACGACGCGGCGGAGCGAGCGGCGTCGCGCGATCAGACCGACGAGTTCGCGGTAGCCGTTGCGCGCCGCCCGCTCCTCGCCTCCGGGGGCTGGTTCGACCGGGGCCAACGCCCCGGCATGGACCGGCGCCGACGTGGCGAGCACGACGAGCCCGGCGTCCAGCCCGTTCAGCAGCTGGCGATACTCCGCGAACCTCCGGGCGAGCTCGTCGGGCGGGAGGAACGCGAGCGGGACGCCGCCGGTGCGAAGGATCGCGCTCGGACGGCCGTCCTCCAACCGCAGCCACGTGCGCGGGGGCGCCCGTCCCGTGCTGCCGCCGGTCATCGTTCGCCGGCCCTCCCGCCGGCGGGCCGCCCAGCGGACCGCCGCCGCGAGCCGTCCGTCCAGGGGCTCTCCCCCGGGTCGCCACAGGACGACCAGCCCCCCGATCGCCGCGATCGGGAGGCCAGCCCAGGGCCCGACCGCGAGGCCGACGACCGCCCCGATCGCGACCGCCGTGACGAACTTCGCTGCCGCGCGGGCCGAAGCGAATGGGCCGAGCCGGAGCGGGCGGTCGAGGCGCTCGGGGATCGGGATCGACAGCGGCTCCTCACCGTCGGCCATCGCCTCCCTGCGACGTCGCGTGGAACGCAGGCACTCGCGGCGGCCCGTGGTTCGGTTGCCGCCGCGCCC
>JASHRJ010000119.1 GCA_030037395.1 Thermoplasmata archaeon
TCGTCGACCCGCGCGATACCGCGCACCAGGACCGGCTCGTCCGCATCCAGCCGGGGGGCCTGTGGACCTGCCTGCGCTGCCACCTCTGCACGGAGGCGTGCCCGAAGGATGTGCGCCCGTCGGAGCGAATCCGCGACCTCAAAGAGATGGCGATCGCGGTGCAGGGCGGGACCGAGAACGGCTCGCGCCACGCGGTCGGGTTCAAGGAGAACATCCGGGAGCGCGGTCTCCTGAACGAGTCGAAGCTCGTCCGCCAGACGTCGGGCGTCGCGGGCCTGGTCGGTCAGCTCGGGCAGGGCGTCCGGATCTACCGGAAGAAGCCGGAGATCCTGAAGTCTCCGCACCGGATCGACGGGCTCGACGAGGTCGAGAAGATCTACGAGGCCCTCGACACCGATGGGAAGGGGTCGTCGTGAAGGTCGCGTACTACCCCGGCTGCGTCGCCCAGGAGTCCGGCAAGGAGCTCGACCTGGCGACCCGATGGGTCTGCCGGGCGCTCGACGTCGAGCTGGTCGAGTTCCCCACGTTCTCCTGCTGTGGCTCCGGGTTCGTCGACGAGGCGAACGAGGTGTTGAACGTCGCGATCAACGCGCGGAACCTTGCGATCGCCGAGAGGGCGGGCCTCGACCTGCTCACGATCTGCTCGACGTGCACCGGGATGCTGAGCCTCGCGAACCACCGGCTCGGAGACCCGGCGGTGCGGGCCCGCGTGGACGGCGCGCTCCGGCCGCTCGGCATCGACTACCGCGGCACGGTCAAGGTCAAACACCTGCTCCGGGTGCTGGTCGAGGACATCGGCCTCGCGACGGTGCGCGCGAAGGTCCGCCGCCCGCTGACGGGGCTCAAGGTCGGCGCGTTCTACGGCTGCCACCTGCTGCGGCCCGCCGACGAGATGGGCTGGGAGTCGGCGGAGGAGCCGCACGCCTTCGAGGACCTGCTCGCGGCGGTCGGGGCGACGCCGGTCTACTACCGCGGCCGCGTGATGTGCTGCGGGTTCCCGATCCAGTTCGTGAAGTCCGAGACCGCCTCGCGGATCGCCGGCCGCCAGATCGTCGACGCGAAGGAGCACGGGGCGGAGGCGATGGCGACCCCGTGCCCGCTCTGCCACATCTCGCTGGACGCCTACCAGGCGCCCGCGGCGCGGGCGGTGGGCCGCCCGCTCGACATGCCGATCTTCCATCTTCCGCAGGTCGTCGGGCTCGCGCTCGGCGCTACCCCCGAGGAGCTCGGTCTCTCCCGGCACCTCGTCCCGACCGAACCGGCGCTCGCGCGGCTCGCGGGCGCCCCCTCCGGCTGACGGCGGGATCGCCCGCCGGGGTCCGCGTCGCTCGGGGGGTCTCCGGCCGTGCCGCTGCCCCGGACCGTCGAGCTGAAGGACGGGCGGACCGCCGTCGTGCGCGCCGCCGAGCCGCGGGACGCGGTCGCGTGGATCGCGAACTTCCAGTCGGTCGCCGCCGAGCGGATCTACGTGATGACCGAACAGTTCTCCCGGACCCCCGAGGAGATCCGGACCCAGTTCGCCCGCGCCGACCCGGAGCGGGAGCTCTGGCTCGTCGCGGAGGCGGACGGCCGGCTGGTCGGGGGGGCGAACGTCCAGCGCGGGGCATGGAGGAAGAACGCCCACACCGCCTCGCTCGGCGTCGCGATCGTCCACGCGCACCGGGGCCGCGGGATCGGGGAGGCGCTCGTCCGGGCCCTCATCGACTGGGCCCGAGAGCGGGGGATCCTCCGGCTGAAGCTCGGCGTCTTCGCGACCAACGTCGCCGCGATCCGGCTCTACGAGAAGCTCGGCTTCCGGGAGGAGGCGCGCCTTCCGGGCGAGGTGCTGCTGGACGGCCGGCCGGTCGACGAGGTCCTCATGGTGCTTCGGCCCTAGGCGGGCCCGTCCGGCTCGGCCGCCCCGAGCTCCCGCGCCGCCGGACCCCTCGTCACGTAGAGGTGGAGGCGGTCGCAGGTGCGTCGGAAATAGCCGCTCCCCTGGGGCCCGTACTCCGTGACCAGGCGCCGGGCGATCTCCTCCTCCGACAGCGCCGGTTCGAACCCCGGGGTGAAGAGGCATCGGAACACCACGAACCGACGGCCCTCGAGGTCGAACCGGTCGGTCTCCGGCGCCCCGCAGAACGGGCAGGCGAGCACGACCGTTCGAGAGGCCCGCGCGACAAAGCGTTGGCGGCGGACCGGTCAGTCGATGTAGCCGAGCGACCGCAGCCGCTCCTTGAGCGCGCGCTCGTCCTCCTCGCTGAACCCGGGCCCGCCGGGCTCCTCCAGCAGGCGGCCCAGCACGAAGCCGACGAACGCGTCGACGCTGTCGAACGCCGAGCCCTCGAGGCGCGCCTCCAGCCGCCGGGCGAGCTCCTCGGAGATCCGCACCGTGCGCGAGGCGTCCGCCGCCGGCGTCTTCATCGCGGAGGGGAGTACCGCCCCCGGAATAGAATACCTGCGCCCCGGCTCACTCCCACTCGATCGTGGCAGGGGGCTTATCGGTTACGTCGTAGAGGACCCGGACCACCTCGCCGGCCAGCTCGCGGGTGATCCGGCGGGCGACCCGCGCGAGGACGGCCGCCGGGACCGCGGCGGCGGTCGCGGTCATCGCGTCGGTCGACTCCACGACGCGGACGCTCACCGCGTCGCCGTGGATCCGGTTGTCGCCGGTGACCCCGACGGTCCGGGCATCCAGCAGGACGGCGAAGTACTGCCAGGGCCGGGCCATCTCGTGCGCGGCGACGGCCCGGTCGACCTCCTCCTCGACCACCGCGTTCGCGACCCGCGCCCGCCGCAGCCGCTCGGCGTCGACCGGCCCGTGGACCCGGACCGCGAGCCCGGGCCCCGGGAACGGCTGGCGGTCCGGTTCCGGGATGCCCAGCTCGCGGGCGACCGAACGGACCTCGTCCTTGTAGAGGTCCCGGAGCGGCTCGACCAGGACGAGCCGGCTCGCCTTCGGGATCCCGCCGACGTTGTGGTGGGTCTTGATCGTGTCCCGGAGGGCGCCGCCGCTCTCGATCCAGTCGGGGGCGATCGTGCCCTGGACGAGGCGGTCCGTGCCGAGCGCGGCGGCCTCCTCCTCGAAGAGGTGCACGAACTCGGCGCCGATCCTCTTGCGCTTGCGCTCCGGGTCGCGGACCCCCTTCAGGGCGGCGACGAACCGCGCGCTCGCCTCGATCGGCCGGTAGGCGAGCCCGGTCGCCCGGAACAGGCCGGCGACCCGCTCGGCCTCCCCCGCCCGCAGCAGGCCTGTGTCCACGAAGATCGCCTGCGCCCGGTCCCCGAGCGCGCGCTGGGCGAGGACCGCCGCCGCGGTCGAGTCGATGCCGCCGGACGCCGCGACGATCGCCGTGCCGGGGACCGCCGACTTTAGCTGCTCGAGCGCGCTCGCGACGAACGCCTTCGGCTCGACCATCGTTCAGCCCGGGGGAGGCGCGGGCGGAGGCTCCTCCCGCCACTTCGCCCGGTACCGCTCCAGCCGCGGGACCAGCTCCGGGTGCGCGAGCGCAAGGATCTCCACGGCGAGGAGCGCCGCGTTCTCCGCCGCGTCCAGGCCCACCGCCGCCACCGGGATCCCCGGCGGCATCTGCACGACGGAGAGGAGGCTGTCGAGCCCGAGCCCGCGGTGCAGCGGGACCCCCACCACGGGCTTGAGCGTGCGCGCGGCGACGACCCCGGGGAGCGCGGCCGAGAGACCGGCCATCGCCACGAACACCTCGGTATCGGGGTCCCGGACCAGCCGCTCGACCTTCTCGGGGGTGCGGTGCGCCGACGCGACGTGGACGTCGCACGGCACCTCGAACTCGGCCAGGCGCCCGCGTACCTTCTCCGCGTGCTCAAGGTCGGAGCGGCTCCCGACCAGGACCGTGACCTTCACGGCCGGCCGAGCCCGGCCGTCTATAGAGGGTTGCGGGCCGGCTGGGCGCGAAACCGTGAAATCCCGTCGGCGGCGCTCGGCCCCCGGATGGAGGGGCTCTCGCGCGCCCGTGAGCCCCCTGCCGACGGGGACGGGCGACCGCGGGGCCGGGAGCCGAGCGGCCCGCGCGGGAGCCGGCCCGGCTGAGGGCCGCCGTTGGGGCTTCGATTGCACCGGGGCGGACGGTTCCGGCGCCGCCTTGCCGCCGCGTTCGGGCGGGAGGAGGCCGAGGGGGACCGCCTCTGGCGCCGGATCCTCCACGGTCTCGGGGCGTTCGTCCTGGTGTACTACCTCCTGCCGGACCGCTTCTTCGGGGTCGCGCCGAAGGAAGAGGTCCTGCTCGCCGCCCTCGCCGCGGTCGTGCTCCTCGAGGTCGCCCGGCTCGCGTTCCGGCTCGAGCTGCCGACGATCCGGGGCTACGAAGCCCGCCGGCCGGCGAGCTACCTGTTCTACGCGGTGGCGCTCGTGGTCGCGGTCCTCGTCTTCCCCGAGCCGATCGCGGCCGCGGCGGTCCTCGGCACCGCGTTCGTCGACCCGCTCGCCGGCGAGCTGCGCCAGGTCCCCGGGGCGTCCCGGTATGCCCTGGCGGTCCCCCTGGGGGTGTACGCGGTCCTCGCCGCGA
>JASHRJ010000016.1 GCA_030037395.1 Thermoplasmata archaeon
CGTCGGGCGACGAACCGGAGCACCGCCCCCGGCTCCACCGGATGGTCGGCGGCGAGCGCACGGTGGGTCCGGCCGTCGATCGCGCGAACGAACCTCTCGCCCAGCTCGGTGTGCACGCGGTACGCGACCGCCCGCACCGCGGTGCCGGCCGGCACGAGGAAGGCGTCCGGCAGCAACCGGCCGCGGCTGTCCGTCCAGCGGCTCTCGTCCTCTACGGGGAAGACCACGACCTGCTGCAGGCGTTGGAAGACCATCGCCTCCAGCGCCTGTTGCACCCCGGTCGACCCCCACGCGCCCAGGACCTTGCGGATCCCCTCCAAGGCCGCGGCCTGAGCAGACGACAGCGTCGCGCCGTCGCGGACCCGGAAGCCGGGGTCGCCGGGGCGGTAGTCGAGGAGACCGGCGCGGCCGGCCCGCCGCAGCGTGAGCTCGGCGTCGGCGGCGGTCGGCACGACGGGGATCCCGTCGAGCCGGCCGGCGAGCGCCTCCGCGTCGTCGGCGCTCGCCCGGTCGCACTTGTTCGCGGCCACCAGGCGCGGCTTCGCGGCCCGGAGGAGCTCGCGGGCGAGCCGAGCGCGGTCCGCCTCCGACCAGCGGCTCGGGTGGGCGCCGTCGATCGCGGCGGCCCGCAGCGCCGTGAGGATCGCGGTGGGGGGGATCGAGAGGCCGGTGAGACGCGCCGCGAGGAGCTCTTCGATCTTGCGGCCCTCGAGCTCCGCGCCGCGGGCATCGCGGTCGAACCCCCGCCCGAGGATCTCGGCGACCCACGCGACGAGCTCCCCCTCCAGCCACTGGACCTCCGCGGCCGGCGCGTGGCTGCGCGGGGGAGCGACCCGCCCCTCCTCGTCGGTCGCTCCGCTGAGGTCGACCACCTGCACGAACCCGTCGGCCGCGCGCAGGTCGTCCAGGAACTTGTGGCCCAGCCCCTTGCCGGCGTGGGCTCCCGGGACGAGGCCGGGCACGTCGACCAGGGACACCGGCACCCAGCGGGTGCCGTCGACGCATTTCGCGTTGCCGGGGGTGCACGCGGCGCCCTTCTCCCCGTGCGGGCACGGGACCCGGACGGCGGCGACCCCCCGGTTCGGCTGGACCGTCGTGAACGGGTACGGCGCCATCGGCACGTCCAGGAGCGTGAGCGCGTTGAACAGCGTCGACTTGCCGACGTTCGGCTTTCCGACGACCCCGATCTCCATCGGTGGGACCCGGCCCCGGGGCTACGCGTCGTACCGCGCCGGGACCTCGGCGACCCCGAGCGCGTGGTTGGTCGCCAGCGCGACCGCGAACAACAGGTCGGAGAGCCGGTTCGCCCAGGCGAGGACCACCGGGTCGAGCGGCTCGGCGCGATGGAGTGCCACCAGCTCTCGCTCCGCGCGGCGCGCGACGGTCCGCGCCACATGGAGCGTGGAGGCGGCCGTCGAGCCCGAGGGGAGCACGAACTCCTTCAGCGGCGGGTGCCGGGCGTCGAACCGATCGATCTCCTTCTCGAGCCGCTCGACGTGGGCCGCGGTGATCGCGGGCCCGGCTCGAGGGGCGGCCGGCGCCCGCGCCAGCTCCGCCTGGACGACGAACAGCTCCTGGCCCAGCCGCTCCAGGAGGGCCCGGAGCTCGGCCAGCTCGTCGGGCAGCAGGCTCCGGGCGAGGCCCAGCCACGAGCCGAGCTCGTCGTACGCGCCGTAGGCGCGGATGCGCAGAGAGTCCTTCTCTACCCGCGCGCCACCAGCGAGACCGGTCGTTCCGCGGTCGCCCGTGCGGGTGTAGAGACGCGGGATGCTCTCGCCTCCGGCCGGCCGGGGAGCTCGTCCAGCGGCGAGCTCAGACCGTGGACGGGGCAGAACGAGATGTGGAGCACCTCATTATGCTTCGCGTCCTGACGGCACAGTCGGCAGATAAACCCGCTCCGCTCGCTCCAGCTGATCCCCATCGCCGCCATCGTGCAACCGTTCCCCAACCCGAGGGCTATCGCCCGAGGAGCCCCCGTCCCTCCCGATCCGCCCGCCGCCGCCGCTCGCCGCGCGCGCGCAGCTCGCGCGCGTGCCGGCGGAGCCGCTCGAGCCCCTCGCCGTGGGTCTGCTCGAGCTCGCGAAGCCCGGCCTCGAGCGCGTGCTCGAGGGCGGCCTCTACGCTCGTGAAGTAGCCGTCCTCGACGAGCTCCTCGAGCTCGCGCCGACGGGTCACCGGCAGCGACAGCAGCGTCTCGCGCGCGCCGGGGGCGTCGCGCAGGAGCGCGCGGATCGCCGCGGAGCGGTTGGCGAGCTGCCGGTCGTTCCGGTACTTCTCGAGCCGATCCTCCTCCTCGAGGGTGAGACGCACCCCGAGGAATCGGGTCGCAGACGGGGCGGCCGAATCTGGCACTTCGTTTTACAAGAAATTAACGAATATATAATGAATTGTATGAGGGATTTAACCAGGGGGGTGGCGCTGCCCGCACGCCCACCCGAGCCCGCGCCCCGCGGCGGTCTCTCCGGACACGGGTCTCGCCCGCGCGCTCACCCGCCGACCCGGGCCAGCTCGGGGCGGCGGAGGAACGGCCCACCGGTTACGACGCGTGCTCCTTCCCGCTCGGCACGACCTCGTTCGGGAAGACCGAGGCCGACTCCGCCCGGGCGGGGTACGACCTCACGAGGTCGGCGGCCGCCACGCTGGCCCGCCTCAACCCCGGGAGGCTCACGTCCGCGTACGTCTCCCGCGCGGGCACCGGGAGCACGGGGCGCGGATCTCGGACGGGGACCCGCGTGAACGAGCTCACCGCAACGCCTTGCTGCGGCTCCCGTTCCGGGCCGAGTAGATGCTTCGGCGGGGGATCATCCAGGCCCGGCAGGGCATCCGCTCACGCACTCCGCGGTTTGGCGCGCTGTACGCCGTCCTCTGGCCCGTAGCGGCCCTCGCGGCCCCCCGGGAGGCCGCGACGTCCACGGACCGGGTCGGTCGAGCGATGCTCCGGCTCGCACGGGAGGGATTCCCGTCGTCGGTCCTCGGCACCCGAGAGATCAACGAGCTCGGCAGCGGCAGAGATCGGAAGAGCCGCGTCGACGCGCGGCGTACTCCGTGTATCCCGGCCCAGGTCCGGCCGCCGGTTGGCTCAGGGGGCCATCGAGCGATTCTTCGGAGCGACGGTGCCGTCCGAAGCCTTCTTTTTCGCGGTACCGCGCACGGTCGGGCCCTGTGAAGGGGACCCACAGGTCTCCTCCGAGCTCCCACCCGCCGTCCCGTGCGAAGGATAGGCATGGTCCGACGGCCCAAACGGAGTCTACCGAGGTGTTCCCTAGTCCCGGGTAACCAACTATAAATCCCTAAAACAACATCCGCGCGTCCCGACCGGGACCGGGAGCCCGGTCGGACCGGGGCGAGAGGGTGGGGGCACCGCGGTCGTACCGCAGCAAGCTGGAGGTCCTGCGGGACTTCCTCCGGGCGGCCCGCGAGCCGGCGCCGAAGACCCGGATCATCGGCGCGGCGAACCTGAACCCCGTCTCGTTCCGACGGTATCTCCGCCTCTGCACGCAGCGGGACCTCATCATGGCGGTTTCCGGAGGGTACGTCGCCACCCCCCGCGCGACGCCGCTCCTGGAGGCGATCGATCGCCTGATGCTCAAGACCTCCGAGCTCGAGAGCGCGCTTCACCTGCTCGGTCCGGCCGCGCCCGACGGGCCGGGCGTCGACGCCGGTCCGCCGGCCCGGCTACGCCTGGTCCTCCGCGAGGCGTGGAACGAGATCGCGCTCGAGCCGGTCGCCCGCTCCGGCGGCCGCGCAGGTCCGGCGTTCCTGGCGCCGTACGGGCCGCCGGACGCCGGCACGACGCCGCGCGCGGGCTCGCCGCCCCGTTCGGCCGTGGAGGCGGCCGCTGCCGCCGCCCGC
>JASHRJ010000017.1 GCA_030037395.1 Thermoplasmata archaeon
TACCGGGTGAAGCAGATCTCCGTGGCCCAAGGGTTCTCCGGGATGCAGGGGGGTTTGGGAACATCACTTTTCTCGCCGAGCCCTCAAGCTTCGTTTGGACGGATGCGATCAACCCTGTGCCGGTCCGAAGCCAGCGCGGGCAGTACTTCTACGTGATTCAGGAGGAGCAGTACGCGGACCGTGGCAAGCGGTAGGCCACGGCTCAGGCGCAAGCCGCCGCCGTCGCGCGGGACGCCGTCATGAGGCAATGCGCCGAGCGCGGCAGAAGCTCGGCTTGGCCCTGGAAGGACGACAAACGTCCCAACTGCCTCCACGCGGTTTAGGTCGAGCCAACTTCGCCCTTCGTCGGCCCCGAGAGGAGCCCTCGACCTAACGTCGCCGGTCGTAGCGACCCGCCGCCGGGGCTAGAAACGCTCCACCATCGCACCTTCCGGCGCCTCAATCGAGGTCGTGGGCCCATGGGAGCGCTGCGAACGTCGTTGGCTCCGTCGGCTCGGAGCGACTAGCCCCGCAAGGGCGTGCTCACGGATCCGGAGAGTCTACAGATGGCCGTGTCACAAGGTCTTTAAACGTGGAATTCGTGCCCGACTCTCGCGGCGACCGAGGTTGAAAGTGAACATGCAGCGCTCCACTCTAGTCCTCTTAGCCTTCGCGGTCGCGTCGCTTGCGACCGCTGCCGGTTCGGTCGCAAATGTCGAGGGAACTTCATCGATTCATTCCGGGCTGCGGGATCTCGGAGTCGCGGTTGCATCGGTCGGTTTGCCGAGGGGGCCCTACCCAGCGGGTGTGAGAGCTCCTGCGCTCAGCCCGGCCCTCAACGTTTCTGAGCGGAACGTCACCGTTGGAAGCGCGCCCGACGGCGTGAGCTACGATAGTGCGAAGGGCGAAATCTTCGTTACGAACTATGGTTCGAACAATGTGAGCGTGATTTCTGCTGCGTCAAACACGGTCGTCGCTACGATCCCCGTCGGTGTCGCTCCCAGTAGCGCGGCCTATGACAGTGGGAAGGGAGAGATCTTCGTTACCAACCACGGCTCGGACAATGTGAGTGTGATCTCCGACTCGAACAACACGGTCGTGGCAACGGTAACCTGCGGGCCGCCCGGGAGCTCTCTTCAGCTCCAGGGCGCAACGTATGACAGCGGGAAGGGGGAGGTATTCGTCTCGGCGGAAGGCTCGGACACGGTGAGCGTGATCAGTGACGCCACGGATAAGATCGTATCCAACATTTCGGTGGGTTCCGATCCGCAGGGCGACGTGTACGACGCCGTGAAGGGCGAGCTATTCGTCGGACTCGGAGGAGCTTCGGAGGTCGATATCCTGTCCGACTCAACCAACGCCGTCGTAAAGACAATCTCGGTGGGCGACGACCCTGCGGGGAGCGCTTACGACTCCGGGAAGGACGAAGTGTTCACGACAAATCTCCTATCGAACAGCGTGAGCGTGATCTCAGATGCCACCGGTGCCGTCGCCGCGACGATTCCCATAAGCGGCGGCCCGAATGCTGCTACCTACGATCCCTCGTCCGGCTTGCTTTTTGTTGTGGACCACGGGTCGGACAGCGTCAGTGTTGTTGCGGACGCGACCAACGCTGTCGTCGCCACGATCCCGGTGGGGTCGGGGCCCCAGCAGGATGCCTTCGACCCGGCTACCGGCGCCACCTACGTTACCAACGGAGTCTCCGGGACGGTTAGCGTGATCTCCCAGCCGTTGTTCCCGGTGACCTTCCGAGAGTCAGGGCTGCCGACCGGCTCGAATTGGACGGTGATCCTATCGAACTCGTCCGGCGTTAGTCAAATCGCTCTATCCGATGGCGCTACCGCCGTGCTGCAAGTTGCGGCGGGCACGTATACCTTTGTCATCCCCAGTTCGTTCGATTACGCGGCGAGCCCATCGTCCGGATCCCTCTCGATTCAGGCACCGAGCTCTCAGATCGTCGTCTTTTCTGCGCCGCCGTCCGCCCCGTCCAGCGTCTCTTGGGTGGCCTGGGTGGAAAACGATGCTGCGGTCATCGCGGTCACCCTAGGGATTGTGTTCGTCCTCGTGCGCCGCGGGGGCGGCGGGACCAGGGCCGCCGTGGGCCAGGGTCCGGGCTCGACCTAGGTTCGCGGGGGAGGGTCGCCCCGCCGTGGCCTACCCTCACGCGATGTACCGGCTCTGGTCGGATGGAGCACATCACCCCCGGAGGCGAACGACCACCACTCGCAGCGCCGGGCGACGTGGGCGCGGCTGCACCGCCGAGTTCCAACGAGAACCTTCGGTCTACCGACCCTCTGGAGAACGCCCCCTGCGAAGCGGCCGACGACCCGCCTCGTCAAGCCCGACGTGTTCGGGCTCGGCGTAGTCCGGGTCGATCCTCGGGGCTCCCGTGGCCCGGGAGCCGGGACCCAGGGAAGCGGGAGAGCCCGGGGCCAGACGCTTGGTCTGGGGGCGTGGGTTCTTCGCGTTAGGGTAGAGCTGGTTCAGTGGCCGGGGGGACAGGCTCCAGGTCGGCTACGGACCGGCGGCCGTCTGGCATTACGGACCGAGGGTTCCGGGCGCTCGTCAAGGTCGGGATGAGCGAGAGCGATCCGTGTTGTCTTCTCCGCTCGGGGAGGAACTCTCGCCGCCTTTCCCACGATGTGCGGCAGTCGCTGGTCCCTAGGAACAGATGAAGCCGCCAGAGAGTGCCGCCCACAAGAAACACAACCCCCCGGTCGTGCTGAGCATGGACGAGATCGGTCCGATCACCCCGACCCTGCACGGAGGGCGAGAGTGGTTCCTCGCGGGGCACCCCGCGCGGATCCCCTCGACCTACCATCGGTTCGGGGGGACTCGGTGTCTCTACCTCACGGAGAACGTCTAGCACAAACGACTGAGCGGTCGCTTCTCTCGGAACAAAGGCGGAGCGCTCTGGCTCGACTACCTCGAACGGGAGGGCTCGAAGTACCCCGCCGATCAGCGGGTGTACGTCATCCAGGACAATCTCAGCGCCCACTGGACGCCGGAGATCCGACGGTGGGCGAGGGCCCACCGCGTGACCCTGATGGCCTCGGCGACCCAGGCGAGTTGGATGAACCCGGTGGAGTGCCACGCGGCGGATCCTCAGAGCCTCGCGATGGACGGAAGCAACTTCGAGAGCTGGGCCGAGGTCCAGCGGGAGTTCCGTCGGGCGATGGCCTATCGGAGTCGGGAGCGGCGACTACGGAGAGCGGCAGCTTGGCCGAGCGAGCGCAAGTGGGTCACTCACCGACGACCTGTCTGGAGGCGGCGCTCGCCTCGTTCGCTCCCCGCTGGCTCCTCGCCGGCGGGTCGTAGGAGGGCGTACGTGGCCCGTACCATGGCAACCTCCACCGGGGAACTCATGAGTTCGAACCCCATGGGAGACCGATGCCAGCGGGTGGACGTCGGCGGGCCCGGGTAACCGGGATAGGAGGGGTGTTTCTCCGGTCTGGATCGCCGGTGAAGCTGGCCGCGTGGTACCGCAAGAACCTCGGTCTCGAGGTCTCCCCCCGCGGGCAAGTAGCGACCTGGGACTGGCGTTCCCCCCGGAACCGCCGGCGCGTCGGAAGCACGCTCTGGGCCGCGATCGGCAACCGGGAACGCGAGTGGGGCCCTGGGAGTCCGTCGGCTCAGGTGAACTACCGCGTCGACGATCTGGATCGCCTCCTCAGCCAATTACGCCGTGCCGGCATCCGGGTCGATGGCCAGATCGAAGAGTCCTCGTACGGCCGCTTCGGATGGGGGTACGATCCCGAAGGGAACCGCTTCGAACTCTGGGAGCCTCCTCGGCGGTACCGCTCGCCGGAAAAGCACACCCCGATGGAGTAGAGCGCAGCCTCTTCGCCCCGGCCTCCACCGTGAGGTACCTGCCGGCGGGAACCTGGTCCCAGAGAGTTCTCGGACTCCTTCGAGGACCCAGACTTGGCCCACGGGGAGCTCGCACACGAGGCTCTGCCGTTCGGCGAGCCCCCGTCGCCGAACCCAACCGGAAGAGAACGCATGCTTCGGGGGCCCTGACGGAAACCGCGGGAGGTCGCTCCACCGCCGAGGCAGGGAGCCGCTTTATCGCCCCAGCCGCTGGGACGCGGAGAACGAGGGAGGAAGACACCGGTCGTCCCATGGCGCCTCCATCGTGCCGCCTCGTAGAGCGCGAGTTCCTCCCGCCAAAATGACCACCTCCGAGCTCGAGGCGATCCGCGCGTGGTTCGCCTACTCGGCGGAGGCGCGGCGCGGATACCTCGAGACCTTCTCCAAGCTGCCGGTGACGG
>JASHRJ010000120.1 GCA_030037395.1 Thermoplasmata archaeon
GCCCACATCTCGCCGGGCCGCCTCGGCCGAACGGGAGGCCGCCTCCAGCCGCCGTGAGACGAGCTCGATCCGTTCCTCGAGCGTCCCGATCTGCCCGTCGAGGTCCCGGAGGGCCTGGTCGAGCCGACCCAGCCGCTCGGCGAGGAGCTCGGCGACCTTCGGACGCTCCATCTCGACGACGACCCCGGAGCCTACGCCGAGCAGGACGGGGGAGGTGCGCTCGACCTTGCCGCGGACGAACGCCTCGCCGCCGAGTGGCACCAGGTACTCGGTCGTGGCCTCGGCCCGGTCGATCCCGTCCAGGCTCTCCCGGGCGCGCGCGTGGTCCTGCCGCGACGCGACCAGGATCTGCCGCTGCTGGGCGAGGCTGGCCAGCTGGTTGCGGTACGCCTCCAGCCGGACCAGGTCCTCCTCGACCTGTCGCTCCGGGGGCGCCGGCGCGGGAGTGCTCATGCGGCCGGGCTCTCGGCGACCGAGTCGATCCGGATCAGCGAGCGCTTGACGCCGTGGCACCCGCCGAGCTCCGAGTACGCCCACTCGCGCGCGGTCTCCGGGTTCGGCGCCTCGTGCTCCTTGGCGAACGGCTGCCAGTAGCCTCGGCGCGCGAGGAACGAGCCGGCGACGCGGTACTTCGGCATGTACAACGGTCCGGCGGCGCCCACCCGGGCCGCCTTCTTAAACCTGCCGCGGGTCGGCGGGCGGCCCGGCCGGCTCCGCCGGCGGGGGGCCCCCGGGCGCGTCGTCGGCCAGCCTCGCCACCTCCCGCCAGCGGCGGGTCACCTCCTCGTCGGAGAGGCCGACGGTGGGGGAGAAGACGAGCGTCTCGCCCCAGACCGAGCGCGCGGCCGGGTACTCCTCGACCCGGAGGGCGAGCACGACGCCGTCCGCGTGCACGGTTCGCGCGAGCGAGCGGAGCGCCTCGTCGGCGGACGCCGCCTCCTCTCCCACCTCGACGACGCGGACCGCCGGGTCGAACCGCGCCAGCGTTCCCGCGACGAACGGGACGCCGGCGGGGGTCGCGACCAGCCCGACGCGGCATCCCCGCTTCATGAGCAGGTACGCCCCGAGCGCGCCGCGCGGCCCGTCGACGAGCGCGACCAGCGGGCCGGCGACCCCGAGCGGCAGGCCTCCGGGGCCGCTCGCGCGGTCGAAGTAGAGGTAGGTCCTCGGGCCCCGGACCTCGACGAACAGCTCGACGTCGGGCGTCGAGAGGTCGACCCGCAGACGGCGATCGGGCCAGGCCTCGAGGACGTCGGAGCCCAGGTCCCTCGCCAGCTCCTGGCTCGTGAACGGGTGATTGCCGGTCCGCCGCGCGCGCACGGCGAACGACGCGCCAGCGGCGAGGCGGGGCCCGGCCAGCTCGAGCAGCCGGGCGCGGATCTCGGCGCGGTCGGTGGCCACCTCGTGGACCGGGCTCACCGAGGTGACCCCGAAGACGCGGCGGAGGAGCGGCACGGCCCGGCGGGCGTCGTCGACCTCTGCGTAGAGGTGGCCGCGGTCCGACCGGATCCGAAGGTCGAGCGACGCCCGGACGAACTGCTGCACGATGTTCCGCCGGAGCGTCGCCTCGAACTCGCGCCGGACCGGCGGGGATTTCAGCGCCAGCTCGCCGTACCGGACGAGGAGCAGCTCCGCCATGACCAAGGGTTAAGATGGTGGCCCTCGTAAAGCGGCTTTGAGCCGTGGCGGCGAACTCTCCGGGAGGCACCGCGCCGGACGAGGCGACCGATCCGTGGGCCCCGTGGATCGCGACGATCGTCGCGGGGGTCCGGCGAGCGGCCGCGCCGCTCGGCTGGGACCTCTCGGAAGCGCAGACGGAGGGCCTGCTCGAGCTGGGCGGCCCGGCGGAGGCCGACGTCGCGCTGCCGGTCCACCGCGGCGCCGCCTCCGCGGGGCTCGCCCCACCGGAGCTGGCCGCACGCCTCGCCGCCGCGTTCCCCCTGGGCGGCCCGGTCCGGGAGGTGACGGCGTCCGGGGCGTACGTCAACGTCCGCCTCGACCCCGCGGAGCTGGTCCAGCGTACCCTCGCGCTCGCCCTCGCGCGGGGCGCGGAGTACGGCCACGCGGTCCCGGACGGCTCGGCGGTCTGCGTGGAGCATACCAGCGCCAACCCGACCGGACCGTTCCACATCGGCAGGGTCCGGAACGCGATCGTCGGGGACACGCTGGTCCGGGCCCTCCGGGCGGCGGGCTCGCGGGTCACGACGCAGTACTACGTCGACGACCTCGGCCGCCAGGCGACGATGCTGACCTGGCTCTGGACCACGCCGCGGGAGAGCTGGCCCGAGCCGGTCCGTCAGGCGGTCGAGGGGCACGAGGTTCCCGGCGAGAAGCCGGACCACCGGCTCGGCCGTCCGTACCCGGCGTTCAGCGCCTACCTCAAGGAGCACCGCGAGACGGCCGAGAAGGTCGCGGAGCTGGTGCGCCGCATCGAGTCCGGCGCGGCGCCCCCCGAGCACGGCCAGATCGCCCGGGAGGTGCTCGACGGGATGCTCGCCTCCCTCGGCCGCCTGGGCGTCTCGTTCGACGAGTTCGTCTGGGAGTCGCAGTTCCTGCACGACGGGTCCGTGGAGCGGGTCCTTGAGCGCCTGCACCGCGCCCCGCACGCGGTCCGGGAGGAGAACGGGGCCTGGGCGATCGACGCCGCCGACTACGGCCTCCCGAAGGAGTCGACGCGGATCGTCGTCCAGCGGGCCGACGGGACCAGCCTGTACGTCACCCGCGACGTCGCCTACCATCTCGCGAAGTTCGCGCGGTTCGCGCGCGCGATCGACGTCCTCGGCCAGGACCACCGGCTCCACGCCAAGACCCTCGAGGCGTTGCTCACCGAGCTCGGCGAGCGCCGGCGCCCGGAGTTCGTCATCTACCAGGACGTCACGGTCCCGGACGGCGGCCGCATGTCCACCCGGGGCGGCTCCGCGGTGACGCTGGACGGGCTCCTGGACGAGGCGGTCGTCCGGGCCCGCCGGGAGGTCGTCGCCCGGCGGGAGGACCTCGCCGGACCGGAGATCGACGCGATCGCCGAGGCGGTCGCCGCCGGCGCGGTGCGGTTCCAGGTGGTCCGGGTGGCGCCGGAGAAGCCGGTCGCCTTCCGATGGGAGGACGCCCTCTCGTTCGAGGGGCGCAGCGGGCCGTTCGTCCAGTACGCCTACGCCCGCGCCTCGAGCGTCCTCCGCAAGGGGGAGGCGGACCGGCCCCCGTACCCGTTCGCCGCCGAGCGGCTCACCCACCCGGACGAGCTCGGGGTCGTCCGGGCCGTGGCCGCCCTCCCGCGGACCGTCCGGGCCGCCGCGCGCACGGGGCACGTCCAGGGGCTCGCCGGCTACGCCCACGAGCTCGCCGACCGGTTCAACCGGTTCTACCATGCCGTGCCGGTGCTCAAGGCCGAGCGGGAGCGGGCGAGCCGGATCGCGCTCGTTGCCGCCGCCCGCCAGGCGCTCGGCAACGCGCTCGACCTGCTCGGGGTCCCGCGGCTCGAGACGATGTGACCGCCGCCGTCACAACCCCGAAATAGGGGGACCTCGTAGCCGCGGCGAGGGCCAAGATGGCATCGATCCGAGAGGACTTCGGCACGTTCATCCGGCGGGGCAACCTCGTCCAGCTGGCGATCGCCTTCGTGATGGGCGCGGCGTTCACCGCGCTCGTGACCGCCCTGGTCGCCGACATCTTCACCCCCCTGATCGGGGTCGCCGGGCACTTCGACTTCTCGGCGTGGAAGTACACCGTGAACGGCAGCCAGTTCCTCCAGGGCGCGTTCATCAACGCGCTGATCACCTTCGTGACCGTCTCGCTGGTCGTCTTCTTCGCGATCGCGCTGCCGTACCAGCGCTACGAGGACCGCAAGGCCGCGAAGGCGGCCAAGGCCCCCCCGACGACCCGCCCGTGCCCGGAGTGCCTGTCGAACATCCCGCTCGCGGCGAAGCGCTGCTCGTTCTGCACGTCGCCGGTGACGCCGGTCAGCGCGCCCGCCGCGTAGCGGACGGTCGGCCCGCCACCGTCGGGTCGGCTACCCGGGCCGCGCGGAACCCCCGCGCCCTCAACCGGCAGGCGTCGCAG
>JASHRJ010000121.1 GCA_030037395.1 Thermoplasmata archaeon
GGTCGGCGATGCGCACCTGGCGGCGGTCCCGGTGCGCGGAGGGGCCTAGTCGGTTCGAGCGCCCTGGCTCCCTCACGCCCCTCGGGGCGTGAGGGTCAACCCTTTCCTTCCCTTTCTTTCGCAACGGAAACCGGGGGCGTGAGCCGTGGCCCGACCGGCTCGGGTTCGCGGGGCCGACCCGTTCTCTGACGGGGTAGCCGCCGGCCGATCGCCGAAGGTCCCCGCGGGGACCGCGCCGGACTACGCCGCCTCGGGGTCCTCGAGCGGCTCGCTCGGGGGCGCGGCGTCCGCCGCCGGCGCGTCGGCCGCCGGGGGCTCGGCCTCGTGGTAGAGGTGGCAGGCGACCATGTGGTTCCCCTCCTGGAGCAGCGGCTCCGGGCGGACCTCCTTGCAGATCGGCATCGCGTACGGGCAGCGCGGGTGGAACCGGCAGCCCGGCGGCGGATGGACGAGGTTCGGCACCGAACCGGGGATCGTGTGGAGCTCGCGGTCCGGTTGATCGAACCGCGGGATCGAGGCGAGCAGGCCGTGGGTGTACGGGTGGAGCGGGCGGCGGAACACCTCGCGGACCGGTCCGCTCTCCACCACGATGCCCGCGTACATCACGTTCACCCGGTCGCACACCTCCGCGACGACCCCGAGGTCGTGCGTGATCAGCACGATCGCGGTGCCGACCCGCTCGCGGAGCTGGCGCATCAGCTCCAGGATCTGCGCCTGGATCGTCACGTCCAGCGCGGTCGTCGGCTCGTCGGCGAGCAGGAGTCCCGGCTCGCAGGAGAGCGCCATCGCGATCATCGCCCGCTGCAGCATCCCGCCCGACAGCTCGTGCGGGTAGCCGCGCGCGACCTGCGCCGGGTTCGCGATGTTCACCCCCTCCAGCAGCTCGACGCTGCGCCAGAACAGCTCGTCCTTGATCGGCTGGCGGACCCGGCCCCGGAGCCCCCACAGGCCGTAGTAGAAGTGGGTCCACCGCTCGATCCGTAGCTGCAGGCCGAGCCGGCCCCGGGCGGCGCGGTGGTAGCGCTCCTCCTTCATCTCGCGGAGGAAGACGTCCTTGAGGCGCCGGTTCAGCAGCTCGAGGCGGCGGAGATGCCGCAGGTAGCCGCGCTGCAGCGGGTTGAGCCGGATGCGGGCGAGGCCGTGCTGGATCTGGTAGCGGAGCCTCGCGACCCCCGGTGGGGAGTGCCGGGCGTACTGGAACATCTGGGTGCGAGCGCTCGGCAGCGCGACGCGCCGCGCGATCCCGACCGCGGCGGCGCGCATCGCGTCCTGGTCCTTCTGCACGTGCGCCTCCAGGAGCTGCTCGATCTCCGCCTCCGCCCCTGTCGGGGGGTACCAACCGCCCGCCGGAGCGCCCGCGCCCTTGGGCTCGCGCGCCAGGCCGCGCTCGGCCCGCGGAAGGTGCTGGTCCGCCCGGAGCAGGCCGTCGAGCACCTCGATCCCCCGGTGCTGCATCACCGCCTCGCCCAACTGGTCCGCGATCGAGAACACCGGGTTCATCGCCTGCGTGGGCTCCTGGAAGATCATCCCGACGCCGCGCCCCCGGACCGCGGACATGCGGTCGTTGCCGGCCCGGATCTGCCGGAACCGACGGATCACCTTGACGCGGTTCGTCCCCGGGACCCGACGGAACTTCGCCTCCCGGTCGAGCCCCCACAACAGGTTCGCCCCGTTCAGCAGGATCTTGCCCGAGATCACCCGGCCGGGCTCGGAGACGAGCCGTCCGATGGAGAACGCGGTGACGCTCTTGCCGCACCCGGTCTCGCCGACCACGCCGGTGGTCTCCCCGGCGCGCGCCTGAAGGTTGACCCCCTCGAGGGCGCGAACGACCCCGTCGTAGGTGAAGAAGTAGGTCCGCAGGTCCTGGACGTCCAGGACCAGTCCGCGCGCGTCCCGCCCGCTCGCGCGCGGTTGGTCCGCGCCGCTCGGCCGGGCGAGCGGGGGAAGGGCGGACGGGCCGCGGGCCGGTCCCGCGGCGACCCTGCCCCGGTGGCCGCCGGCCGGTCGCCAGCGGCTAGCAGGGGACGGGGCGGTCGATGCCATGCCCGCCGCCTACCGCCGCAGCCGGGGATCGAGGGCGTCTCGGATTCCGTCCGAGAGGAGGTTGACGCTGATGGCGAACATGAAGAGGGCGACCCCCGGGAACAGCAGCTGCCACCACGGGATGACGCAGCCGGTGGCGGCCGAGTAGCAGGAGGTCAGGAAGTCCCCCTGGAGGTCCGAGACGCTGAGCGCCGAGGCGGCCCCCCACTCGGGGAAGGGGACCGACGGGAAGAGGACCGGGCCGAAGCCGAGGAAGACCAGCGAGCCGATGAGGAGCGGGATCGTGCCGACGTCCAGCGAGAACTGGATGAACACCGGGTAGACGCTGTTCGGCAGGATGTGCCGGAACAGCGTCCGGCGCTTCGGGGAGCCGGCCGCCTGGGCGGCCTCGACGTACTTCTGCTCGCGCACGACGAGGACCTGCCCCCGCACGATCCTTGCGTAGAACGGCCACCAGATGAGCGTGAACCCGAGGATCATCGCGAGGACCTTGATCGTGATGTCGCCGTGGCCGCTCGACGGCAGGTCGACCGACAGGACCGCCACCACGACGATGACGAACAGGAGCGTCGGGATCGACAGGAAAACGTCGACGAACCGCATGAGGGCCTCGTCCAGGTAGCCTCCGTAGAACCCGGCGAGGCCGCCGACCAGGAGCCCGATCGACGCCCCGAGGCCGACGATCGCCACCGAGAACATCAGCGACCAGTCGGAGCCCCGGGCGAGGATCGTCGTGATGCTGTAGATCGGCGTACGTTCTCCGGAGGAGATGGTGATCCCGCCGAGCGGCATCGGGCCGAGATGGAAGGGGGAGAGGGAGAGGGTGGGGGCGATGATCGACGGGAAGGAGATGTTGGAACGTACGACCCCTTGGTACCATTGGTCGTTGCAGAAGCGGGCGGCGTTGGGGGGCGGGTGGAACTCGTAGGTGCAGATGATCGGGCCGGTGGTCGGGCAGACCTGGGTGTAGTTGCCCGGGTAGCCCGAGGACGGGTCGGCCGGGCCGTAGTCGGTGGCGCACCAGTTGGGGACGGAGGTCCAGGGGAGGGGGAGGGTGGCGGCGTAGATCGCGAGGCCGGCGATCATGAGGATGATCGTGAGGCCGATCATCGCGAGGGTGTTGCGTCGGAAGAAGTACCAGGTGCGGCGCATCTGGTCGAAGTGCGGATGCCGCCGACGGGGCGGAGCGCCCCGCCCGGTCGGTCCGCCTACGGTGCCTAGACTACCAGTGCGGGGGGAGTCCACCCGCTCCACGACGTCCGCCTACGAGGTCGAGGCGTCCTCGGGCGACAGTCTCCGAGGCGGCCGCGCGGCCGGCGGGGTCGCCTCGGCGGCTTCCGCCTCCTCGCCCTCCGCGCCGCGCCGCTCCTCCTCGCACTCCTCTTCGGTGACCCACTCGAAGTCGACGTCCTCCGGGTGATCGTGGGCGACGAACGCGCCGGCCTCGAAGGCGCTCGAGATGATCTCCTCGAGCTTCTCCGACTCGTGGGCGCCGAAGGAGCCGACGAGCCTCCAGTACCAGTCCGGGGCCTTTCCTGCGGCCTGGAGGAACTCGGTCAGCAGGTCGTAGTAGGTCGCCCGCGGGTCGGTCAGGTGAACATGGAGGTGTCGATCGTGGTGGTCGTAGCCCGCGGTCGTCTCTACCCGCGCCATGGCAACACCGGACCCGGAACGGTCCCCCTGCTATAACCCTTCTAGAACGGCGCGTCGGCCCCTCGGCCGGGGCCAGGGGCCCTCGGACCCGGCTCGACGCCCCTGCCCCGATTTGCCCCGCCGGCCGCCACGGACAAGGCCCGCAGGAGGGTCGAGCGGCCGTCGAACCTGGGGCCCGGTCGGCGGGCGCCCACGCCGGGTCGCTCTCGTGCGGTCGGTAACTTTCGTGGGGGGCAGTAACCGCCGACTGAAGATTTTAATAGGGGTATGCCATGGGAGGCGACAGGTGGGCTAATGCGTCGGGAGAGCCATCGACGAAGGGGAGTCTACCGTGCGAGCTCGGGCGGGTGGGGCCACCGAGCGGTCTACGTGGGAGCGGCCGTGGCAACGGCGTCGCTTCTGGCGGGATTCGCTTTGGCCGGGTTCTACTTCGGCACGTTCTCGCACGTGTTCAACCACAGCAGCGCGACCGGTGTGAACAATGCGCCGTACGGGGTGTACTTCCTCGGGGAGTACTCGACCTATGCTGGGTTGCTGCCGAACGCGAACTTCACGGCGGGTCACGGACCGTGCCAGAACGTCACGGGCAACGGTACGGATCAGCTGAACAACACGAGCGTGACCGCGGGCGTGCCGCTGAACCTCAGCGACTCGAACACGACGAACTCGATCAACAACACCACGACCTACGTGTGTCTGAACGCCGTCTTCGACGGGAACATTTCGTACATCTGGAACTACATCAACGGGACGTTCGCGGGTGACTTCGCGAACTACTCGGCGTGGGACAACGTGAGCGTCGCGGCGAACAACTCGACGGTCATCGGGTTCAACAACACGACGTTCAACGAGTCGTTGTTCAACCTGACCGGGGACGCGAACCTGACGAACGACTGGTTGAACATGACCGGCTGCAACCCGGTCGTGAACAACACGACGTTCCTCAACGCGACCGACTGTGCGTACTTTGCGGGGAACAACAACACCACGTACATGCCGCACGGTGGGTTCTACGCGTCCAACGGCTCGTGGATCAACGAGGCGACGAACACGAGTCCGATGCCGTGGTACTGGCATCCGAACCAGACCGGGTATCTCCCGAGCGACGAGGTCTACCAGGCGTCGTTGGCGTTCGCCAACTACACGCCGGCCAACACGACCTACGAGATCGTGGTGGACTTCGCCGGGGCGACCCCGATCCCGCAGATCTTCTTCGTCAACACGGGCGGCGGCGGGGAGAACGAGACCGTTACGTTCCTCTTCGACGAATCGCTCGCGTGGACGACGGCTCTGCCGGGTGGCGACTTCGGCTACACGAACGCGACGGAGAACTTCTACTCTGCAGTGATCGCCGAGATCCAGTCGGTCTCGATCACGGTCTACCAGTGTTACGCCGATGCAACCGGCCACACTGCGTGCCCGATGACGACCGCCGCGATCTACGGCTCGCTGCTCGGCTAAGCAGGGACCGTCGAGCCGGAGACGGGGGCGGGCGACCGCCCCCGAGAACCCTTTCCCCTATCCTTTCAAGTAGGTTGCTTCCTTGTTGGTACGTCGTAGAGGCGAGCCGTGGCCCGGACCGTGGAGAACGTCGGATGGCGAGGCGGCCATGTCCTCGTCCGGTTCCTGCCGATGATGCTCCTCGGGGTGATCTTCCTGGTCCTCGGCCTCTCGCCGGCCGCGCCGCACTTCGGGGCGCTCACGTTCGGCTTCATCTTCGTGTGGATCGGCGTCATCCTGATCGTCGGGGCGGTCCTCGGGATGCTGTTCACCCGTTGCCCCCTCGACTACCAGACCCACTGGGTGGTCTGCCTGCGGGAGCCGGACGTGCTGCCGGCGGAGGTCGGCCCTGGCTACTACCGGGACCTCTCGCCGCCTCCTGAAGAGCCGTAGCGTCGTGCGGGGGCCGCGGGCGCGCATCGGGCCGGGAAGCGTGAGCGCACGACCGAGGAGCTCCGCCGGCCGCGCCTGGTCGTCCTGAGCGACGCCGACCCCGTCGCTGCGGCGCTCGGAGAGCTGTGGGGGGTCCCGCCGCTGGCGGGCCACTCGGCGGCGGGAGCGGTCCGGTGGCGGTCCCCGAACGTGATCGTGCTCCGTCGCCCCGGACCCCACATCTACGACGAGCGGCTCGACCGGTCCCTCCCCGGCGAGATCCTGCGACAGCGGCCGACCGTCGTCTTTCCGTCCGTCCACCGCAGCGAGAGCGGCATCCGCTGCCTCACCGTGCACCCGATCGGCAACCTGGGGCCAAGCGCCGAGCTCGGGGGGCGGCCCCGGACCGTTGTCCCGACGGACCCGGCCGCGATGAGCGGCATCCTCGGCCGGCTCGCCGAGGAGGGCGCCCGGCTCGGGCTCCCCGCTACGTACGAGGCGACCCACCACGGGCCGGAGCTGGAGCTCCCGGCGTGCTTTGTCGAGATCGCCGTTCCCGAGGGGGCTCGGCCGGAGCCGGCGGAGGTCGCGGCCGTCGACCGTGCCGTCCGGGAAGGGAGCTCGCGCGACGGAGACCTCCGGGCGCTCGCCGTGGGCGGGGGGCACTACGCTCCCCGGTTCACCGACCTCGCCCGGGGTCGCCGGTGGGCGTTCGGCCACATAGTGCCCCGCCACGCCCTCCCCGAGCTCGACCGAGCCACGGCCCGAGCGGCCCTGGAGGGGACACCGGGGGCGCTGGGGGTCCTATACGCCCGGGCCGCCGACCGCGGGTTCCCGGCCCTCGAGGGGCTGGCGCCGGAGCTGCGCGACGCAGCGGCCCCGCGTCGCGGGGCTCCCGCCCCGGCTACTTCGGGCCGGTCGACTTCTGGAACATGATCGCACCGGAGCGGTAGACCGCCTTCCCGAGCCGCAGCGTCTGCGTCGAGGCGACCGAAGGGGACCGCTCCGCGAGCATCAGGCTCTCGACGACCTGGCGGAACAGCGCGCTCTGGTTGATCTCGGGGTGGCGCTCGAGGAACGCCGCTTCCTCCGGCGTGATGGTGATGTTCTTCCGCAGCATCCCGGCGTTCGGCAGATCGGTCCGCGGCCGAGGCATGGCCCCCGTACCTGTTACGCGTATAAATACGCATTCGCGGAGGCGACAGCACGCCGGGGCGGCTATCGGCGGGGCTCCAGCGGGCCGGCGACGACGGTGACCGGGCCGGCCGGTCCGAACGCGGCCGCCGCCACCTCGCGGAGATCGCGCGGGCGCAGCGCCCGGAGCAGCCCCGGCCACCGCCGCCAGTGGTCCTCCGCGAGCCGGTGGTACGCAGCGTCGACGGCGAGCTCGTGGGCGTCGGAGGTGACCTCGAGCGAGAGCGGGATCTCCCCGATCGCGCTCTCCCGAACAAGCCGGAGCTCCCGGGCGGGGACCTCCTCCTCCCGGAGACGTGCCAGCTCCTCGGAGAGCATCGGGACCACCTTCCGCCAGCGGTCGGCCCCGGTGCCGGCGGAGGCGACCCAGTAGCCCCCCCACCGCATCGCCTCGAGGTCGCTGTGCGCCCGATACGCGAGGCCGCCCCGCTCCCGGACCCGCTGGAAGAGGCGCGAGAGGAGAGGCCGTCCGCCGAGGACCTCGTTGGCGAGGTAGGCGGCCGGGTACCGTGGGTCCGCCCGAGCGAGGCCGGCCCCGCCGATCCGCACTTCGACCTGCGAGCGGCCCGGCAGGTCGATCGTCCGGCGGGCCGGCGGGCCCGCGGTCCGGGCCGTCGACGGCAAGGTCGGCTCGGTTCCCGTCGGGACGCTGCCAAACCTCCGCCGCACCTCCCGGACGACCGCCGGGCCGCGGGCGGCGGTCGTGAGGACCACGATCCCGCCGCGCGCGAGGAACTGGCGCCGGTGGAAGCGGAGGAGGCGTGCCCGGGAAAGCCGGCCAAGCGAGCGCCGGTTCCCCACGCCGGTGCCCCGGTACGGGTGGCGCTCGGGGAATACCGCCCGCAGGAACTCGCGCTCGGCCCGCGACGCCGGTTGGGTCGCCTCCTGGAGCTGGCGCTCGAGAAGCTGCCGACGGGCCTTGGCGACGTCCTCCGGCGCGAACCGGGGGCGGGCGACCGCTTCCGAAAGGAGCCCCAGGAGCGTCGCCCACGCGTCGGCCGGGCCCCAGACCGTCAGCTCCGCCGACTCCGGGGCGCACTGGGAGGTGAGCGTCGCCCCGAGCCGGTCGAGCCGCCGGGCAAGCTCGACGCGATCGAACGGGCCGGCGGCGACCGCCGCGAGGTGGGCTACCAGCCGCGCGGTCCCCTCCGCCCCGGGCTCGTCGAACGCCCATCCCGCCGGGGCGACGTACGTGGCCGAGAAGCTCCCGGCCCGCCGTGGCGGGGCCTGCCGCGCGACGGTGAGCCCATCGACCGCCTCGAGGTAGGCGATGCGGAGCGGGTCGCCCGATTCAGCCATCGGTCGGCTCCCCGGTCGGACGGTAACGGACCACGACCCGGCGTTCGGGTCGGAACAGGGCCCGGGCCCTTTCCCGAACCTCCCCCGGCGTGACGCGGAGGAGCGCCGAGTAGAGTCGGTCCTCGGACGGCAGCGAGTCCAGGACCCAGAAGTAGCCGAGCCGGAACCCGGTGCCCGAGGCCCCCTCGTAGGCGAGACGGCTCGCGCGCCGGACCTTGGTCCGAAGGTCCGCGATCTCGCGGGCGGTCGGGCCCCGGGCCGCGAGGCGATCGAGGATCCGCAGGGTCGCGGCCTCCAGCCGGTCGAGGGAGACCCCCTCCGCGGCCTGGACCTGCACGGTGAAAAGTCCGGGGTCGACCCGGGGCCGCCAGTCGCTGCTCGCCCGCACCGCGAGGCCTGGGTCGACCAGCCCACGGTAGAGCCGGGAGTCCGGGTGCTCCCGCGCGCGGCCCCAGCGGGGGCCGGTCGAGAACAGACGGGTCTCGCCGCCGAGCACGGCGTCCAAGACGATCGTCGACGGGGTCTCGGGTTCGGCGAGCGCCGGCGCCGGGAAGCCGATCTGGAGGTACGGCGTCGTGCCCGGTCCCCGCAGCTCGCCGCGCCGCTCCCCGTGGGGCGGCGGCTCTCGCACCGCGACCCGGACCTCCTCCCCGCCGGTCGGCAGCGGGGCGAACCGTCGGCGGATCTCCGCCGCGACCGGCCCGGGCGAGAACCCCCCGCTGACGATTAGCAACGCGTTGCGCGGGCCGTAGAACCGGTGGTAGTACTCCCGAAGCTGCGCGGCGCTCATCGTCTCGATATCGATCCGGTGACCCAGGGCGTCCCACCGGTACGGATGCTCGCGGAACGCGAGCTCGTACAGCTCCTCCTCCACCCGGAACTCGGGCCAGTTCTCGTTCCCCTCGCGCTCGGAGTGGATCACCGTCCGCTCGCGCGCGACCTCGCCGTCGGCGAGGAACGCCCGGGTCATCCGGTCCGCCTCGATGTCGAGCGGGACGTCGAGATGCTCGCGGGGCACGGTCGTGTAGTAGGCGGTGAAGTCGACGTCGGTGAAGGCGTTCAGGCTGCCGCCGACCCGGACGACCGCCCGGTCGATCTCCCCCTTCGCGTACCGCGGCGAGCCCTCGAACAGCATGTGCTCGACCCAGTGCGAGGCCCCGGTGATCCCCGGGCGCTCGTTCTTCGAGCCGACCCGGTACCAGACCCACACGCTCACGGTCGGGCTTTCCGGCATCGGGGCGAGCAGGACCTGGAGCCCGTTGCGGAGCGCGAACGACCGGGTCCGGGGGCGCGGCACGCGCTCGCGAGCCATCGGGCGGGCGAGCCGCGCCCGAGTATAACGGTAGGGCCGGACGGCCCCTACCGCCGGGGGAACCCGGCTCCCCGGGCTCCTCGGCCACAACCGTTATCGGCCGAGCGGAGGCATCGGGCGGCGTGCGGGCGGTCCTGCGGCTCGTCCGGACGCCCAACCTGGTCGTCTCGTTCGCGGGGACGGTCGTCGGGGGGCTCGCGGCGCTGGCCGCGGGCGTTCGGCTCGCCGAGGCGACGTGGCTCGCGCTCGGGCTGGCGGGGCTCTCTACCGCCTGCGTGACCGCGGCCGGCAACGTCCTCAACGACCTCGGGGACCTCGAGGGGGACCGGACGAACCATCCGGACCGACCGCTGGTCACCGGCGAGGTCCGGCTCGGCAGCGCCCGGGCCCTGACGGCGGCCCTGTTCGTCGCGGGGGCCGTGCTCGTCGTGCCGGTCGTGCCGACGCGGCCGTGGGTCGGCGTCATCCTCGCCGTCGCGGTCGCCGGGCTCCTGGCCTACGAGCTGCGGTGGAAGGCCCGGGGGCTCGTCGGGAACCTCACGGTCGGCGGCCTGACCGCCATGGTGTTCCTGTACGGCGGCGCCGCGGCCGGCGCGCCGGAGATCGTGCTCCCGTTCGCGGCGATGGCGTTCCTCGCCACGGTCAGCCGCGAGGTGATCAAGGACATGGAGGACGTCCGCGGCGACGTCGGGCGGCGCACGCTGCCGCAGGCCCACGGCATGTCGGCCGCGGCGGCGGTCGCCCGAGGAACGGTCGCCGGCGCGATCGCGCTCAGCGCGGTGCCGTTCCTGTGGTTCCTGTCGCTCCCCTCGCTCGCCGGGGTCGCCTACGGGCTGGTCGTGGCGGGCGCCGACGCGATCTTCGTGCTGTCGGTGGTGTGGCTGCCGTCCCGGTTGCGGCTCGAGCAGTCGGTCAGCAAGGGAGCGATGGCCCTCGCGCTGTGCGCGTTCCTCGCGGTGGCGTTCCGATGACGACGCCGCCGACGATCGGACCGGTCGAGGCCCGCCTGCGGACCCTCCTCGAGCGCGGGCCGATCCATTTTACGCTGATCGACCCGGAGAAGTCCCCCGGCGAACGGGCGGCCGACGTCGCCCAGGGAGCGGTCGACCTCGGGAGCCACGCGATCCTCCTCGGCGGTTCGACCGGGATCACCCGGAAGGGCATGGGCGAGGCCGCGAGCGCGATCCGCCGGCGCGTCGCGGCCCCGACGATCATCTTCCCGGAGGGACCGGGTTCGCTCGCGCCCGAGGCGGACGCGGTGCTGTTCATGAGCCTGCTCAACTCGCGGAACCTGGACCTCGTGGTCCGGGCGCACGCGCGCGCGGCGCCGGCGGTCCGGGCGATGGGCCTCGAGGCGATCCCGATGGGCTACCTCGTCGTCGCCCCGGGGATGCGGGTCGGCGAGGTCGGCCAGGTGGACGCGGTCCCCCGCGACGCGCCGGCGCTGGCCGCGGGATACGCCCTGGCCGCCGAGATGCTCGGGATGCGGCTCGTCTACCTCGAGGCCGGCTCGGGAGCCCCGGCGCCGGTCCCGCCCGAGATGGTGCGGGAGGTCCGCTCGGCGATCCGCGTCCCGTTGGTCGTCGGCGGAGGGATCCGCACCGGCGCCGACGCGCGGCCGCTCCTGGACGCCGGCGCCGACGTCCTGGTCACCGGGACCGTCACCGAGGAGCAGGGTCTCGGCGAGCGGTTCCGTACGATCGTGGAGGAGGTGCGGCGTGCCCGACGAGCGTAGCGTTCCCCCGCCCGGGGAAAGGCCCCGGCAGCGGACGAGCCTCCTGCTGCGCGCGCCGTCGCCCCCGGCCGCGGCCGGGCTGCTCGCCGTGCTCTCGCTCGCGGTCGCCGCGCTCCTCTGGCCCCCGCCGGGCCCCGCGTTCTGGGAGGGGTGGCTCGGGGCGATCCTCGCGCCGGCCTTGGTCGCCGGGGCCGCGACGACGCCGCTCGCCCGCGCCCTCGGGGGGCGGTTCGAGTTCCACCGAAGCATGTTCCTCGCGCTCTCGGCGGTGCTGATCCAGCTCCCGCTCGCCGCCGCCTGGCGCGGGGCGCTCGCGGTCTGGCCGACGATCGTCCCGCCGGTCGTCTTCCTCGGGGTGTTCCTCGTCGCGCCCGCGTTCTGGTTCCGGCAGATGACGCTGTTCGGCGTCTCGCGGCCGAGCCACGCCCGGTCGCTGCCCGTGGCCCTGCTCCAGCCGGCGCTCCAGCTGCTCGGCTTCTTCCTCGTCACGCGCGCGACGATCCCGGCGCTCGCCTCGGTCCCGGTCGACCTCGCGATCGCGTTCGTCTGCGCCGTCGTGGTCCTTCACGCCGCGGACCGCCCGATCCGCCGGGAGTTCCACGGCTCGGGGGTCTCGATGATCCGGCCCCTGCTCGATCACGTCGGCGACCGGGACCCGGAGGCGACCCGGACGCTGGAGGCGTTCTTCCTCCGCCAGGCGGTCCGGGCCGACCTGCGCGTGAGCGTCCTCGGGTTCTCGTCGGAGGACCGCCTCCGGGCGACGGTCGTGCTCCCGACGGTGCACCCCGGCCCGTTCGCCGCGCTCGGCGCGAGCGACCTGCCCCGCAAGATGGCCGAGGCGATCGGCCCGGTCGGCGGGACCGTCTTCGTGCCGCACACCCCGTGCGACCACGACCTCGACCTGCCGTCCGGCGAGGAGGTGGCCCGGGTCGGCGGCGCGGTCCGGGAGCTGATCCGGGACCTGCCGGCGGCGCTGCCGGACCGCGCGAGCCCGCTGGTCAGCCCCTACGAGGGGAGCACCGCCCGGGCGCAGATCCTGGGGGACGCCGCGCTGGTGGTCGTCAGCCAGGCCCCGGCGCCCACGGACGACATCGCCTACGCGGTCGCGGATCGGATCGTCCGCGAGCTCGCGGAGGCCGGGACCCCGCACGCGGTGCTGGTCGACGCGCACAACTCGTACGCCGAGGGCGAGGGGGACATCGCCTACGGCAGCCCGGCGGCCGAGCAGCTGCGGGCCGACGCGCGGGCGGCGGTCGCCGCCGCCGGCCGGTCGGCGCGGGGCGGTCCGATCGAGGTCGGCGTGGCGAGCCGCGGCGGCTACGCGACCGGGGCCGATGGGATCGGCCCCGAGGGGCTCCGCGCCCTGGTCGTCCGGGCCGCCGGCACCACCACCGGCTACGTCCTGGTCGACGGCAACAACCTCGTGGTCGGGGCGCGCGAGCGGATCCTGGCCGAGCTCCGGCAGGTCGTCGACGTCCCCGAGATCCTCACCACGGACAACCACGTCGTCCACGAGGTCGACGGCGGGATCAACCCGGTCGGCGAGCGCTACCCGGTCGACGCCCTCGCGCGGGACGCCCGCCAGCTGCTCGAGGCCGCGAAGGCGGACCTCGCGCCCGCGCGCGTACGGTTCGCCTCGCGGGAGGTGCCGGCGGTACGGGTGCTCGGCCCCGGCTACACCGCTCGGCTTTTGACCTCGCTCGGCGACACGCTCGCGATGTTCACGAACATGTTCCCCGCCGCCCTGGTCCTCCTCCTCGCGAGCTCGCTCGTGGTCGCGCTCGTCTTGAGGTAGTCGCGTGGCGGACGCCGAGCCGGCCGCACCGTTCGCCTCCGCGGCGGAGCGTCTGGGGGACGAGCCGACCCTCCGCCTCCTCCAGGAGCTCGTGAGCATCGCGCCGACGAACCTCGAGGACCTCGGCTCGGGGCGGTTCGAGAAGCCGAACTACCGCCGGGCCGCCGAGGCGATCGTGCGGTGGGCCCGGAAGTTCGGCCTCGCGACCCGGGTGTTCGATGCGCTCCTCGACGGCCCTTCCGACGGGCTGCGCGGGATCCCCCGGCCCAACGTCATCGTCGACCTCGACCGCGGGGCCCCCGAGACCGTGCTGATCCTCGCCCACTACGACGTCGTGCCCGTACCGGTCGAGCAGCGGGCCCGGTGGAAGAGCCCGCCGCACGCGCTGACGCTCCGCGCCGACGGCCGCCTGTACGGCCGCGGCGCGAACGACGACCTCGGCAGCGGGATCGCGGGGTCGCTGCTCGCGATGCGCCGCCTCGCCGAGGCGGAGAGCGTCCCGCGCAACGTCCGGCTCCTCGCCTGCTGCGACGAGGAGACCGGCGGCGAGGGCGGGGTCGAGGCGATGCGGGCGCACGACGACCGGCTTCCGCCCGGGAGCCCCGAGCGCTGGATCCGCGCCGACGTCGCCCTGATCCCGGACGGCAGCCCCCACACGACCGTCGGCTCGAGCGGCGTCGCCTTCCTCGAGGCGTCCCGGCCCGGCCCGTCCACGATCGAGGAGATCACGGACTACGCCGGCGAGCTCGTCCGCCTGCACGAGCTCGCCCGGTCGTGGAGGTCGGTCTACCGCTCCCCCGACTGGCCGGACCGCGGGGCCCCCGAGCCGGTGCTCACCGGCCGCGCGACCGTGACCAAGCTCGACCTGGACGGCCCGGCCGACGGCTCGGCGGCGGCGCGCCTTGCGACCGCGCACGCCGAGAGCGACGCGGCGAACCAGGTCGCCCGCTCGGTGACGCTCGTCTTCGAGGGGCCGGCCGCCGGGCTCGCCCGGCTCGCCGACCGCCTCCGGCCGTGGGTCGAGCCGCCGTTCCGGCTCGAGGCGGCCGGACCGACCGCGCTCACGGTGCCGAGCGGAGCGCTCGCGCTCCAGCTGATCGGGGTGGCGACCCACGCCGGCTACCCGCACCGCGGCCACAACCCGGTCCCGGCGGCCCTCGCGCTCCTCGACCGGGCGACGCGGGAGGGGGCGATCGGCCCGTCGGCGTTCGCGACGGCGCGGTTCACGGTCGACCTGCGGCTGCCGCCGGAGATGGAGCTGGGCGACGGCACCGCGCAGGCGCTCGAGCACGTGCGACGCCGGACCGCCGCGCGGCACCCGCGGGCGGAGCTCACCGCCCCCCCCGCCCGCTGCCGCCCCGGCTACGCGCTCGCCCCGGACCACCCGACGGCCGTGCGCCTCGAGCGGCTGGTCCGGGCGAACCTGGGAGAGGCCGGGGTGTTCGGCGAGTACGGCGGGACCGACGCGAGCTCGCTCCGCGGGCTGCGCGGCCCCTCCGGCGCCCCGCTGCCGGCGCTGGTGTTCGGCAGCATGGACCCGAGCGCCAACATCCACGACGTCGACGAGAGCGCCGATCCCCGCCTCATCGCCGGGGTCGCCCGCACGATCGAGCAGTTCGTCCTCGCGCGCTAGGGGGTCGACGGTCTGCTCCCGGCGCTCGAGAGCTCGGCGCTGGCGGTCCTCTGGGTCCTCCTGCCGGCGTACTGCGCCAGCGCGCTCGCGACGCTGCCGCGCGGCCGGGGCCCGCCGATGGACCTCGGACGCACGTGGCCGGGGGACGGGCGGCGCCTGCTCGGCCCGTCCAAGACCTGGTCCGGGTTCTTCGCCGGCGCCCTCCTCGCGATGCCGGTGGGGCTCTTGGAGGCGCAGCTGATCCTCTGGGCGCCGCCGAACCTCGCCCTCGTGCCGCGGTGGGCCCCGAGCCTCGCCGCCGCCGTCCCGGTCGTCGCGCTCGTCGCCTTCGGCGCGATGGCCGGCGACGCCCTCGGCTCGTTCGTCAAGCGCCGCCTCGGCGTCGGGAGCGGAGCCCGGACGCTGCTGCTCGACCAGCTGCCGTTCGTCCTCGTGCCGATCGGCCTCGGGCTCGCGGCGGACCCTGCCCTGTTCGCGGGGACGTTCGGCTCCTGGGAAGGGGTGTTATGGCTCCTCGTCCTCACGCTCGGGCTGCACTGGGCGTTCAACCAGGTGGGGTTCCGCGCCGGTCTCAAGAAGGTGCCATGGTGAGCGCGCCCGCACGCACGGAGGTCTGGGACGCCGCGCGGATCGCCCGCGAGCTGCGCGACGCCGGGGCCGTGCGGTTCGGCGAGTTCACGCTCGCCTCCGGGGCGAAGAGCGACGTCTACGTCGACGTGAAGCGGGCGTGGACCGATCCGGCGCGCCTCGCGGGGCTCGCCGACGCGCTCGCCGCCCGGGTCGGCGACGCCGAGCGGATCGCCGGCATGGAGCTCGGCGCCGTGCCGCTCGTCGTGGCGGTCGCGCTGCGCGTCGGCCGGCCGCTGGTGGTGCTGCGCAAGGCGGCGAAGGAGCACGGCACCCGGCAACCGTTCGAAGGGGAGATCCCGGAGGGGTCCCGCGTCCTCCTCCTCGAGGACGTGACGACCACGGGCGGCAGCACCGAGCGCTCGGTCGGGATCGTGCGCGCCGCCGGCGGCGTGGTGGACCGAGCGCTGGTCGTGGTCGACCGGGAGGAGGGGGCCGCCGGCCGCCTCTCCGCCCTGGGGGTCCGGCTCGAGGCGCTGGTGACGTTCGGCCAGCTGAGGGCGAGCCGACGGTGAGCGGCGCCTTGGGTCCGGACGGGACGGTCCGGTTCGACGATCCGGCCGAGGCCTCGTCGATCTACGGCAAGGGGTTCTTCGGCACGCCGGCGCCGGACGGCGGCCTCGCGCTCGACCGGTACGAGGCGGTCTACCTCGCGGAAATGGGCCGCATCGAGGTCCGGGGACTGCGGGCGGGCCCGTCCGGCTGGTCGACGATCTTCCGTCGCGCGGTCCGCGCCGAACCGGGGTTCCCGGTCCGCTACCTCGTCTACCGAGACCTCCGCCAGCGCGGCTACGTCGTGCGCCCCGGGCCTCCGCCGGTCGCCTTCGCGGTCCTGCCGCGGGGCGGGATCCTGAACAAGACCCCGGCACGCTACTGGGTCGAGGCGCTGAGCGAGCGGGTCCCGTTCGACCTCGCCCGGGTCCTCGCGCTCGCCGACCAGGCCCACGGGGCCCGCAAGCTCCTCTGGCTGGGGGTGGTCGACGAGGAGTCGGACCTGACGTACTACCGGCTGCGGCGACCGGCGCCGACCGGCGCGGTCGCCCCCGCGCCGCTGCCCGCGCCGACCGAGGGGTGGCTCGGCGACGATCGCGTCACCGTGCATGCGCCCGAGGCGGTCGAAGGGCTGGGTCGCCAGCTCGCCTACGGCAGCCGCGTCGGGCGTCGCCTCGAGCTGAGCCTGCTCGAGAGCGCCTACCTGGTCCGGAGCGGGCAGCTGACCGTCCGCGACGCGAGGACGGGGCGGATCGTGAGCTCGGAGCGGCTCGAGCGCCGGGCCCGCCGGCTCGACCCGAGGTTCGTCGAGCGCCTCGCCGCCTACCGCGACCTGCGGGGCCGGCGCCTCGTGGTGAAGACCGGGTTCAAGTACGGGGCGCACTTCCGCGCGTACCCCCGCAACCCCGAGAACGCCCACGCGCGCTACCTCGTGCAGGCGCTGCCGCAGCGGCACGTCGCCACCTGGCCCGAGGTCGCCGGCGCGGTCCGGGTCGCCCAAGGGGTCCGCAAGGAGTTCCTCGTCGCCAGCGTGGGGCGGGACGAGGCGGTGCGGTTCGTCTCGCTCGAGAGGATCCGTCCGTAGCCCGCGCCCTACGCGGGGCAGTCGACCGTGGTCCCGAGGGTCTCCTCGACCGCGGCGCTGGTGAGGCCGACGACCGCGAGGTAGCCGGTCGCGGGGGTGGGCCCGCCGAGCAGCGGGTCGCACGGTGCGTACAGCACGGCCCAGGTCGCCGAGATGGAGATCCCGTCGTAGGTCCCGCCCCCGGCCACGGCGAAGAGGACCGAGGTGAGCGAGGGGTCGACCGCGGTCCAGCTCGAGCCGGCGGCCGACCAGACGTTCTGCGCCACGGGCGGGCTGTCGACCGCGCCGGCCGGCAGGACGTGGACCCCGCCGCCCTCCAGCTCGCAGGAGCCCCCCGAGAGCTCGACCAGGGGCGCCGCCGAGCCGTTGAGGACCGCCACCACCGCGTACGGCCCGCCGGTCGCCGCCTCGAAGAGGACCAACCAGACCGGGGCGACCCCCGCCGAGAACGCGCCCGCGAACGCGGGCAGGTACAGCTCGCCGGCCGCCGGGGCCCCGGCGAGCGGGGTCGCCGTGCAGCCGGAGCTCAGCGCCGCCGTGAGGTTCGCCACCGCGACCGTCCCGGCCGAGCGATCGTCGAGCCCGAGGGCGCCGACCAGCGCCCAGCTCCCGTTGGCCGGCGGGGCGAGGGACGCGGTCGCCGCCCGGTCCGCCGTGGAGTACGGCACTGACGCGCCGGGGCTGCCGACGAACAGGGGGATGACCCCCGTTCCCACCAGCGCGACGACCAGCGCGCCGCCGACGCCGAGGCCGGCCGCGAGCGCCCACCGCGGGACCCGAGGGACCGACGACGCCGGCGACGGCGCTCCCCGGCCCGCGGACGGCGCGACGGCCACGCGCTCCGGACGCGTCGCGGCGGTAAATCGAGGACGGTCGACGGCTCAGCCGGCAGCGGCGGGGGCCCGGTCGATCCCCCGGACGATCCCTTGGAACCAGCGGCCGACGCGCGCCGGGGGCTCCCCCCGGCCCAGCCGCTCCTCGAGCGCCGAGCCGACGACCACGCCGTCCGCTCCGCTCGCGATCGCGGCCCGGGCGGTCGCGGGATCTCGGACGCCGAAGCCGAGGAGCACCGGCAGCCCGGGCGCCCCCCGGTGCGCCGCGCGCACGAGCGGGGCGAGGTCGGCGGCGGCCTGGGGCCGCTCTCCGCCGGTCGTGCCGTACCGCGAAACGAGGTACAGGAACCCGGTCGACCGCCGGGCGATCTCCGCGACCCGGCCCGGGCTCGCCGCC
>JASHRJ010000122.1 GCA_030037395.1 Thermoplasmata archaeon
GTCCCGGCCGAGCCAGCCCCGAAGGGTCCGCCGGACCCGGGCGAGCTCGTCGGCGGCGGCGCGCGCCTCCCGGTCCTCCCACGGGAACCTCTCCGCGTACGGCCGCCCGAGGAGGTACCAGCGCAGCCCTCCGGCCCCGAAGCGGGCGAGCGCCGGTCGCAGCGCCACGAGGTTGCCGACCGACTTCGACATCTTCGAGCCGTCCTGCAGCACGAGGCCGGTGTGCACGAAGCAGCGGGCGAACGGGCGCTTCCGCAGGGCCAGCGCGATCTCGTTCTCGGCGAAGTGGTGGGGGTAGGCGAGGTCCCGCCCTCCCCCGTGCAGGTCGAGGGGCACCGCGAGCAGCCGGGAGGCCATCGCGTAGCACTGGAGGTGCCAGCCGGGAACCCCGCGGCCCCACGGGCTCGGCCAGGACGGGAGCGGCGCCTCCTGGCGCTTCCAGACGGCGAACGACCGGCCTCCCTCGCCGGTCGCCGGGAACGGATGCCCCGGTTCGGCGACCGCGTGGCGGGCGAGCTCGTCGCCGCTCGGGAAGCCCCGGCCGGGGGGACGGGCCGGCGCCTCGTACCGCCACTCGTCGCCCTGGCGCTCCACGCGGCCGGTGCGGGCGAGCGCGCGAGCGACGGCGATCATCTGGGGGACGAACTCGCTCGCGCGGGGGCCGTAGGTCGGGCGCAGGTTCCCGAGCGCCCGAAGGTCCCGGTAGAACGCCCGCTCTTCGGCGCGCGCGAGCGCCCGGGAGCTGGTCCCGAGCTCCTGCGCCCGGCGGTCGATCTTGTCCTCGAGGTCGGTGACGTTCATCGCGTGGCGAACCCGGACCCCCTCGGCCTCGAGGGTCCGGCGCGCGACATCGAAGGCGAGGAGCGTTCGGCCGTGGCCGACGTGCGCCGGGGCATACACGGTCGGGCCGCAGACGTACAGCTCGACCGAGCGGCCGGCGTTCGGCCCGAGCGACCTGCGCCTCCCCGACAGGGCGTCCGTGAGCCTGAGGTCCATCGACCCGCCGACGGTCGGAAGCCCGACCATAACCCTTTGGGAAACGGCCGCGCGGCCGCCGGGCGCGCGCCCGGGACGGTAAGCTGATGAGGGCGCCGGAAGCTCCACCGGGGGCCATGGAGACGGTCTACCTCCTCGCCGAGGCGGACGTGGGGCGTCTCGAGGACGTCCTCCGCCGCCTCCGGGCCGTCCCCGGGGTCACCGAGGTCCAGGCGGTCACCGGCCCGTTCGACCTCATCGTGAAGGTCGAGGCCCCGCACATCAACCAGGCGCTCGACACCGTCGTCCACAAGATCCGTCGGATCCCCGGCATCAAGTCGACCGAGACCCTGGTCACCGTAGCGACCGGCTAAGGCGGCGGCGCCGCTCAAATATCCCCGCGGGAGTCCCCGGGGGATGATCGCCCCAGGGGAGGTCGCCCCGGACTTCGAGGCCCCGGACCAGGACGGCAAGGCGTTTCGGCTCTCGTCGCTGCGCGGCGCCCCGGTGGTGCTGTACTTCTATCCGAAGGCGGACACCCCCGGCTGCACGATCGAGGCGAAGGGGTTCCAGGAGCGGCTCGCCTCGTTCCAGGGCCGCGGGGTCCGGGTGGTGGGGGTGAGCACCGACGACTGCCCCGCGCAGAAGGCGTTCGCCGACAAGTACGGGCTCCGGTTCCCCCTGGTCGCCGACCACCGCAAGGAGGTCGCCGGCCGCTACGGGGTCCTCGGGCCGCGCGGCTCCGCGCGCCGGGTCACCTTCCTGATCGAGCCGAGCGGCAAGGTCGCCGAGGTCGTCGACACCTCCTCGGCGGACGTGCACCTCGCCAAGGCCGAGAGCCGGTTCCTCAAGGGCTGAGCCCGGCGTTCCCGGGCGCGGCCGCCGCCCCCGGCGCCGGGGCGGGGCGACGGGGCTTGCGGCCGGAGAGGGTCCAGGCGCGCTCGCCGAGCAGCTGCAGCGAGGCGGGGACGAGGTAGGTCCGGACCACCATCGCGTCCAGGACGACCGCGACCGCCACCGCGAAGCCGATCGCCCGGATCAGGGTGAAGTCCCCGACGAGCAGGGCCGCGAACGCGCAGGCGAGGATCACGGCCGCCGCGGTGATGATCGCGCCGGTCCGGCCGACCGCCTCCACGATCGCCTTCGGGCCGGGCCGCCCGCGGAGGCGCTCCTCCCGGATCCGGGTCAGGAGGAAGATGTTGTAGTCGATGCCGAGGCCCAGGACGAGCATGATCAGGATCGTCCGGACGTAGAAGAAGATCGACAGGCCGGCGAGCTGCTGGAAGACGAGGTCGGTGAGCGCCCAGGCCCAGGCGATCGACACGCCGATCGTCGCGACCGCGAGCAGCGCGATGATCAGCGAGCGGAGGACGAGCAGCAGCACGAGCACGAGGCCGATCGTGACGGCGACCAGCATCACCTCGGTCGCGAGATCGGTCTGGGCCGCGATGTCGGAGATCCCGGGGGCCCCCCCGCCGAACGCGAGCCCGACGACCGCCGGGTGGCCGGCGGCGTACCCCCGGAACGCCTGCTCGACCGAGCCGACGGCGGCGACCGCCCCGGCGGAGAGGCCGCTGGCCGCCGGCTGCAGTTGGAGCAGGACGGTGCGGCCGTCGGTCCCCACGTAGGAGGCGAGGGTCGCGAGGAGGTTCGCCCGGGTCGCGCTCGGCTGGCTCCCGAGGGAGACCCAGGTGGAGAGGTTCGCCCCGTACGGCCCTATCGGCGACCGGACCGAGGAGATCCCGGGCGTATCCGCGGCGGCCGACGTGAGGGCGGCGAGGGCGGAGAACTCGCTCGCGTTGGTCGCGTTGCCGACCGCGAGCGGGGCGGCGAACGTCACCAGGGCGAACGAGGGGACCGCGAAGCCCGGGCCGAACTGCGCCCCGAGCTCGGCGAGGCCGTCGGTGGCGCCGTGGCCGCCGGGGAGCTGGCCGTAGAAGTCGTAGGAGACCGGCACCTGCAGGGCGATCGCGACCAGCGGGATCGTCACGACCGCCACGGCGGCCACGAACGTCCCCGGCCGGCGTTCGGCCGCCCGCGCGACCCGGTAGAAGTACGTCGTCCCCGCCGCCGCGCGCGCGTTGCTCGCCCGCGCCAGCCGCTCGAAGCGGGCGCCGCTCGTCGGCCAGAAGAGGCGGGGCCCGACGAGCCGCAGCAGGGCCGGCAGCAGGGTGAGCGCGACGAGCATCGTCACCAGGATCGCGAGCGAGAGGACCATCCCCCACTGCGAGAGCAGCGCGACCCCGCTGAACGCGAGCGCCGCGGTCACGATGATGGCGGTCGAGCCGCTGGTGGCGATCGACTGCCCGGCCCAGGTCACGGCGGTGACGATCGCCTCCTCCGACGGCCGGCCGCGGACCAGCTCCTCGCGGTAGCGGGCGAGCAGGAAGATCGAGTAGTCGGTCCCGACGCCCAGGACGAACACCTCCTCGAGGGTCAGCGCGGTCGAGTCGATGTGGGTCACGAGGGTCCCGAGGAGGACCGTCGCCCCCAGCCCGAGGAGGAGGGCGACCGCGAGACCGCCGAAGGCGACGAGCGGCGCGATCGGCGAGCGGAAGTACAGCATCGCGATCCCGAGGAGCAAGCCGACCGTCAGCGGGAGGACGAGCGCGAGGGAGGCGTCGACCGACTGCGCCGTCAGCTGGTCGAGGGCCGCGCCGCCGGTAAGGTAGAACCCGATCGTGCCCAGCGGCTGGGAGGTCGCCAGCACCTCCGAGGTGACCGCCGCGATCTCGCCGAGGTCCGCGTAGACGATGTTCTGTCCGGCGCCGTTGGTCACCTCGTCGGAGACCGAGAACGTCACCACCACGAGGCTCGCGGTCCCGGCGGGACTGACGAAGGAGGCGAGGAGCCCCGGCGGCACGGGCACGGGCTCGTCGCCGAGCGTCGTCGCGGCGACCGTCGTGTTCGCGAACGCCCGGGCCGCCCCCGGCGGCACGCTGCCCCCGGGGAACGCGGTCCAGACGGTGTCCACCCAGGGACCGGCCAGCCCGACCTCGGAGCCCAGGGCGTCGGCCGCGGCGGCGAGGAGGGGGCCGCGGTCCGTGGCGTTGCCGGTGCCGAGGCCGCGGAGGACCGCCGACGCGACGGTCGCGTTGGCGCCGGGGAGCGAGGGCACCAACGCGGCCAGGTTGGTGCGCGCGACCGCGTCGGCGCAGGCGACCACGCCGGGGTCCGACGAGGCGTTCGCGCAGGCGGGGAGCCCGGAGAAGCCGGTCCCGTTCGCCGGGTAGCCGGCGTAGAACGCCCGAAGGACGGCGAGGCCGGCGCTCGAGTTCGCGAGCTCGGCGGCCGTCGCGTTGTACGCCGGGGCGTTGGCGGCCTCGCGGCTCGCGTTGGAGCCGTTGACGAGCCCCCACCAGGTGGCGAGGTACAGCGCCGGCGGGCCCCAGAGGAGCTCCGCGGTCTGGTTCGTGGCGTTCGCGAGCGTCGGGGAAGCGTGCTGCGCGGCGGCGATCGCGCCGCCCGCGAGCTGCGCCTGGCCGGCGAGGTAGCTCGCGTAGGAGGTGTAGACGCTCGCCACCGAGCTCACGTCGGCCAGCGGGCGGTCGGCGGCCAGGCGGGCGGTGAGGTTCATCACCACCGACTGCCCGGCCGCGTCGGTCAGGTTCGGGCCGTACAGCAGGACGATCGCGGAGGCGCCGCCGCTCTCGTTCGGGAACAGCTGGGCGAGCTTCGCCTCCGCGAGCGCGCTGGGCGCATTCGCGGGGAGCGTCTCCGTCGAGTTCGTGGTGACCGCCCCGAGATGGCCCAGGAACGGCACGGCGACCGCCAGAAGGAGCAGCCAGGCGACGATCGGAACGATCGGGCGACTGACGACCGCGCGGGCCAGACGGGAGAAGACGCGCTCGCCGCGCGTCTCGACGCCGTCGCCGACCATGCGCCCCGACGACCGGCCGGCGCGCGAGATAACCCTAGCTCGCCGGGGCCGGGGGGGTCGGGCCGGCGGTCCGGGAGCGCTTCCACAGCGCCGGGAACCGCGCCGGGTCGGCGAACACCGCGAGGTGGCCGACGACCCAGCCGTGGGCCCCGGGGCGGAGCGCAGCCGAGGCGACCTGCGCCACCCCGGTGGCGACCAGCTCGCCGGCGCGCGAGAGCAGCACCACCCGGTCTCCCGCGGCGAACGGACGGGAGACGGAAGCGACCCCGCCGCCGGCGAGCGGCGCCCCGTGGGCGACCGCGCTGGCCGCGGCGTCCTTGAGGACGACGAGGGGGAACTCGCGGAGCACCTCGTGCACGGGGTGCAGCAGCCCGACGAGCGCCTCCGGTCGGCCGTCCCGAGCGGCCGCCCTCGCGTCCGCGAGCGCGGCGAGCGGCACCGCCGCCGCCTCCCCGAACGGGCCGGTGGCGGTGCGCCGCAGCTCCTCGAGGTGCGCGCCCGGCCCGAGGGCATCGCCGAGGTCCACCGCCAGGGTCCGCACGTACGTCCCCGAGTCGGCGACGACCTGCGCGAGGATCCGGGTCCCGTCGACCTCGAGCAGGTCGAACCGGTGCACCGTCCGCACGCGGCGCTCCCGGCGGACCGCGGAGCGGACCGGCGGCGTCTGGAAGATCGGGCCGACGAACTCCGCCACGGCCCGGTCGAGCCGGTCCCGAGGCACGGCCCCGTGGAGGGCGAGGGCGCCGACGTACGTCTTCGGGAACTCGAGCACGAGGGGGACCAGCCGGAGCGCCGGCCCGAGGCCGATCCACAGCAGCCCGGAGACGTTCGGGTCGAGGGTCCCCGCGTGCCCGGCGGTCCGCACGCCGAGCAGGTCCCGCGCCCAGGCGGTGACCTGGTGCGACGACGGCCCCCGCGGCTTGTCGACCAGGACGAACGCCCCGGCGGCGAGCCGCTCGGCGACCGGGTCGGCGCGGTCCTCCCCGCTCACGGTTCGCCCTGCCGATCGTGCCGGCGCACGAACTCGACGATCGTCCGGGCGACCTCCTCGGCGGGCTCCCGCGTCGAGTCGACGGTCAGGTCGGCCGGCTCCCGGTCGGGGTCGATCCCGTAGTACCGGGCGTACCGCGCCCGCTCGCTCGCCTCCCGCGCCACGATCGCTCGGGCCGCGGCCTCCACGCTCTGGCCGTCCCGGGCGGCGACGCGCCGGGCCCGTTCCGCCTCCGACGCCGTGACCACGACCGCGATCACCGGGATCCCGTGGCGGCGGCAGAGGATCCCCTGCAGGCGGCCGTCGAGCAGGACCCCCGGGCGGGCGAGCTCCTGCATCGCCCGGTCGAGCTCCTGGTCGACCTCCGGGTGCTGCTCGGCGTACCGCCCGAACGCCGCGAGGTCGAGCCCCCGCCGTCGGGCCTCCTCGCGGAACCGCTCCCCCGCGGACCGGTAGCTGAGGCCGAGCGCGTCGGCGACGAGCCGGCCCGCCGTGGACTTGCCGCTTCCGGGGGGACCCCCCAGCGCGACGACCGACCGGATCACGCCGTACCTCCGGCCGCCCCGGGGACGGGGGCGCCGGAGGCCGGGGGGTGCTCCTCGAGGTACCGGCGCAGCCACCAGTGCTTGAGGACCCGGCGGAAGACCATCGAGAACGGGATCGTGTACAGGCTGAAGATCAGGAACCACCACGGGATCGGCAGGGCGCTGATGACCCGCCCGGTGAGGTCGATCGTGGCGCCCGGGAGCGTCAGCACCTGCGCCGTCGAGCTGGCGCCGACGATCACGAGGCCGACCCAGGAGTAGATCAGGATCAGCAGGAAGTAGGTGATCGCCATCCCCTTGAACTGGCCGATCGAGACCTCCCCGGAGAGCCGGGCGAGGCGCTGCTGGTGCGGCTTCAGCGCCTCGATCCGGTCCTTCTTCCCGGACCGGATCGCGGCCATCTGGACCTTGCGGAACGCGGAGTTCCACTTCTGGATCTTCGCCGCCTTGACCCAATCGGTCGTGAAGTTGTAGGCGACCGCCGTGATCAGCATCTCGATCGCCCCGGCGAGCGCCATGGTGAGGAGCAGGTAGTTCGACCCGAACCCGATCGCCGCGTACAGGGGCCCGGGGTGCGCACCGCTCGTGCCGAGCAGCTCGGCAACGGAGTTCCTCAGCGACACGTCGAACAGCATCCAGATGCCGAGGAGACCCAGGAAGACGTAGACGAACGCCTTCCACGAGAAGGTGAACGGAGGGGCCGGCGGGCGCGCGGGCGGGCCGTCGGGGGCCGGCCCGTGGTCGTCGTCGTCCTCGTCGTCGTCCTCCGGCCCGCTCGGCAGCGGCGCCGCCTCCGGCTCGGGCGGCACTACGACTCGCCTCCGAGGAACCGGCGGAGCAGCGGGTTCATCTCCATCAGCTGCTCGCGGCCCATCGCCTCGTAGAGGTTGATGATGATCCCCACGGTCAGCAGCACACCGGTGCCGCTCGCGTTGCCGAGCGTCCCTATGAGATCCGCCCCGGCGGCCAGCGCCCCGACGGCCGCCCCCGAGATCACCGTGATCACGGGGATGTACCGTTCCAGCACTCTCCGCAGCACCCTCGGCTCTCTACGGAACCCGGGGATCTGCATGCCGGTCGCCTCGATCTGCCGCGCGACCGCCTCGGGCCCCATGTTCGTCGTCTGGATCCAGAACTTCGCGAAGAGGATCGAACCTCCGACCATCGCGCCGAAGTAGACGGCGACGTGGACGAGGCCCTGCCACCACGTGTGGTTGTACAGGAACTCCTTGTACGTCCCGTAGTTCAGGATCGGCAGCAACCACGCCTCGAGGCCGTTGACGGTCGAGAGGTAGTACGCCCCGCCGGCGAGCGGTTGCGTTTGGCTCAGGTCGTTCGCCTGGGCGTACGACGCGGTCGGATACGCCCCGACCCACCACGCGTGGCCGAACAGCGGGAAATGCGAGAGCGTGGGATTCGACCAGAGCAGGATCGAGATCATCGAGACGTTCGCGAGCAGGGCGCTCATCAGGATGACCGGGATGTTCGACGCGTAGATCAGCCGCAGCGGGTACCGCCCGCGCGCCCCCCGCGCTTCGGCGTGCGAGAGCGGCAGCTCGATGCGGGTCGACTCCGTCCAGGCGACCAGGAAGAAGATCGCGGCGGTGCCGACGAGCGCGACGACCGGATTCGGTTGATGGAGGATGATCTGCTCCCAGCCGCCCCCGGCGAGCTGGGAGGCGCTGTAGTGGGTCAGGAACCAGAGCGTCTTCGGGATCGTGCCGCTCGGCGGGTTCGCCGCCGAGGTCGGGGCGGTCGGGGTCTCGGGCAACCAGTTCAGCGTGCCTTGGATGATCTGCTGCGAGACCCCCGCGGCGATGAACAGCGAGATCCCGCTGCCGATCCCCCACTTCGAGACCACCTCGTCCATCAGGAAGACGAGGTAGCTGCCGAACACGAGCTGGGCGACGATGATGATGTTGGCGAGCAGGAGGCCGTTGCCGGGGGAGACCGCGCCGAGGCGCGTGACGATCGTCGCCGAGGGGGTCAGGTAGCCGAACACCTGGGGCACCGCCTCGACGAAGATCATCGCGACGACGAGGACCTTCTGGGTCCCCTGGTACATCCCCTTGTCCTCGTCGTCGGTGAGGTCCAGGTCGATGATCTTCGCCCCGGTGAACAGTTGCATGATGATCGAGCCGGTGACGATCGGCCCGATCCCGAGGTGCATCAGGGTCCCCTGCGCGCCCGCGAGGATCGCGCGGTAGCTGGCGAACAGATCGATGACGGTCGCCTGGTC
>JASHRJ010000123.1 GCA_030037395.1 Thermoplasmata archaeon
CGGCGGGCCCGGCGTCGCGCGGGTCCGGCTGGGGGCCCGCGCCGACCGGCTGAGCTGGGCGACGACCATCTCGGCGAGCCGCCGCGAGCGGAGGGCTCGCTCGATCCGGTCGACGGGTGCCTGCCGCAGCGCCTCGCGGTCCGGTAGGCCGGCCTTGAACAGCATCCGGGCCCGTACCCGGCCGACCCCCCGGAGCCGGACGAGGTCGAGCAGCTCTTCGAGGACCCCGTAGCGCACGCGGAGGGCCAGGTCGTCGAGCGGGCGGGCGGCGCGCCGCTGGAAGGCGACCGCAAGGCGGCCGGCCCCGAACAGCAGCCACTCGGCGTCCTCGACCTTGGTCCGCAGGTCCCCGGCGCCGATGCCGAACTTCTCGGTGATCTCGACGATCGGGGTCTCCGCCAGCCACGATTCGAGGACCGCCGCGGTCTTCAGGGTACCGAGGAACCCTGCGAGGGGCAGGTCGAGCGGCGGCTCCTCCGGACGGACGAGCAGCTCCTCCGACTCGTCGGTGAAGCGCGAGAGGAAGTCGGCTTCCTCGCCGCGCCGCAGGAACAGCGGGGGGAGGTCGGGGGTCGCGGCGACCGCGGCGAGGAGCGGGTACGGGCGGACCCCGATCGGCGCCTTGCCGAGCGCCTCGCGAAGGACGATGGCGCTCATCGGGTCGAGGTACAGCTCGCTCGTGAGCTCGCCGAACCGCGTCGCGCGGAGCTCCGGGCCGCGCTCGAGGAGCTCGAACCGCTGCAGGAACGACCGGACGCGCGCGAGCTGGCGGTGAAGGTCGGCGAGCGGCAGCGTGTGGCCGTAGAACGTCGCCCGGAAGAACTCCTCGAGCTCCGCCTCCGAGCGGACCGCGCCGCTCGCGACCAGCGCGAGCAGGTGCATCCGCAGCGCGGGCTCGGAGGCGAGCCGGCTCACGACCGCCTCGGGCGCGGCGCCCAAGTAGGTGTCGAGGAACCGGTCCTCCTCGTCCGGCCCTTTGGCGACCAGCAGCGCCTCGCCGAACGGATCGAAGCGGGGGCGGCCGGCCCGTCCGAGCATCTGCTGGACGTCGGTCACCGGGATCGGCGCCTGCATCCCGAGCCGGTCGTCGTAGCGCGTTGTGTCGCGGACGATGACCCGACGGGCCGGCAGGTTGATCCCGGCAGCGAGCGTCGGCGTGGCGACCAGCGCCTTCACCGCGCGCGAGCGGAACGCATGCTCGACCACCCGGCGCTCGGGGTTCGTCAGCGAGGCGTTGTGGTAGGCGACCCCGAGCGGCAGAAGGCTCCCGAGCCGCCGGATCCCCTCGGTCTCCTCCTCGGAGACGTCGGCGAGCTCCTCCGCGGCCGCCTTCGCGCGGGCCCGGTCCTCCTCCCCGAGCAAACGGCGGACGGTGTCGCCGAGGCCCCGGGCGAGCTGCTCGCTCGCCCGCCGGCTGTTGACGAAGACGAGCGCCTGTCCCCCCTCCTGGACGACCGTGCGGACCAGGCGGGGCACCGGCTCGTCCGGCGGCGGGACCTCCCTCGCGGAGAGGTCGGTGAACGTGATCCGGCCCTGTCGGTAGACGCCCAGCCGCAGCGGGACCGGGCGGAAGTCGCTGGTGACGTGGGCCGCGCCGAGCCAGGCGGCCAGCTCCTCCGAGTTGCCAACCGTCGCCGAGAGGGCGACGATCTGAAGGCCGGCGTAGGCGCGCCGTAGCCGCGTGAGGGTGACCTCGAGGGTCGGGCCGCGATCCGGCTCGCGCATGAGGTGGACCTCGTCGGCGACGACGACCCCGAGCCGGTCCAGCCAGGGGCTCCCCCGCCGGAGGAGTCCGTCCGCCTTTTCGCTCGTGGCGACCAGGACGTCGAGCCGGTCGAGCTTCTCGGCCGGGAGGTCGAAGTCCCCTACGGAGATCCCGACCCGGAGGCCGAGCTCGGCGAACCGCTCGAGCTCCTCGCCCTTCTCGTGGGCGAGCGCCCGGAGCGGGACGAGGTACAGGCCGGTCCGGCCGGCCCGCGCCGCGCGGAGCAGCGCCACGTAGGCGACGAGGGACTTTCCGCTCGCGGTCGGGCAGGCGAGCAGGAGGCTCTCGCCGGCGAGGACGTGCGGGATCGCGGCCGCCTGCGGCGGATACAGCGCCGCGATGCCGTCCCGGACGAGGACGTCCCGGAGCGGGGGGTCCAGCGCGGTCTCCTCGAGCGGGACGGTCCGCTCCGCCGCCGTCGGCACCCCGCGGCCGACGGTCCTCCCGGGGTCCGGTGCCACGACGCGCGAGCAGCCGGGCGGGATACTAGACGGTTCGTTCCTCCTTCGAGCCGAGCAGCTCCCGGGCGAGGATCAGCTCCTGGATCTCCGTCGTCCCTTCCACCAGCGGGAAGACCCGGGCGTCCCGGAACAGGCGCTCGGCCTCCGCGCCAGAGCGGGCCCCGGCCGGTCCGGCGATCTCGAGCGCGTCGGAGGCGATCTGGACCGCCGCGCGCGAGGCGACGAACTTGGCGACGGAGGCGTCGGCGACGAACTCCTCCCCGGCGTCCTTGCGCTCCGCGGCCCGCGCGACCAGGGCGCGGGCCGCGGAGAGGTCGGCGAACGCCCGGGCGAGCCGGTGGCGCTTCCACGGCGCGTCGTCGGCGCGCACGTCCGCCCGCAGCCGGTCGAACGCGGCGCGGGCGACCCCGAGCGCGCAGCTCGCGATCCCGACCCGGCCTCCGGCGAGCGCCGAGAGCGCGATCTTGAGCCCGTCCCCCTCCGGCCCCAGCAACGCCTCGGGGCCGACCCGGACGCGGTCGAGGACGAGCTCGGTCGTCTCGCTCCCGCGCAGCCCCAGCTTGTCCAGACGCTGCGCGACCGAGAGGCCGGGCGTCGGGGGCCGGAGCGCGAACGCCGAGATACCGCGGTGCCCGAGCGCGGGATCGCGCGTCGCGAACACGACGATCGTGCCGGCGGTCGCCGCGTTGGAGATGAACATCTTCGCCCCCGAGATCTCGAAGCCTCCGGCGGCAGCGGCGTAGCGGGTCCTCAGGCCCGCGGCGTCCGAGCCGGCGCCGGGCTCGGTGAGCGCGAACGCGCCGATCCGCTCGCCCCGGGCGAGCGGCGGGACGTACTGCCGGCGCTGCTCGTCGGAGCCCCACCGCGCGATCGGGTGGGCGCAGACCGAGAGGTGGACCGCGAGCTCGACCGCGACGGCGGAGCTCACGGCGGCGAGCTCCTCGAGGACCGCGACCAACGCCCGGCTGTCTCCTCCGCGACCGCCGAGCTCCTCCGGGAGCCCGAGGCCGAGCAGGCCCTCCGCCGCGAGGGCGCCCACGATCGCCGCCGGCAGGCGGTCGGCGCGGTCGATCTCCTCGGCGTGCGGGCGCACCGTTTCCTCGGCGAGGCGACGGGCCCGCGCTCGCCAGGCAGCCGCGTCGTCCGGGGCGCCCGGCGCCACGGCGGCCGTCAGTCCGCCGAACCCTTAAGGGGGCCGGCCCGCTCGAGGGCGCCGGGCTCCGGAGCCGAAATGCCGAGCGAGCCGAGCCCCAAGGAACGGTTCACCTCCCTCGACCTCCGGGCCGTGGTCCGGGAGGCGCGGCCGCTCCTCGGAGCGCACCTCGACAAGGCGTTCGACCTCGTCCCGGAGGGGATCGGCCTGGTCCTGCGGGGCCGGGGCACCGGACGCCAGGAGTTCCGCCTCGTCCCCGGACGGTACGGGGTGGTCGTGGCCGGGACCCCGGAGCACGCGGAGGGGCTGTCGCCGCTCGCGCGCGCGATCCGCCGCGTGGCGACCGGCTCGGTGCTCCGGGCGATCGCCGAGCCCGGAGGGGAGCGGTACCTGGAGCTCGAGTTCGCCCGGGGCGACGGCTCCGGCAGCGCCGTCGTCGCCGCCGAGCTGTTCGGGACCGGGAACCTCCTCGTCTCCCGGGACGGGACGATCGCCGCGGTGGCGCACCCGCGACGGTGGGCCCATCGGGACGTCCGGCCGGGCGCATCGTACGCGCGGCCGCCGGAGCGGGCCGACCCGCTCGCGCTCCCCCCCTCCGCGATCGAGGCAGAGCTGGTCCGCTCGAGGAGCGATCTGGCCAGCACGCTCGCGGCCCGGCTCTCCCTCGGCGGGCCGGTCGCCGAGGAGGTGATCGCCCGCGGGGGATGGGCGTCGTCCTCCCCGGCCGCGACGCGCGCCGCCGAGCTCGCCCCGGGCATCTATCACGTGCTCCGGGAGCTCCTCGCCGAGATCGCCGACCCGCCCCGGGGGTACCTGGTCCGCCGGGAGGGGATTCCCGTCGACGCGACGCCGTATCGGTCCCGCCGATGGGACGGGATCGCGGGCATCGAGGTCGTCGAGCGGGCAACGTTCTCCGAGGCGGCGCTCGAGTTCTTCGCCTCGCTCGTCCCGGTGCCGACGCCCCCGGAGGAGGTGGCGCGGCGCGCCGAGCGCGCGAGCCTGGAGCGCCAGCGCGACCGTCAGCGAGCCGCGGTGGAGGCGCTCGCGCACGCTGCGGCCGAGCGCAAGGCGGACGCCGAGGCGGTGTACGCCCACTACGCC
>JASHRJ010000018.1 GCA_030037395.1 Thermoplasmata archaeon
CGATCGCCGTCGTCGTGCTGCTGGTCCTCTTCTACCTCAGGACCTATCTTCGAAACCGGGCCCTCGGGTCGCCCGGGCTGGTCTCGCGGGTCCGCCTCGTCTGTCCCAAGTGCCGGCAGACGTTCGACTACGACTTCGTACCGGGGGCCGCGCTGAAGGCGGTGCGACTAGGCACCTCACGGTACATGGCCTGCCCGTTGTGCCGCAAGTGGTCGACGTTCGACATGACCGCCCACCGAGTCCCGGCCCCTCCGCGCTAGGGCCCGCGTCGCAGGAATGCCCGGGCAGCACACCGGGCCGACGGGAGCGACTGGACCTCGGACCGACCCCGGGGGGGTCAGCGGGATCACGGAGGAGGATCGCCGCCCACGACAGGACGAGCACCGCCCGGTCGTATCCGCAACTGCGACGGCAGCTCGCTTTCGAGACGTCGGGAGCCACGAGACCTCTCCGCGCCGGCGGTGCGGAAACCGTTGAGCGCGAGGCGCCATGGGCTTCTGGACGGGCCGCGAGGTCCTCCTCCCAGCCCGCGCACCCCCAGCGGCGCCGGGTCCATCGCATCACCGACGTGCGGCGGCGCCGCCGCCCGGGAAGCAGGCGCGAAGCACCCAAATCTTCTCGGCACTTCGGGCGACGCGTCGGACGTTGGGGCGCGGGTGGGAGGGTGAGCGAGAACGGACCCCGGGAAGGGACCCGCGATCTGCCCCGCCGGAGCCCCGAGGCCGGCTACCGGGCTCTCGAGGAGGAAAGCGCCGCCGGGGCGGCCTACCGGAGCGTCTCCCAGGCGTTCCGACGGAGACGGGCGGAGCTCGTAGCTCTCGCCGCAGCCGGCGGGACGCCCGCGAGCATCGTCGCCGACTACCAGGGGGCGCACCCGCTCGAGCCGCTCGTGTCGGCCCGAGAGGTCGCGGTTGCCATCAACGAAGCGCGCACGGGGACGCTCCCGAAACCGCGATGATGGGTCCCGGGGAGTAGGCGGCCCCCAGCGATCGCGAGCACCGGACCGCGTCGATCGAACGGTTCGCTGCGCCGCACCCGCACCGAGCGCGACGAGGGGCTCCCGGGGACGGTGTGCCCGACAGGTCCAGGCCTCTCTCGAGAACATGGTTCCGTACGCGCCGAGAGACACGGGCAGGCGACGGTAGAGAGCGCCTCGGCACGCCCGGCCCGCCCCGGGCACGTGCGGGGCCCCTCGAGCGGCCTCGCGGGCATCAAACACGTCTGGAGGGTGTCCTCGCACAGGGTGCAGCCGTCCCCCGGAAGGCGCGGGTGGGGACCGTCGACGCTCTGGAGGCTCGGCGAGCACCCGCGAGAGCCTGCCAAGGCGTCCCGAGCGTCGCCGCGAGCGTGCTCCCGACCTCGGACGGCTGCCGCGGGCAGGGAGGGTGGGCACCGTAGCTTACAGCGGGCCGCCCGGGCCCGCGAATACGCTCGCGCAGGTCGGCCGCCGTTTGCCCGCCTAGCAACCGCGGCCCCCCTCTCGGTCTCGCCGCGATCCCGGTCGTGGGGTGCGGCAAACGTAGGGTGGAGGCCGGCAGCCCGCAACGGTTGCGGTCCCGTCCTGGGCCGCTGCATAAGCACCGCAAACCGGTACCTCTCCTCGAGCCGGACCTTCCGGGCCCCACGGCTCACGGGAACGTGCGGAGCGGAAGCGGCCGGCAGACCGGCCCGCGGTGGCCGGGTGCAGCGCTCTCTGGCAGCCGTGCTTGACCCGGCCGCGGGCCGCCCGGGAACATATCGGCTCGCGCGGCAGACTGCGACTACCGTGGACGGAATCGGTTCGCGTACGAAGAGATGGGGATCCGCAGACCTCCCCCGCCCCGTCGAGCGGATGGAGAGGTCCGCGCTGGCAACCCCCCTGGCGGCGCAAGGCCGGCCGGGACGGTTACCTCTTCTTGCCCCTCTTGCCCTTCTTCTTCGTCTGCTTCTTCGGCATGACAGCGGCGCAGTAGCGTCGATGCCAGATTAAGCAGAGCTTCCGGGGCCGACGCCTTCGGTCCGCGCCCTGGTGAAGTGCTGCTCGGACTGACGGAGACCGAGGCGTCGGCTGCCGTCCCCGGCCTCGCGAACCGTTCGCCCCGCTCGACCTACGTCACGATGCCATAAGGAAGGCTGCCGAGCGAGGGCGCGATCTCCGCGTCGCCGGCACCCTCCCTCCGGCGTGCGCTTGGCGGAGTTTGCCGAGCCCGAGTGCCTCCGAGGGATGCGGCCCCCGTTCGACCACGATCGGCGTGACGCGGCCTGGGTCGGGGGAGACTCGCCCCTGCTGCGGAGCCGATGACCATCGGCCTCTCGGCCGAGCGCGCATCGGCAGACAAGCAAAGGGGGCTCACCTGCCGGAGGTCGCGCCCTTTCGCCCTCGAAACGGCCGGTACCCTAGAGCCGCAGATGGTGTCCAGCGTACCCGTCGAGGGGGCGGGTGCTGAGGCATTCGCGCGCTCAAATACGCGGATGCTTGAGGACCGAGGGCGTCGATCGACATGGCGGCGACGGAAGATCTGTTCACCCCGATCCACAAGGGGCTCCGTTCGATGCTCTACAGCCTCTCGACCCGGTTGCAAACCAACGACTTTGCGGATGCAGCCAGCACGCAAGCCCTCGTGACCGACCTGGAGAACGACTTCGCCGTGGCCCGCTCCGCGGGTTGCACCCTCTGCGTTCTGGCCCATCATGCGACGGACGAGGAGGACGTCATCTTCGGTCCGGTGGCGAAGGCGGGGGGCTCCTTGGTCACGACGCTGATCTCGGAGCACCACGACCTGACGCGGAGGGAGGTCGAGATCGCTCGGGCGGCTCACGACCTCATCTCGACCACGTCGGCGACGAGCCGAGTCGCGGCCGGGGTCCGGCTGAACCAGGCCGCCAACGAGCTGTTCGCGGCGTACGTCGCGCACATGAACCGGGAGGAGACCGAGCTCGTCCCCCTCATGCAGGGGCAGTTCACCGACGCCGAGATGGTCGCGATGCGTGGGGCGATCATGGCCCGGATGCCGCCCGATAGGCTGTTCGCGATCCTGGGGTGGATGCTCCCCTCGTTGAACGTCAGCGAGCTCTCGGAATTACTGACCTCCGTGGCGAAGACCGCCCCGCCCCCGCTCCTCAAGGCGATCACGGAGCTCGGCGCGGCCAAGGTCGACCCCGCCCGCTGGAGGGCGGTCAAGCTGCGCACGGGCCTGTGACGCACCGCGAGAAATCGGCGGTCTCGCGCCAGCGCTCCAAGATCATGCATCCTGCCGGTCGCGGGGCCGCGCTTGGCGGGTCCGGGACGACCCCGCGGAAGCCGCGGGACCGGCTCACACCCCGGACGTCGCTCGTACCAGGAGACGGACCGAGCGAATTTCCACCTCAGGGGGGGTCCCGAAGAATTCCGACCCCTCCCCCAGCCTGCACCGCGGGAATTCCGACGAGATCGCTCTCGGCTTTGCCTCGTGAAAGCGTTCATATGGCGTCGGCCCTCTGGCATGCCGGCGCCAGCCTATGCTCCGAGCGCGGGGGACCGGGGCCGCACGGACCTCCCGCGGTGAGGCCCTAAGAGGGCGGATGCAGGAGCAGCACGCCGCGCCGCACCCGCCGGTGCGAATTCTGCGCCGTGCGGGCGGACGCCGCGGCTCGGGCCGGCACTTCAGAACGGGCCGGCGCGGCATAGGTACCGTGCTGCTGGTCGTGGTGGCCGTTGCGGTGGCCGCGGTGGTGGTCGTTGGCGGGCTGTTCGCCGCCGGCGTGATCAAACTGGGAGGCGCCTCCGGAGGGGGCAGCTCTCCGGAGTACGCCGTCTCCTTCTCGGAGTCCGGTCTTCCCGCGGGCACCTCGTGGTCCGTGAATCTCGGCGGAACCGTCCGAACCTCCACCTCCTCTTCGCTCGCGTTCACCGAGGCGGACGGATCGTACGAGTTCTCGATCACGTCCGCTAGCGAGCTCGCCGAACCCTCCCGAGGGACCCTCGCGGTCGACGACGCGAACGTTTCCGAACCCGTCTCCTTCACGTCGAGCACCACCGTCTACGAGATCCAGTTCTCCGAGACCGGCCTTCCCTCCGGGGCGTTCTGGTCCGTCACCCTTGCCGGGTCCGAGGAGAGCTCCTCCGGGACCGAGATCACGTTCAACCAGACGAGCGGCGACTACGCGTTCGCGGTCAATGCGTCCGGCTACAGCGCGGACCCCGCGTCCGGCTCCGTCGACGTTTTCGGCGCCGACGTGAGCGAGCCGGTCGGCTTCTCGGGAGGGTCGGGAACGTACGCCGTGGTGGTTTCCGAGACCGGCCTCGGGAACGGCACCAACTGGACGGCGACGGTCGGAGGGACCTCCCTCCAATCGAATACCTCCGCGATCACCTTCTCGCAGCCGAACGGTACGTACGCGTTCCGCGTCGCTTCGCCCGGCTACGCCGCCATGCCGGCCTCCGGCGTCCTCAGCGTCGCCGGCGCGCCGGTGGTCGAGTCGGTCGTGTTCAGTCTGACGAACGTCTCGGTTCCGTATTCGGTCGCGAGGTCCGCCGTTCTCGCCGCGGCGAACGGCTACGAGGGCGGCGGGTGGCAGGTCGTGGCCGCCCTCGCGTCCACCCGGGTCGAGGCGGGAGCGACCAACCTGAGCCTCTACTACGAGGACGACTGCCCTACCCTGACCCCGATCACGCTCAACGGCACGGTCACGCTCCCCGCCATGCCCGCGAATGCCACGCCCGGAACGAGCGTGCTGTGGCGCCTGTACCTTACGAAGGGCTCGAGCTCGCTGTTCGCCGCCACGGTCTCCTCCTCGGCCTACCTTCTGTTCTCCGGCACAGGGGGCTTCTGCACAAACCTGACCGAGCTGACGCCCTTGCCCGCCAACCTCATCGACTCGACCACGGCGGCAGCGGTGGCCGGCACGGCGGGGGGCACCGCGTTCCTCGAGCGCTTCGCGTCGTCAACGAACGGCCGGCTCTTCGCGGCCTACTTGGTCGCGGACTTCAACGAATCCAACTTCAGCTGGAACGTTGGCTACGGCTACGAGTCCGACCTCCCCTCTGGCTACTCGTGCGCCTTCCTCGCGACCGTGGGGCCGATCACCGGGGCGCTGCTCAGCGCGGCAACGTACGACTGCGGCTTCGCGGTGCAGTTCGCCCCCGGGGACCTTGCCCTCAACTGGTCGGTCACCCTGGGGGGGACGACGACGACGGCGACGAACGGGTCGGAGATCACGTTCTACGAGCCGAACGGGACCTACAGCTACTCCGTGACCGGGCCGGCGGGCTGCTTCCCGAGCCCGGCCAACGGCACGGCGACCGTGGCGAACAGCTCGCAGCAGATCGACATCGACTTTGGGTCGGCCACGAACTGTTCCTTGGGACCGTTCTCGATCGGGATGGAGGTCGTCGCCACGTCCAGCTTCGGCTCCGTCGGCAACCTCACCTATTGGGAGGCCCTCGCAATCGAAACGACCCCGGGCGTAGCTCCCGTGGTCTTCGGTCTTGCTGTCGAGAACGCGGAAAGCATCGTCCTCCCCCCCGGCGTCCCGCCGGCGACCTGTGTGCCGGGCGCAACGCTGAGCACGGGAACGTGCACCGCGCCGACGTCCGGCTGGTACGTCGCACTGGTTTCCGGCGCCAACGGGACGGTCGTCGGAGTGTACACGACGTCGTGGGCGACCCCGAACCCATGGCTGCAGCTGAACGGGGCATACGAGTTCGTGCTCGTCTCGTCGGCCAGCTACGCCGGCACGGGCTACTCGTTGGACGTGATCCCGGCCGGCGCGTGGAGCGTGTCGGGTTCCGTGAACCTCTAGCCGAGAGCGACGGGAGTCGCCCGGGGAGGGCCGGCAACCGGCCGCGATGCGCGGGGGCCGCACTAGACCCCCGCCCAGGTCGGAGCTCGAGTCGTCCGACCGAGGCCTGGGGGTAAGCTCCGGCCTCGCAGGCGTGGGCCAGATTGTGGGTCGCGTGGACCGGGCCCGCGCGCGGATCGCCCGCCCGCGCGCAGGGTAGGGCGGGTCGGCTGGAGGGCAACGTTTCCTCGGGTCCGCGTCGTCGAACCGGAGCGGCGCCGTATAACCCGGGACTGATAGGTAGATATCGCCCGAGGAGGTTGAACGTAGGCCAGGCGGGTGCCGTGGACCCAAGGCGAAGACTCCGGACCGCGAGACAGGGCGGGGTCGTGCTCGACCTCGTCCTAGCGACGGGCGTGGTGCTCGTGGGGGCGTTCGCGCTGTACCATCTCGGCCTGACCTTCCGGGCGATCCTCTTCGGCGCGGAGCGCTTCTTCGGCCTGTAGGGTCCGCGCTTGCGTCGACGAAGCTCGACGCAGGCCGGGACGGTGCCCGCGGAGCCGGACCGAGGCGCCGGTATCGGGCCGTCGTCCGGACGGCACGGGACTCTACCAGTCGTACGGCGACCTTAGGTCGCGGCCGCCTTCGAGCACCGACTTCAGGTTCATCATGAAGTACGTCCACCCCCGCACGGCGCCCTCGTAGAGTTCGTCCCACTCCGCGGACCTCCGGAAGCCGGAGTGCGTGAACCTCAGCAGGGTGCCCGCACGCTTGGGTTGTACCGATAGCCGGAGCTTGGTGACCCCCAAGTCTTCCTTCCCGGGCCACTGCCAGCTCAGCGTCAGCCCGCTCCCGCGCGAGAATTCGAGCACCCTGCCCGCATGGGAGGGCCCGTCCTTCCACGCGAGCGTGTAGCGTCCCCCCTTCCGCGCCGACAACGAGGCGCTATCGCAGAGCCACCGGGGAATCCTCTCGGGGTCGGTGATCCACTTGAACACCCGCTTCGGCCGGGCGTGGATGAACATGGGCAGGCGAAGCGTCCGGGGCCTGGTCCGAGCCATCCTTCCCTCGGCATTCATGCCGGGATTTACCGCCTACGCCCCGAGCGGTCGTCCTGAGGGCCGACGGACGGCGCTCCCCTTGGGCGCGAGGTCCCGAGCCGTCGTACGACGTTCCCCCGGCGGGCGACCTCGGGCCGCCACGGCCCGTACGGTCCCTCGTGGATCGGTGACCGGCGAGGTTGGCTCGGAGAGGAGGCTACGTCCCGGACCCTCCCGCCGGGCCGGTCGGCGCTACCTGCGAGCCGCTTCGATCCGGCGGAGGACGCTCAGCGCCTCCACGGTAGCCCAACGGCTCGGGAGTCCGGGCAACTCTAGGAGGAGCGGAAATTCAGGTCCGGGGAACCCGTACCGCGCGGCCTCCTGCGGGTCCCAATCCGGTTGCGTGGCATCGAGAGGCCACGTACCGTTGCGCAGGCGGCGCCGGAGCAGCCAACGGGTCGGCGGACGAAGGCGGGGATCGCCCCCGTAGCCAAGGCGCGCGAGCATGCGCAAGCCGACCAGCACGTCGTAGAAGAAGTGGTTGGGGTAGTGGATTCGGAGCCAGGGCGCGTATTGATCCCGCCCTTCGTTCCGGAGGCTTCGCTTCAGGTAGAACTCGGCGCCGCGCTCGATCGAGCGGCGGACCGCGTCGTCTCGCTGGGCGTCGGGGATCTCCGCCAACGCGGCCAGCCCCTCCCATCCGTCGAGCGTCCCCTTCCGCGAGGGAAAGCAGTTCCACCCTCCGTCGCGCTTTTGCTGCCGCACGAGCCAGTCGATCGACCGTTGCACGGCCGGATGCTCGAGGTAGCCGAAGCGCACCAGCGCCCGGACCGCGTTGCCGGTGTAGCAGACCTCGCCCGACCGGCCCGAGAGGAGCCCGTCCGTCTGGGACCAGCGGTCCAGCAGGAGCTCGGCGGTGCGCGCGATCCGCGGATCGGACCGGTCCGCTCCGAGGTCCGCGAGGACGATCGCGAACCAGTTCGTCGCGGTGTACTTGGGTCGGTAGAGCTCCCGAGCGCTCGTGCCCGGCGTCGTCCAGTGGCCGTCCGGGAACTGGCTGGCAAGCAGGGATGCGGCCCACCCTTCCTGCCCGATCTTGGCCCGCGGCCCCCGGACCCGCGGGTCCTCGAGAGCGCGGCCCTCGACCTCGGTCCAGTACCGGACCTTGACGCTGGGATCCGACCGCGGCCCGAGGAGCCAAGTACGGACTCCCGCCGAAACATCCATGCCCGCGGCAGGACCGGGTCAGGTTTAGCCGCTGCCCGTCTCGGACCGTCCTGTACTGGTCGCGCGATGGTGGGCACCCCGTGACGGAGCCTGGGGCGACCTAGCCGATCGCGGAGAACAGCTGCGACGGCCGGAAGCAGGCCGCAGAGCATCGCGAGAGCGTCGCGCCGCCGCTGGAAAAGTGCGGGGGCAAGACCCTCGGTGCGCCTTTCGGCCAACGGCTCCAGATGGCCTTAAACGACCTAGCGCCTCGGAGCCTCGTGGCCTCCGACCGGCGCCTCGCCGCGGTGATGTTCACCGACACGGTCGGCTACACCGCCTCGACCCAGGCGAACGAGGGTCGCGCCCTCGACCTCCTGCGCCAGCAGGGGGAGCTGCTCCGACCCGTCGTCGCCCTGCACCAGGGGCGAGAGATCAAATCCACCGGCGACGGCTTCTTGGTCGAGTTCGACAGCGCGTTGAAGGCGGTCCAATGCGCGACGAACATCCAGCGTAGGATCCACGAGCGGAACGTCGAGGGGGGCCAGACGCCCATCCGTATCCGGATCGGGGTCCACCTCGGCGACGTCGTCCAATCCGGTACCGACATTCTGGGAGACGCGGTGAACATCGCGGCCCGCATCGAGCCGTTGGCCGACCCGGGGGGCGTTTGTGTCTCCGCCGCGGTGTACGAGCAGGTCCGGACCAAGGTGACCGACACGTTCGAGAAGCTCGAGCCGAAGGCGCTGAAGGGCGTCGCCGTTCCGGTGGGGGTGTACCGGGTCGTGCCCTCGTGGGAGGGGAGCGGAGGGAACGGGGCCGAGGATGCGTCCTACCTGACCGAGAAGACCCGGGTTGCGGTCCTCCCGTTCGCGAACATCAGTCCTGACCCCCACGACGAGTACTTTGCGGACGGACTGACGGAGGAGCTGATCGCGAACCTCTCGCTCGTCCCCGGGCTCAAGGTCATCGCCCGGACGTCGGTCATCGGATACAAGAAGACCGAGAAGAAGGTCGCCGGGATCGGCAAGGAGCTCGGCGTCGGGACGATCGTCGAGGGGAGCGTCCGTCGGGCCGCGAACAAGATCCGGGTCACCGTCCAGGTGATCGACGTCGCGACCGAGGAGCACCTCTGGACCGCGAAGTACGACGACGACCTCGACGACATCTTTGCCGTGCAGAGCGAGATCGCGACGAAGGTGGCGACGTCGCTTCCGGGAAGCCTCGCCCGGCCGCAGGTGCCGGTCCCGGAGCTGGAGCGGCCCAAGGAGACCCAGGCCTACCTATCGTACCTTCAGGGGCAGGCTCTCATATGGAAAGCGGACGAGCCTTCGCTCCGCAAGTCGCTGGAGCACTTTCAGAAGGCGATCGAGACGGACCCGACCTTCGCTCGCGCCTACGCCGGGCTCGCCCGGGCGTACGTCAACCTGGGCGCCGAGGGGTACCTCACCTGGACGGGCGCGATCGAGATGGGACAGGCGGCCGCGGAACGGGCCAGCAAGCTCGATCCCGACCTGGCCGAAGCGCACGTTCTCCTGGGGGAGCTCGCCTTCATGGCGGATGCTCCGGCGGAGATCTTGGACCGGGAGCTCCGACGCGCGCTGGAGCTGAACCCCAACCTCGCTCAGGCCCACAGCATCCTGAGCTCCCTCGCGGGGTCGTTCGGGATCATGGAGTCGTACGTCCTCCAGTCGGACGAGGCGTACCGGTTGGATCCGCTCTCCCCGCCGATGATCCGGCGGCAGGGGGAGATGTTCTTCAACTCGGGTCGGGACGACGAAGCGCTGGCGCACTGGAGGAAGCATATCGCCTCGGATCCGATCGATGCGTACCACGGCCTGGCGGACTACTACATGTTCAAGGGGGACCTCGAGCAGGCGGAGTCGATGGTCCGCGAGGTGGAGCGGGTCGCACCGAACAGCGATCCTGCGCTGCTCTGCCGGGGGTATCTGGCCGCCCTGAAGGGGGACCGGGACACCGCGGTCCGGTTGATCGCCAGGATCGACGAGCTGTTCAAGAAAGGCACGTCGCGGCAGTCGTCGATCGGCTACATCTACTACGCGCTGGGCGACCTCGATCGGTTCTTCGAGTACATGTTCGCCGCGGCGAGGAACCACACGATGCAAGCGGTGAAGGTCCGCCTCTCGCCGCTGTTCGCGGCCGCTCGCCGGGACCCGCGGTTCGTCATGCTGGTCATCCAGGCCGGTCGACCGATGCAGGCCTACAAGCCCGCGGGCTAGACGCGGCGGTTCCGGGTACGGCCCGGCGGCCCGGACGGTCCGCGGCGTTCAGATCCGACCGGAGCTCGGCGTTCCGGGCCGGGACCCCCGCCTAGGAGGTCGAAGGGTCGGGCGGGACGACGTACGTCTCCCAGACCCCCTCCAGGCCCTTCAGAGGCCGGGTCGTGCCGTCCCGAAACGCGATCCCGGAGCCGACGGAGAGGTCCCGGACCGTGCGCGACGCGAGGATCTCCCCGCCGGAGGCTTCGTCGCAGATCCTCGAGGCGATATGGACGGCGATCCCGGTGACGTCGTCGTCGGAGACGAGGCACTCCCCGGTGTGCAGGCCTGCCCTCAGCTCGACCCCGAGGTCAGCGCCCCGTTCGCGCACGGCCCGGGCGCAGCGCACGGCGCGCGTCGGGCCGTCGAACGCGGCGAGCAGGCCGTCCCCGGTCGTCTTGATCACGCGGCCCCGGAACCGAGCGACCTCGGTCCGCGCGCCGCCGAGCACCTGCCCCAGCAGCTCGGCCCACGCGCGGTCGCCCAGCGCGGACGCCTTCGAGGTCGAGCCGACGATGTCCACGAACAGGACCGTCAAGAGGACGCGGTCGTCCTCCGCTTGGACGGCCGGGAGTCCCTCCAGGAACGTCCGCTGGGCTCGGAGCGACGCGGCCGACGCCTCGGGATTCGCCCAAAAGAGATGGTCCTTCCCCGGGATGACGACCAGCCGAGCTCGCCGTACATGCGAGACCACGTAGTCCGCGTTCTCCGGGCGAACAAAGGGGTCGTCGGCGCACTGCATGACGAGCGTAGGCACATGGACGGACGGAAGCGCCGCCCGCACGTCGATCTCCATGTTCATCCGGGCCAGCCTCGCGTCCGCCGAAGGGGAGGAACCGAACCGGATCACCCGGCCGAACCAGCGCTTGAACTCGGGGTCGCCGGCCCGGCTGGGCGCCAGCCTCGCGACGACCCGGTCGATGTGCGCCGGGGTCCCCCAGTCGGCGTCCGAGGTCATCAGGGCGCGCTCCCCCTCCTCCCGCGTGGGGACCCAGGGGTAGTCGTCCGCTCGAGCCCCCCGGACCAGCGGAGAGATCAGCATCAGCCCGAGCGTGCGCTCCGGGTAGGTCGCCGAGAAGAGGAGGGCCATGGAGGCCGTGTCCGAGGCGCCGAAGATCACCGCCCGAGGGCTGTGCACCGCATCCATGACCGCGCGGACGTCGTCCATTCGGTCCTCGAGCGTGGGGGTGCCGACGACGCGATCCGATAGGCCGACGCCTCGCTTGTCCCACAGGATCACCCGACAGAACGAACCCAGCTCCGTGAAGTACCGCGCGACGTCGGGTTCGTCCCACACCAGCTCGATCTGCGAGATCGAGGTCCGGCCGTAGACGACATCGACGGGGCCCTTGCCAAAGACCTGGTAGGCGACGCGAACCTCCCCGCTGCGAGCGTACTGAGTCTCCGGAACGTCCATCCCAGGTGACTCCACGCCGGCAGCTCCCTTCCGTATAAGGGACGACCGGTGCGCACCCTCAGGGGGGACCCACAACGGTCGTCCGGCCGCGGACGCCCCTGCGGCGCCGTGGGACCCGGCGCCCTCGACGCGCGCGGGTCCGCGCGGCGCAGTTCGCCGCCGTCGCGCGTCGCGAGGGTCGCGGCCCGGCACCCAAGGAGCAAGGAGGCACGGAGGTGGGCGGGGCCGGCACCTTCCCTCTTGAGCCGCCCTCGCCGTATCGGTGCAGGGGCGACCTGACGAATCCGACCGTACCCGGGGAACCGCAGCGCTCGCGGAACGCGCGGGTCCCGGCGGGAGCCCCGACCGTCCTTGAGCAGCCTCGCGCCTCGGGACCCGAGGAAACTCTCATCCCCTTCCGACCGGACCTTCCGGGACGATGGCCAGGAGCTCCGACGAGGACGTCGTCGTGCGTCGGGTACATCCCGAGGAATGGGAAGCGTACCGGGCTCTTCGGCTCAGGGCCCTCGCCCGTGATCGCGTCGCCTTCGGTTCGTCGTTCGAAGATGAGGCCCGCCGTTCGGACTCCGAGTGGAAGGAGAAGGCCGACCGCGGGGCGAACTCCCCCACGTCCTACCTCTGCGTGGCCGAGGTCCCCGACGACAAGCTCGTAGGCATGGCCGTCGGGGCGCTGGTCGAGGGAACGCCATGGATCTTCGGAATGTGGGTCGAACCGACCTGGCGGGGCCGGGGGATCGGCGGAGCCCTCTTGGACTCCGCGATCTCTTGGCTCCAAAAGCAGCGGCCGACCCAACCGATCTTCCTCGACGTCAATCCCCGACAGACCGCCGCACTCCGGCTCTACGGGAGTCGGGGCTTCCGGCCCACGGGGGGGTCGAAGCGGCTCGACCACAGCCCGGGGGAGAGCGCCATCCAGATGCGCGCGCCGCCTGCGACGGAGCGCGCAAACGCCTGAGCGACCCGATCCTCCCTTCGCCGGCGAGTATGGAGCGTCACACGCCGCGCTCGGATTGGCCCGTTCGAAGGCGGGGAGGGGGGGCGGCGGGCCGGACGCGCGGGATCGGGGAGCCCGGCCGGGAATCTCTCCATGGACGCGGGGGGGCCGACGCGCGTGAGCCGGGGCCGGCGTCGAAGGTCCGGTACCGCCTCGGCCGGTCTTAGGAAGCCCGGGTGCCTTCGGACGCGGCGGCCCACGGTTCCCTCACCGCTCTTCGTCGGGGCCGCCCGCTCGGCGGCAGGGGGGTTGAGCGTGCAAACCCATCTCCGCCTCCTCGTGCCGCGCGGCCTACGGTTCCTGCGGCAACGCGGCCGCGCCCTAGTCCGAGGGACCGGTTCGTCCGCGATGCCCCCTGGGTCCCGATCCCACGAGAGATGACGGCCTTTCTCAGGTCGCGTCAGGGCGAAGGGGGAGACGTCGGAGACTTCGCGAGGTCCGCCGCCGCCGCCCGCTTGGGAAGGTAGATGCGAACCAGGTAGACAAGGATCGCCACGTAGAGGATCACTCCCCCGAGGATGGCCAGCCCGACATTGTACCAGACGAACGCGGTGCCGGCGTCCTGCCAGTATCCAAGCAACCCGGAGACCGCCACGGTGAAGGCGAGACCGACCGCAATCTGAACGGAGGTCGGCCGGCGACGGTAAAAGGCAACGGAGACGAGGCCGGGCAGGATCACATCGCGAACACCGGCGCCCGACTACTAAACGTGGCGTCCGTGGGCCCATGGTGGGTCGCCCCCCGGGTGCGCGGCGCGGGCGGGCGAGAAGGCAACGCCGCGGCTGCAAGCTCCTGCGGCGGCGCTGACCTTCGATCTTAGGAGGCTGCGGGCGTCCCCGACCTATTAACCCGAGGTCGCCTCGAGCGGAGGGGCATAGGCTCGCATGAAGGCAGAGATGAGCGTCATGTTGAACGTCAAGGACGTCGACCGCTCGGTGAGCTTCTACCAGGCGCTCGGGTTCGACGTTCGGTGGGAGAACAAGGGCGACGACGGTCGCCTGGACTACGCGGGGGTCGGGCTCGGGGACGCGGTCATCGCGCTGGGACGGATCCCGAAGGACCGGCGAGGGATGGCCAAAGACTACGCGGACTGGGTCAGCACGCCCTTGGGGGCCGGCGTGATGATCACGGTGGAGCTGGACGGCGTGGAGAAGCTCTACGAGCTGGCACGGCAGACCAAGACGCCGATCGACTCGCCGCTCTCCGAACGGCTCTACGGTACGGCGTTCATGGTGAACGACCCGGACGGATACGTCGTGCGGTTCCTCCGCCCCAAGGGTGTCTACGCCTGAAGCATCGCCGGTGGGTCGCCCGATCGCCGGCACGGCAGGATCCCGTGGGGCCTTCGACGCACCGGCCTCCCCGCGGCCATCCGCCGGTGGGGTCTCCCCACGCCGGGAACGTTCCGCTCAGCTCAGGGCCGAAGCGGACTCAACGCTGGCGGCGCGACTCGAGGTGGACGGTCGCCGCCGAACCAGAAGGCTCTCCCGGGTGTGGACCTGCGTCGTATCACACCAGAGAACGCCCATCTACCGAGAGAGATTCATGAGACGTAGCCCCATGTGAGGTGCCGATGACGCCGGGGCAGGAGCCGCGCATCCGCAAGCCGCCCGACCTCTACCTCTTCGCCACGACCGTGATGGTGTCCGATCGGAAGCGTTCGGTAAAGTGGTATACCGAAAAACTGGGGTTCGAGGTAGCCCAGGACTTGGGACATTGGGTCACGGTCGGCCGCAAGGGGACGACCGGCTTGCTCCACCTCTGTCAGGGCTCGGAGATCGGAGAGCCGCTCCAGCCGGGCAACCAGGGCATCACCCTCCACGTGCGCGGCAATTTTGCGGCGACGGTCGCGGAGCTGCGGCGACGAGGGGTGCGACTGGACGCCCCGGTCACCCGGCGACCGTGGGGGATGTTCGCCCGGATCTCCGACCCCGACGGGAACGTGATCACGCTGAACCCTGAGGACTGACGGTTGCCGTGGGCTGAGGAATCCGGCGGGATGGGGGGCCGTTCGGGAACAGCCCCCTCTACCCCGGCCGGGGCTTCCAGGTAACGGCGAGTATCCCTGCGATGAGTGCCAGGATGAACCCGATCACGAAGCCGCCCAGATAGCTGACCAGGCTGAGCAGCGATAGGGCGATGATCAGGACTCCGAAGAGCCCATGCTGACGGGGACGAACGAAGGCGAGGACTCCTAGGACGATGATCAGGCCGCCGAGCACGACCGCGAAGGTGCCAACCAAGCGGAGTATGGCGCCTCCGAGGCCGAAGCCGAACGACGAAAGGAGCGAACCGACGGCCCGTTCGACGAGTCCGCCGAGGACGATGAAGAGACCTCCGATGATGGCGAGGACCATTGCAGCTAGGGGCCTGCCGGTCCACCCCGCCGGAGAACCTCCGGGAGGGACTGCCGCGGAGGGGGTCTGTTGCTGCGCGGGAGGCCACGGCCCGCCAGACGGGGGCCCGGTTTGCGCCGACATCGGTCCCACGGCGGTTCCGGCGAATCTTAAACCTTCCTTTGCGGCGGCGTCGCCGTGGGGCGCCGCGGGAGGTCCCCGAGAGGGGCGATCCCGGGGTCCTCCTGCTTTTCGCAGCGGCTGACCCAACCGGCCTCCGTCCCTTAGCCGCCGGGGTTCTCCTCGAGGGCGCGCGGCGGTCCGTTCGGCTGGTTCCGGGGAGGAACGATGCTGCCGCCGGCCCACGGCCCAACGCGCGGCCCTGCCTTGCGGGCCCGGCACCTATCCGCCACACCCCGGTCGGTGCTCGCCTCACGGCCAGGAGCAGCCCGAGCCGAGCGCCGACCTCCCTCCGGACTCGGAGCACCAAGGTCTCGAGCCGGGTCCAGGGGCTGCGCTCAGCCGCCGCCGGGCCTTGGATCCCCGCCCGTTGCGTAGCGGAGGTAGACCGCTCCGGAGCGGAACGCTCGCGTCTCCAGCAAGCGGAAGTCGTGCCGGCCGGGGGCGCCTAGCGGCACGACGTCCTCGTGGTGGTCCGGCGTGGCCTCCATGCGAAAGAGCGGTAGCCCTCGTCCGATGAGGCTGGGAGAGACGGTCAGGCACAGCTCGTCCGCGAGATCCTGCGCGAGAACCGACTGGACGAGCTGGACGCCGCCCGCGACGATCATGTTCTTGCCGGGGAGGGCCCTCAGTCGGGAGATCTCCTCTGCGACCGAGCCGTGGACGATCCGGGAGTTGGACCACGCGACCGACCGGAGCGTCCGGGAGAAAACGACCTTCTCGACCCGGGTCGAGAACCGCGCGAAGGCTCGCCAATGTTCGTTGTCAGAGTCGACGTGACCGGGCCAGAACCCCGCCCATGCCTCGTAGGTCCGTCTACCGAGCAAGAGCGTGTCGACGTCGTTCATCGGGCCGGTCCACATCGCCTCCCAAAACTGACGATCCGCTTCCGGGTCCTCCGGACCGGCGGCGAGCGCCGCAAATCCGTCCAAGGTCATGTACATCGTGATCCGGACCTCCCTCGACATCGCTCGGCTCACGCTCCTGGCATGGAAGGCTCCCTATTACGGGAGTGAGAAGCGGCGTGCCGTACACCGATCCTGCCCTGGCCCTCGGGGGGATACCAGCGCATCCTCAGTCTCGCGTGAGCCTGCCCCGGCCAGCTTTCAGAGCGGGGGGGCCCTCCGGGCGCGGAATCGAGGTCGCCGTATGTTGCACGGCCGCGAGCGGGTCAGAGTCGGTCGGCGGCTTGGGGACGAATCGTCGTCCGAGGCACGGAGCAGGGGCTAGGCCATCTCAGCCTGCCGCTCCCTGAAGTCAGACGGTCCCTCGGGCCCCCGCGTTGCAACCCTTTGGACGCCTAGCGACTGGCCCGGGGGAAGGGGTAGGCACCGCGGCGACCCCTAGATTCTTAGCAGACCCGCATGTGACCGGCCCGAACGATGGCCCAGAAGTGTCCCTCCTGCGGTCAGCCGGCCAGGGCGAGTCATCGCTACTGCGGCGGCTGCGGCCAGCCTCTCCCCAAGATCCGCCGGGAGGAGCCTCTAGTTTGTACGGACTGCGGTGCCGAGGTCGACGATGAGGAGAGCCGGTTCTGCACTAGCTGCGGCTCACGGTTTGAGAATTGACGTGCCCCTGCGACTCGCTCACCCGAGCGCCCGGACGCCGCAGGCCATGCCACCCTCCCGGACCGAGACGCGAAACCGGGTCGACGCACCCGCGGGAGAAGCTTGGCCTGGAGCTACGTGCGGTCGAGCCGGCGCTCGAGAGGGTCCAGCGCGGCCGGCCCCACGAATCCTCTAGAACCCGAGCTTCTGCTTCACGAGGATGAGCGTCGTCCGGCCCGGCTGGTGTTCGCGCCGGACGATGAGGATCCGATTCAGGGAGCTTCCGACCCCGTACGCCTGCCGCGCCCGGGCATCCTCCAGCGGGAGGGCGTATCGCTCGAGGCGAGCCAGCCCGTCGGCCAGGGTGGGTACGACCTTCTGCCAACCGACGATCCAGATCACCTTGCCGGCTCCCGCGGCGTAGGGTCCCAGCTGACTTCCCGTTGCGGACGCGACCAGCACCTGGCCGTCCTCGGTGACGGCGTGAACGCTGCCGACGACGACCCCCGGCGTCTGAGCGATGCGTCGGATCTCCGATGCCTGGGTCTTGCGGTCCAACCGCGCAAGTTTAGGGCGGAGGAGGCTGACCCCGGGGAGTTCCGCCAGCGCCTTCGTGAGTCCGATCTCCTCGAGGGTCCGGGAGGTTGCGTCGAATACCTCGGAGTCGGCGGGGATTCGGGACAGCGCCTCGCGTCGCGCCTCGTCGCCGGTCTCCGCGACGATGACCTCGAGTCCGTGGCTCCGCAGACTGGCGGCAGCCCTCTCGATCGCGGCGCCCGTAGGCGCGGCAGCGTACTTCGTGTCGGGAGTCCCGACGGGCGGGCCCTCGGAGCGGGTCATGGTCGGACGAGGTGGCCAGCGAACATGAAACCGAGGTGGCTCTCGCGCCAGGTAGTGGCTCTATCGTGGACGACCCGGTCAACCCTGCCCCCCTCCGATTCGAACCGCCGTTCCCCCGTCGCTCCTCGTCATCGCACCGTGGAGGCGAGACCGGCCCTGGAGGGAGAGGCAGGGGCCCCGGACGCTAAGGTTGTGACGGTCAAATACGTCGGAGGGGTGGGGAAGCCCTACCATGACCGAACCTACCGTCTCCCCCGCGGAGCTGTCGCAGATGGCCAGGACCGTGCTCGGCACGACGCTCGGGTTGAAGCGGGGCCAGACCGTACTGATCGAAGCGTGGACGAACTCCCTGACGTACGCCGAGGCGTTCCAGGCGGAGGCGCGCAAGATGGGACTCAAGCCGCTCGTGCTGTACGATAGCGAGGACGCCTACTGGCGGGCCGTGGAGGCCGGTCAGGCCAGGTCGATCGGGGAGCCTCCGCGCGCGGAGTGGGACGCGCTGAAGGCCGCGGACGGCTACGTTTATTTTTGGGGGCCGGCGGACCGCGAGCGGTTCGACGCGCTACCGGAAAAGGTTCAGGGCCAGCTTACCGCGTACAACGGGCGGTGGTACGAGCTTACGGCTAAGGCGGGTGTTCCGGCGGTGCGCATGACCCTCGCGCAGGCCACCCCCGACGAAGCGAGCGCGCTGGGTGCGGACCTGGGCGCCTGGCGAGCCGAGCTCGTGGCGGGCGGAGCGGCCGATCCGAAGAAGATGAAGGCGCTCGGCCGACGACTCGCGGCGAGGCTGCGGCTCGGCGGCACCCTCCGAATCGTCCATCCGAACGGCACGGACCTTACGCTCCGCCTCCCGAAGGGGCGGACGGTGACCGTGGACGACGGGATCATAGACGACGCGGACCTGAAGCAGAAGAACAACGTCGGGAACGTGCCGGCCGGGCTCGTCGTCGCGACCGTGGACGAAGGGTTCGCGGACGGGTCGATCGTGGCGAGTCGGACGGCACGGTTCGCCCGCGGCCGGAAGACGGTCGAGGGACTACGCTGGACCTTTTCCCGGGGCCGCCTGGTCACCCGTGCGACCGACGGCGACAGCAAGGAGTACGAGCGGTACTTTGCGAAGGGACCCGCCGGCAAGGACCGCCCTTCGTTGTTCACCATCGGCCTGAACCCCGCGCTCTCGGACGCCCCCAGCTTCGAGGACCAGGCGCTGGGCATCGTCTCGGTCTACGTCGGCGGAAACGCGTTCTACGGCGGCAAGAGCAAGACCCCCTTCCAGGCCTACCTCATGCTACAGGGGGCGGACGTCGAGCTGGACGGCAAGCCGCTCCTCAGGGCCGGTGTGCCGGTCTAGGGCCCGGCACGGGCTGGATCGGCCGCGCCTAGCGTGACCGCGGGCCCGGCAACGGGCATTCGCGGAGGGTGCTGCGCATGCCGGAGGTCGCGCGCATTCGCCTCCGGGAAGCAGGGGACCGAGTCCGCAAGCAGGTGGGGGCCGCTGGGCCCGCCCGCCCTACCGACCGGAGCCCGCTACCGTCCTGCGGGCGCCGACACACCCCGTACCTGCACGGAGCTCGGTGTCCCGTCGACCTTGGTCTAGGTTGTGACGCGAGCGAGCCTTCGGAACAGCACGGCGATGGCGCTCGTAACCCACGCGATGGTCAGTCCGATCCCGACCCCCTTCAGATACACATTCTCCGCCAGGATCGATACCACGAAGAAGATCACGCTGAGGGCCAGCTCGAAGCCTATCAGCGTTACTTCCAAGTGTTGCAGCCACCGGCGGCGCCAAGCGGAGATTTCTACCATGACACGCGTACCGCCCGGCCGAGTTAAACGGCCGCCCGTACCGAGGTCCGCCCTTCACTTCCCGGTGGGGCGCGAGAGCTGGCAGCTCGGGACGTATCCTTGGTGGTCCGCTAGAGCCCGAGCGTTCGGCTTACCGCATGGCGGCCGAAGCGTGGGTCCAGGAACTCCGCCGGCCGGTCCGGAGCTCATGGAGAGACCGGAGACGATAGCCGGGTGAAGGTCCGGCGCCTTCCTTCGTTGGTCGCCACAGCTGCCCGCAACCTCGCCGGGACCGTTTCGAGCCGGCCAAAACGTGCCGGGCCCGGGGAGAGGGTCGGAGTTCCGGTTGGGACCGCCTGTACCGCGGATGGATCGTGCAGGGTGTCGGGGTATCGACTGTTGGCTGGCTAAGCCGGACCCCCGCGCGCCCACGCTGGGCATGCCTGGTTGGCTAGCGACGGCGATGGGTCTGACTACAGGTCCCTGCGCCTCGCTCCAGCTTCCCCTCCAGCCTCAGATCGTATGCTGGTCCTCGTACCGATCCCGGCGAGCGCTACCGAGCCGTCGTGCGAAGGTGGAGCGTTCGCGCGCGTAGCGACACTCGGGGTCGGCTGTGATGTCCCAAATTGTACACCTGCCTTCGGAAAGGTCTACGAGGCCAACGGTGCGTCCCACACGCCGGCGCCCGACGCGGTGGCCGATGGGAACGACCCCGGGGGCTTGCCGGTTCGCCTGCCCGCGCCCATCTTCCGGTTCTGGACCACCATCCCGGCGAACGGCTCCGCCGGTTCGTTCCCGGTCGTCCCCGTCGCTGGCGACCTTGACTACTATCCTGGGGCGCCTTTCTTCTGACCCGCGATAGGGGCTCAGCGGATCCCTAGTGGACCCACTACCACGGCTCAATAGGGTGCGGGTTGTGAACGCCCCATGATGACGGCTCCCGGCCGTGATCCGCGACCGTTCGTTCGACTCGTGAGGCAGCATCTCCCCTCGCTTCCCTTGAGACGAGTCCGCCCGATTCTGACCGGTTGGGCTCACTTCGTGCTCGACGTGAACGATGAATGGATTCTCCGATTCCCGAGGTCTCCGGCAGGATCTCCCCGGCTGGAGCGAGAGGCTCGGTTGCTGGCGGAACTCGAGAAACGGCTCCCCGTACCGGTTCCGCACTACGAGCTTCAGGTTCGTACCGACCGGGGCCGGCTCCTCTTCGCCGGCTACCGAAAGCTTCGCGGCCGTCCTCTCCCGGCGCGAAACTTAGCTCGCGCCGACGCTCGACGCTGGGCCTCCGACCTGGGCGAGACCCTCCGAGCGCTCCTCCAGTTCCCGCGCTCGTGGGGGCGTCGCCTGGAGATCACCTGGAGCGATCAACCCGACGGACTCGAACGCTGGCGAATCCTCTACCCCAAGATACGGCGTCGTGTGCATCCTCTCCTCTCCCCTCGACTCCGTGCCCTCGACCAAGCGTACTGGGAGTCCTATCTCGCGGAAGCGGCGCAGGGTCGGGTGACCCCGGTCCTCAACCACGGAGACCTGGCTCCGGAGCATATCCTCGTGAACGAGGGGAGGATCTCCGGGATCCTCGACTGGGAAGACGCGTGCTACGAGGATCCGGTAGGCAACATCACCCTGCTGCCGGACTCCGGCGGGTTCTTTGAACGAGTCGCGGAAGCCTACTTCGTCGATCATGACCCTGACTTCCGCAGGCGCGTCAGATTTCATCGGCATAGCTCGACCGCGTACTCCATTCTGTACGGTCTCGAGACCGAAGACGGGGGGCGGGTTAGGAAGTCGCTGGCGCGGTACGCGTTCACTCTCCGCCAAGCCACCTCCTCCAAGTGGGTCAGGGGGCCGGCTCCCGCGTGGCTGAAGAACGCCTTGGGATGACCTAACCTGCGACCGCCGCAGCTGCAGGCTTGAGAGCTAAGGTACGGCCGCTCGGGGAATCTGGTTTGGAGTGGGCTCAGAGTCTGTCCGGCAACCATCGGATTCCTGTAGAACGCGTTGCCTCTAACCATGCGTCGACCGAATCGTCTCGGTGAGTGTGCGTGCCCCTCGATGGATCGTGCGTCCCGTCGGAGTACCGACTCCCCGAAGCTCTCTGGGAGCGAATCGCTACCTTGCTTCCCCCCGAACGTCCCCACCCCCGGGGCGGGCGCCCGTTCGCCGACGCCCGCCGCTGCTTCGACGGCGTCTGGCTCTTGCTGCGCACCGGCGGACAGTGGCGGGCGGTACCCGCTGTCTCGGTCCGAAGAGCTCGATCCACGAGCACTTCCAAGCGCGGCGAGCTCAGGGGCTCTTCGGACAGCTGTGGTGACAGCTGCTCCTCGCCTACGACAAGGAGGTGCGAGTCGCCTGGACCTGGCGACTCCTCGATGGAGCTCCCGGCAAGGCTCCTCTGGGAGGAACGGTCACCGGACCGAACCCCACCTACCGAGGGAAGCTCGAAACGAAGCGGTCGATCCTGATCGATGAGCGAGGCGTACCCCTCGCTCTGGTGGTGGCGGAGACGGACCGCCACGACTCCAAGCTCTTTGAGGCGTCCCTCGAGAAGAGAATCCTCCTGCCTCCGCTGGTCTCCTAGCACCTCTGCCTCGACAGGGGGTACGACTTCCCGTTCTGCCACGAGATGGCGCGAGCCTCCCTCTACGTCCACCACGTCCGACCGATCGGCGAGGAACCCCGTCGGATGCAGCGGAGCCGCAAGCGCCGACCCCGACGGTGGGCAGTCGAGCGGACCATCTCCTGGCTGGACCGTTGTCGGCGGATCTTGGTGCGATGGGAGAAGAAAGCGGAGAACTACCGGGCGATGGCCGAACTCGCCTGCGCGGGGATCACGCTGCGAGCGCTGCCGTCGTTCGGGGCCTCCTGACCGCTCGAGCTTAAGCGGGCGGACCTGGTCCGCCGCCTGATGCCCAAACCCTCGAGGAAACCGTCGGTCCCCCCGGGTGTGATCATCCCACCCTGGACGGTGCCGGTGCACTGTTGCGGAGAAGGGTGCGACGCCACGACGACGCTCGTGCTGATGGGCGAGCGACTCGGCTACGAGGGAGGGCTGTTCGAGGATCCCGGCTGGACGATCGGGACCACGGAGGACTGGAACGACGCGGGGGGGTCCTTCTTCTGCCGAAAGTGCTTCGAGAGGGAGCAACGCAAGGGTCACGTCGAAGGCGACTAGCAGAAGTTGCCGGACAGACTCTAAGTAGACGCCCACGGTTGTTCCAAGTCGGTCAGGCCCTCTTCGATGTTCTCGACGCCCGACTATTTCGCGCTCGGGGGAGGCGCCGCGGCCATGCTGAGCGCCGCGTTCGTGGCGAGTCCCGGATATTCGTGGGGGCGCTCGCTCGTCGGTGCCGTCGTCGGCGCAGCTTACGCAGGAGTGTTCTGGCCTGAGGGCGGGCTCGTCCTGGTCGTCGGGCTCGCGGTCCTGTTTGGAATTTTGGGGGCTTTTTCCGGAGACAGGGTGGTCCTTTCGTTGACTCTGGCCGTCTCGTTCGTGGTCATGCTGTTCTGGTGGGGATATGCTCAAAACGATCCGCATGCCATTGGGGACCTCTCCCTGACTGCCGCGTATGGAGCGGCGGCGCTGTTTACCACCGCTTTCGTTCTTGCGATTTGGAGGCTCTGGCAAGATTGGAGTCCGGAGATCCGGGCTCAGGTGACCGTCACAATGCAGGGCGCCTTCGTCTTCTTCCTGCTTGCGGAAAACCTGCGAGGAAGGGTATCGTCGCACTTGGCGGCTTCCCAGTCCGCCTACCTCGGCCTCACTGGTGCGTTATTCAGCGTGATCGGGATAACGTCGTACTTCTACGAAGGTGACCATCTTTCCCCGGAAGAGAGCGTCATGCTCGCGCAGACCTTCCTTCGATCCGCGAACGATCCCGAGCAGGGAATCAGCCCACAGGAGGGACCGAGTCCCACTGAGGAGGCAGGCCTTCTTGGGGTGCGCGCTGGGTGCAGTGGCCACCCTATTGGAGAACGGGATCGCCCGGCTGAAGTAGATGCCCTGGGCTAGACGCAGGGCCTGGCCCGAGGCGCCGGGTGTCGGTTCGGGCAAAGCCTTTGTCGCCCCGCGGAGACTGCATAGGCGTCGCAGAGCCTACCCGACGTACGACCATTTGCACAGCCAGGGTACGGTCTGGAAGGGTTCAACCGAGGAGGGACAAGAGTTCTGCTAGGTTGGCCCGATCGTTGGGGAGTGCGGACTGAGACCGCGTCTGGAGCTCGAGCTTCAATTGCTCCCGCTCAGACTCCGATGCCGACATCGGGCCGGCTCGAAGCATGATGACCCGACGCCTAAGATCAAGAAGCGTGGCCTGCGGAATCGGCCGTGGGGGGCCGTCCGGGGCGGGCGACGGCACACTTGCACCCTCAGCGTTCGCTGCTGGCGGACTCGTATCGAGCCGGGACGCGGTCGCTGAGGCGGCTATCCCCGCCGTCCGTGCCTGCTCGGCTGAAAGGAAACCAAGGAGGTCAGGTTGCGGGTCAGCGTAGTAGTCTCGGCTGAAGGACTCGGTGTCTGCGATGTATGCACTCATTCCTACCGAACCGGAGGTGACAGCGGCGACAATTTGGTCTAATTGCGCACCGTCGTGAACCTTGAGATACAGTTCCTCGACCGGACTAAACACCGGCAATTTCGAGAATTGCCTGGCCGTGACTCCGTTCAGGAAACCTCCGCGCGCTCCAAGGCGCTGAATCGCTTCCGGAGGGCGGAACTGAATCGTCGACAACTCGAGCTCTGACTTGGGTCCGAGGAGTCCTTCGGACCGGGACGCTGCGAAGACCACTCGAAAGAAATTGCTTCCTCCCCAACCGCCGACCCAATCGTCCGCGGTGCCTTGAGGGAGGCACAACAGCCTAAGCCGGGCAACCGGGTCCGGGTGCAGGGTGGAAGGGACATTCTGCGCGCGGATGTGGGGAAGGTACCACCGGAGGAACAGGGGACTGAAGATTGCCTGGGTCCTCGCCCCCCCCGACTTCTCTAGGAATACTAGCCTGGAGTTGGTCAAGATAAGCTCGGGTGTGCTGAGGAATTGGTACTTTCCCAGCTGCACCTTACCGGCCATACCGATTATCGGCTGCTTGGTCGTTGTGGGGAGGGAGAGGCTTGCCTGGGCGAACTCCCCCTTCAGCTCCTCCCCATCGGCCATCCACGACAGCTGATTCGAGATCCCCATCGTTCCCACCCCTAATCTCCCATCCCCGCTCCACGCATGTTACCTGGAAATATCAAGCCTTAACGCTCAGGCATTTCTGGCTTGTTCAATCCCGGGGTAACGATTGGGTTAGCGGTACTACCGCGACGACGCTGCGCGCAGCGGCCTGCCGCGTTACCCGCCATCTTCTCATCGCCGCTCCAGATCCTCTTCGTCGTCATGGGACCTTCTCGCCCGGCCGCAAGACTCGGGCGCTATCGTGGGTTTCGGCTACCTCGCTACCTCCCCCAAACTCCCACCAGGATACCTGCCGGAATCTACGGGGGTACGCGCCACGTGCTCGAACACGGACCATGTTGGCAGGCATGGGGTCCCTCCGCTTCGCCGAATCCGGATCGAGGCCGGGACTCCTGTCATTCCTGGCGGGGACCGGTGCTCTATATCCACCGAGCCGTTTCCGGTGAGGTCGTCAAATCCGGCCCGGGCGCGAAGGATGACAGGAGAGGGTATTGTCGAGTAGCCGTCGCAGCCACCTCTCGGCGTCAGAGGCAGGTAGCTCCTAGCGTGCCGAGGCCGTCGGGACGCCCGGGGCGCGATTCGTGTCGGTCGGCGTGCACGCCGACGCTCCTCGCCGGCGCGATCCTCATCACGGTAGTCGCCATGCTCGCCGCGGCCCTGCCGTCCCCCAGCCCCGGGGCTGCGTCGGCAGCCTCTTTGGGAGAGCGAGTCTCGGTCACGTCCCCGACGCCGCCTCCCCAGTTCAATTGCGTAGGTTACGGGTCGGCCCTCGCCGTGGTCCATCCGGATCCGGCGGACGGAATTGCCGGCACGGTGTTCGAGCTCGAGGGTTCGGGGTACTACAACAGGACCTCGGGTCCTCTAGGCTCCTTCACGCTCTGGATGGCCAACTTCTCGGGCGACTCCTTGCTCTATCTGACGACCGTTCCCGCGGGGAGTCCGGAAGACTTCTACGTGAACGTCACCGTGCCGGCGAGGAACGCCACGAGTCCGTTCGTTCCCGGGTCCTACGAATTCTGGTCGCTAGAGAACTACACGCCGAACGCAACCTGCGCGAACGCTCCGTTCACGCTCACGGGCGTGCCACCCGGCTCGATCGGGTGCCTATCGTGGTCCGCAAGCCTCAACGTGAGCTCGCCGGAACCCGCGACCGGGACCGCGGGCTCCTCCGTGACGCTGCAAGGTCAGGGATTCTCTACCGGAGGAAACACCTCGATCTATTGGGCCGATCCAAACGGTTCGTCCAGCGTGCTGGTGGGGACGCAGGAGGCGAGCCCACCGTTGGGCGAGTTCAACGCGACCGTTTCGGTCCCGACGGGATACTCCCCGGGGAACTACGAGTTCTGGGGGGTCGACGGAGACTCGGACTGCGCGGGCGCGGGATTCGTGCTGACGGAGAGCCCCGCTGCCCCTGTTCTCAAGCTAGACCTACCGGCCGGGGACCCCGGAAGCGTAGTGAGCGCCACCGGGTCGAGCTTCGGGATGGACGTGGCGGTCGGCTTCACTTTTGACGGTAAACCGGTGGCGTCGACCTGCTCCACGAACGGGACCGGCAGCTTCCCGGCGACAAGCTCGACCCCGTGCACGTTTACGGTGCCGATAGCGCCGAACGGGGACGAGGGTGGGCAGAACGTGGTGGCGACCGACGCCAACTTGAACCGGGCCTCCACTTCGTTCAGCGTGACGCCCGAGATCTCCCTCAGTCCGGCTCAAGGGCCGATCGGGACGAACTTCACGGTCACGGGCTCCGGGTTCAGCCCCTATCCCTCGGCGGCGGTCGTCTACTTCGATGGGCAGCTGATCACACCGACCGGCGGTTCGGACTGCGACTACAACGCGAACCCTCTGATCACACTGGATTCGATGGGCGGATTCGTGTGCACCTATACCGTTCCGACGTGGGCGACTCCCGGA
>JASHRJ010000019.1 GCA_030037395.1 Thermoplasmata archaeon
CGCAGGAACGCGCAGGCGCGGCAGAGCTCGCCGGACGCCGGCTCGCCGCACCCCGCGCACCGCCGCGGCCCGGAGGGCGGTCCCTGCGCGAGCCAGGCACGGACGAGGCGCTCGTGGGTCCGCAGCAACGACTGCCGGGTCCCCGGCTGGGCCTCCTCGAGCTGCCAGACGACCTCCCGGAACCGGTTCCGCAGGGCCCGGTCGGCGTGCGGGCACTCCCCGTGGTCGAACGGGAGCCCGGAGGAGACCGCGTACAGGTACACCTCCCGCTCCGGGACCCCGGCGAGCGGCGCGACGCGAGGGACGAGGCCGGGCTGCCGGACCCGGTGCGGCGCCATCCGCGCCAGCCGATCCAGATTCCCCCGGACCAGGTTCATGAGGACCGTCTGCGCGAGGTCGTCCAGGTTGAACCCGAGCACGAGGGCGTCGGCGCCGCTCTCGCGGGCCGCCCGGTTCAGGAGCTGGCGCCGCCAGACGCCGCAGAACGAGCAGGGCGGGATCCCGGGGAGCTCCCGGGCGCGCCGGTCGGTGGTCGTGCCCAGCGCTCGATCCGCCCGGACCACGCGGTGCTCGATCCCGAGCCGTCGCGTGAGCTCGGCGGCCGCCCGGAGCGTCGCCGAGCGGTAGCCGTCGATCCCCTCGTCGACGCTGAGCGCCAGGAGCCGCACCGTCGGGCGTCGGCCGAAGTACCGGTGCGCGAGGGCGAGCGCGACCGTCGAGTCCTTTCCGCCGGAGAGGGCGACCGCGATCGTGCCGGTCGCGACCCCGGGGAGCTGGCGGTGCATCTCGCGCCGGAACCGCTCCTCGACCGAGCGCGCGAGGTGCGTGCCACACAGGTGGTCGCGGCGGTACGGCAGGTCGACGACGGCCGGGCGTGAGCACGCCGAGCACCGCACGCCCGCGCGAGCCGCGCGGCGTATTTGAGCAACGGGCGACGCCCGGCGTTCCACTGCGCGCATACGATTATTAGGCGCACCCCGGCCAGCGAGCGCCGATGGCCTCCTCGGCGACGGGACCCCGCTCGCCGGAGCTGGAGCGCCGGGTCCGGGGGCCTCGCTTCCGCCCGGTCGGCACGCCGGCGTTCAGCGTCACCGACCTGGTCGAGCGGTTCCAACGGACGCTGCAGGCCCAGGAGCGGAGCCCGTGCACCGTCAAGCAGTACGGCCACATCGCGCGGACGTTCCTCGCCTTCGCCCAGAAGCCGCTGGACGAGGTGACCCCGAGGGACCTCGAAGCGTTCCGGGAGTACCTGGTCCTCCAGCGGCACTACTCGAAGAACTCCCTGTACACGACCATCCGCGGGCTCGCCTGCCTGTTCCGCAGCCACGGGCTCCCCACGGCCGACGGGCTCGAGCCGCCCCGCCGGCCCGAGCGGCTCCCCCGGTACCTCTCGGAGGAGGAGGTGCATCGCCTCCTCGAGGTGGTCAAGGGCTCGGCCCGCGACAGCGCCCTCGTCCACGTGCTCGCCTTCGGCGGGCTCCGGGTGGGGGAGCTGTGCCACCTCCGGCTCGAGGACATCGAGTTCGAGCGGAACGTCCTCCATGTCCGGAGCGGCAAGGGGGACAAGGACCGCGAGGTGGTGCTCGAGGACCGGACCCGGGCGGCGATCGATCGGTACCTCACCGAGCGCCCGGTCGGCGGGGCGTCCCCCGAGCGGCTGTTCGCGATCGGGCCCGTGACCGTCGAGCGGATCGTCCGGAGGTCCGCCGCGGCGGCCGGGATCCCGCGCAGGGTCACCCCGCACATGCTGCGCCACACCCTCGCGACGGCGCTGCTCTCCCGGGGCTGCGACATCCGCTACATTCAGAAGCTGCTCGGCCACGCGTCGGTCGCCACCACCCAGATCTACACCCACGTCGACACCCAGGCGCTGCGGGACGCCTACCAGCGCGCGAAGCCGCAGTATTAACCCGGGGGCCGCTCCGTCGCCCGTGGCAGGCCCTCCGGCCGACGTCGTGGTCGTCGGCGCCGGCATCGCCGGGGCGGCGGCCGCCTCCCACCTGGCCCGGCGCCGGATCGGACGGGTCGTCGGGATCGAGGGCCGCACCCCCGCGGCGGGAGCGACCGGCCGGGCGGCCGGCATCGTCAGCGAGCAGATGTGGAACCGCTGGGACGTCCGGGCGGTCCAGCGGTCGAAGGAGGAGTACGCGGGGCTCGCCGCCCGCCGGGCCCCCGGGGCCTACCGGACGAACGGGTTCCTGCGGTGGGCGGCCTCCTCCCGGATCGCCTCCGCCCTCGAAGCACGGACCGAGGAGCTCCGCGCGTGGGGGGTCGACGTGCGGTCGGTCGGGGCGAGCGAGCTGGAGCGCCGCCTGCCGCCGCTACGGAGCACGGGGGTGGCGGCCGCCGCCTTCGCGCCGTCGGACGCGGTCGTCACCCCAAGCGACCTGACGGCGGCGTACCTGGCCGAGGGGCGGGAGCAGGGGGTCGACTGGCGGTCGATCCCCCCGGTGGACCGGCTGGCCCGCGAGGGGGGCAGCTGGCGCTGGTCGGAACGGACCGGCGACCGGGCCCGGATCGCCGTCGTCGCCGCCGGCGCCTGGTCGAAGGCGCTGCTCGCGGCGAGCGGAGCCCCCCTTCCGCTCGCCCCGTACCGGACCCAGGCGGCGGTCCTCCAGCCGGAGCCCGGGGTCCCGGACGACCTCCCGTCGTTCCACGACCTCGACACGGACGTCTACGGCCGGCCGGAGGAGCACGGCCGCCTCCTGGCAGGGGACGGCACCGAGCGCGTGGAAGCGGACCCGGACCGGTTCCGCCCGACCGGCGACCCCGAGTTCGTGAGCCACCTGGCGAGCTGCTTCGGCGACCGCCTACCGGGGTGGACCGACCTCCGGCTGGTCCGGGCGTGGGCCGGCGTCTGCGTGGCGACGCCGGACCGGCGGCCGGTCGTCGGCGCCGTACCGGGGGTCGAGGGGTTGTACGTCCTCACCGGGTTCAACGGGTTCGGCGTGATGCGGGCCGGCGCCGCAGCGGCGTGGCTCGCCGACGAGATCGTCGACGGACCGCGTGGGGAGGACGGTCCCCTCGGACCGGTCTCCCCGGCGCGCTTCGCCGGCCCCGTGCGGCCGTTCGCGCCCCGCCCCGGCTTCACGCTGCAGGCCGGTCCGGACCCGGAGTTCTGAGCTCGGCCTGCTACGGGCGCTCCGGCAGGGTCCCCTGGAGCCGGGCGAGCTTCTCGAGGAACTCCACCCCTTCCCCGCTCGTGAGCGGCCGGCCATCCTCCCGAGCGAGCGCCAGGCCGGCATCCCGGCAGGCGGCCTCCGGGGTCGCCCCGGCCAGGAGGCTCCGGAGCGCGAGCTGCTCCCGCCGCCCGAACGTCGTGCCGTCCAGGACGAACTCCTCGAACGCCTCGAAGGCGATCGGGCAGACGATCCTCCCAAGCCGCGCGACCTCCGCGGCGTAGAGGCGGATCTCCTCCTGGGCGTGGGGGTCGAGGCGGAGGGAGAGGAAGTGGAACAGGTTCCACAGGTCCACCTTCCAGTACCACTGCGTGTAGTAGGAGACCGGCAGGAGGAGGCGCGCGGTCTCCCGGGCGACGCCGGCCTCGAGCGCCCGGCCGTACGCGGCGTACGCCTCCTCGCCCACGCGCTGCAGGTCCTCCCGGAAGCGGGCCACGACCGCCTCGGGGAGCGCCTCGCCGCGCCCCTGGCGGTTGCGGGCCGACTGGTGGCGCACCTCGTCCGGCGGGGGGACCTCGAACTCGTCCGGCACGATCGAGTACCGTGCGCTGAACTCGTTGGTCGAGGCGCTCCGGTGCCGGATCCACTGGCGGGCGACGAAGATCGGGAGCCGGACGAGGAACTTCAGCTCGACCATCTCGAACGGCGTGGTGTGGCGGTGGCGCAGCAGGTAGCGGATCAGGCCGCGGTCGTCGCGCACCGTCTTGGTCCCCCGGCCGTAGGAGACGCGCGCCGCCTGCACGATGGCGGCGTCGTCCCCCATGTAGTCGACCAGAACGACGAACCCGTGCTCGAGGACCGGGTGCCGCAGGCCGATCTCGCG
>JASHRJ010000124.1 GCA_030037395.1 Thermoplasmata archaeon
CTGATACTGGACCGGCAAGGCGGTGAACAGGACAAAGGTGATCGTGACGACGCCGATCAGCACGGGAGGAATGAGCAGAGCCCGCCGTGCCACGAACGTGAGCATCTGCACGGTCGGCTCCCCGCAAGCGACCCGCCGTCGCGAGACAGCTAGCCAGAGGCTAGCACTGTATATATTCCTATCATAAGCGTAATATACTGACGCACCTCGCGGGCCGCTCCTCTCGGGGCTGCGGGACCGGCCGGCTCGCACCCGGCATCGGCCCAGGTCCCGACCCTACCTACGATGCCGAAGCGGCCGGCGCGGGCCGGGGCGTCCCGCGCCTAGTAGCCTTAAGAACCAGTGGGCGGTTCGCTGGACGTACCCCGATGGCCCGTCGTCGTCGCCCTCGCCGAGGTGTCCGCGGCGCGCTTACGTTCGTCGCCGCGCTCGCGATGCTCGGAGCGGGGGGGCTCGCGGGGCAGTTCCTCGCCACCGCCTCCCACGCCGCGTTCGGCTCGATCTCCCACCTGCCGTCGGCCCTCGCCCCGACCGCGACCCACGGGGATTCGCCGGCAGAGGCCTGGTCGCACGACGTGGGGTACTCGATCGGGGTCGGCTCGGCGCCCACGGGGGTGCTCTACGATCCCGGCACGAAGGACCTCTTGGTGGCGAACTACAACTCGAGCAACGTGACCGTGCTGACCGGCGCCGGGGGCGCCACCGTGCGCTCGGTGACGGTCGGAGGGGGTCCGAGCGGGCTGGCCTACGACTCGGCCCGTCACGAGGTGTTCGTCGCGAACTACCTCACCGACTCCGTGAGCGTGATCTCGGACCTCAAGAACGACTCGGTGGTCGCGACGATCACCGTCGGCGCCGGCCCGTGCTGCCTCGCCTACGACCCGCTGAAGAACGAGGTGTTCGTCGCGAACTCCGAGGAGAACAACGTTTCGATCATCTCCGACCTCACGAACAAGGTCGTCGGGAGCGTCACCGTCGGCTGGGGACCCGAGGGGATCGCCTACGACCCCGAGGTGAGCCAGATCTTCGTCGCCAACTCCGGCGCGAACGATACGAGCGTGCTGTCGGCGCGGACGGGGGCGGTCCTCGCCAACGTCTCGGTCGGAGGCGAGCCGTACGGCGTGGCCTACGACCCGGCGCAGCACGAGGTCGTCGTGGCGAACTACCTTTCCCAGAACCTGAGCTTCCTCTCGGACCGAACGGACTCGGTGGTCGGTACCGTGGGGCTCCCGAGCAGCCCCGCCCTACTGGCCTACGACACCTCCACCCGCGAGCTGTTCGTGTCGGACCCGACCGCCAACAACATGACGATCGTCTCGCCGAAGACCGACGCGGTCGTCGCGACGGTCCCGGTCGGCAGCGCGCCGGAGGGGATCGCCTACGACCCGGCGGGCAAGCAGATCATCGTGGCGGACTCGGGCTCGAACGTGCTGACCGCGATCTCCGAGACGACCCCCTCGATCCTCGGGACCGTCGGCGTCGGGCAGGGTCCGGAGGGGTCGGCGTACGACCCGTCCACGAAGGAGGTGTTCGTGGCGGACAACGCGAACGGCACGGTCTCGGTGATCTCCGCGGTCACCGACACCGTGGTCTCCACGATCAAGGTGGGCGAGGGCCCCGTGGTGGTGCTCTACTACGCCGGCCGCCACGAGCTGTTCGTCGTGAACTACCTCTCCGACAACGTCACGGTGATCTCCGACAAGACCGACGCCGTCGTCGCGAACATCCCGGTGGGGGTCGGACCGCAGGGGATCGCGCTGAACCCCGGTCGGGGCCAGCTGCTGGTCACCAACGCGATCTCGGCCAACGTCGCGATCATCTCGGCAGCCAAGAACACGGTCGTCGGCGAGGTGAACGTCCGCGGGACGCCGTACGCGATCGCCTACGACCCGTCCGTCCACGAGTTCTTCGTCTCCTCCATGAACGGCGCCGTCGGCACCGTCACGGCGGTCGCCGCGGCGACCGACGAGGTCGTCGCGTCCGTCACGGTGGGGCTGGACCCGTACGCGCTCGTCTACGACCAGCCGGATCACCGCATCTACGTGGCGAACTACGGCTCGGGCACCGTCTCGGTGATCTCCGACAGGACCGACACGGTGATCGCGACGATCGATGTCCGGGGGGAGCCGGGCGGTCCGGGCGGCATGGCGTTCGACGCGCCGCTGCACGAGGTGTTCGTCGCGAACGACGCGCCGGGCAACCTCACGGTGATCTCCACGATCTCGGACCGGGTCGAGGCGTCGGTGGCGATCGCCGGCAATCCGGACGGCGTCGCCTTCGCGGCAGCCGAGGGGAACGTCTTCGTCTCCAGCTTCGGCGGCAACGTCACGGTGATCGCCGCCGAGCTTCCCGACTAGTTCGACCGAGCCCGGCCTTCCGCTCCCGCCCGGCGTCGGGACCCGCCCTCCCGGACCGGGGATGGCCGGAGGATGTCGCGTTCACGCCCCGAGGGGGCGCCTCGGCCCTGGCCCCGCCGGATCCTACCGCCGCAGCCGGGGATCGAGGGCGTCTCGGATCCCGTCGGAGAGGAGGTTGACGCTGATGGCGAACAGGAACAGCGCGAACCCCGGGAACAGCAGCTGCCACCACGGGATGACGCAGCCGGTCGACGCCGAGTAGCAGGAGGTCAGGAAGTCCCCCTGGAGATCGATGACGCTCAG
>JASHRJ010000125.1 GCA_030037395.1 Thermoplasmata archaeon
AGCGACCGCTGCCCCAGGAGGATCACTCCGGAGACGATGTTCTGCAGCGTGGTCGTGAGCGCGAGGGTCACGGCGATCCCGCCGATCGCCGAGAACGTTAGGGTCGAGAGGAAGCTGATCGGCCCGAGCACCAGGACGACCCCCGCGGCCGCGACGGCGATCCACGCGACGGTGAGCGCCACGTGGAGCCCCCGGACCCGCGCCGGGCTGGCACCGAGGCGCTTCTCGCGGTCTCCCACCCACTTGACGACGAACGGGCCGACGACCACGGGGGCGAGGATGAGAAGCCCCACCTCCAGCAGGAACCAATCGTCGAGGGCCACCGTCCCGCCTCCCGCCTCGCGGAGGGGGACGTCCGGCTATTTCAGGGCTGGCGTGCCGGACCCCGGATCCGCCGACGCGCCCGGGTGTTCAGGGAGCCGGGACCGGTCCCTCCAGGGCCCAGCGCCCGAGAGAGGGGAGCGCTCCTCGGTTCAGGGCCGGTGTGCCGGACGCTGCTCGGCCCATAGCTCGGAAGCACGAGCCGCGCGTCCACGTCCCGGTCGCACCGGCCCCGTCGCCACGCGGGCCCCCGCGGGAAGCGGCGCGGCGGACCGGCCGGTCCGTTCCGGGGCGTTTCAGCACCCCGGCGCGTGCTATATTGCGCGCCCCCCCTCCTCAGGGGCGAGGCACGGCATGCGGGAAATGACCCTCGACGTCGCCGGAGGCAAGATCGCCTACGAGGAAGCCGGACGAGGCTCGCCGATCGTCCTCCTGCATGAGGGCATCGCGGACCGTAGGATGTGGGACCGCGAGTTCGCCGAGCTCGCCAAGGACCACCACGTCGCCCGATACGACCTTCGAGGGTACGGCCGCTCCCCCGCGGCGACCTCGGAGTTCTATCCGGTCCAGGACCTTCTTTCCCTCCTCGACCACCTGCGCCTGGAGCGACCGCTCGTAGTGGGCCCCAGCATGGGGGGGAAGATCGCACTCGACCTCGCGCTCGCCCGGCCGGAGAGGGTGGGCGGCCTCCTGCTCATCGCCCCTGGCTACTCGGGGATGGACTACGATCACGTCCCCGGCGGGAAGGCGACCTTCGAGCGCGACGAGACGCTCTCCAAGGCCGCGTCGGATGCCTGGGCCGCCGGGCGGCTGGACGACGCGACGGAGGCGCTCCGCCAGCTGTGGGCCTCCGCCCTCAGCGGGAGGGCGCTCGAGCTCTTCCGGACGATGGTCCGGGAGAACGCGAAGGAGGTGTTCGAGGAGCGGTCTGGCCAGTTCGAACGGCGGCAGGGACCGCCGGCCGCGGGACGGCTCGGGGAGGTCCGCGTGCCCACGCAGATCCTGGTGGGAGACCGGGACAATCCGGCGATGCCGCACTGCGCGAACTTCCTCGCCCGCGGCATCCCGGGGTGCAAGGTGGACCTCGTCGCGGGCGCCGACCACCTCCTCAACCTCTCTATGCCGAAGGCGTTCGACGACGCGGTCACGACGATGGCGTCCCGGCTCGGTTGGCGCACGGGGTGATCCCCCCGCGAGCCCGCCTCGCCCGACAAGCCCGGGAGGGGGAGCGGCCGCACGGCAGCCGTCCGCCCACGGGCGCCTGCGGCGAGCCGACCCGGCGGGTCGCTCTCCCGGATCCCGCCCGCGGTCGGGGCAACCGGCAGCGTTCCACCACCCCCGGCCGATGACCCGCTGGCGAGCGCCCTACGGAGGTCGCCGCTCGGGCGGCGCCGCGGAGCGCTCGCCCGAAGGGGTCCTCGCACGGTCCTCGGCTTAATCTAACGTGGTCCGTTCACGCCCCGTGGCCCCGCGACGACGCCTCGCCGCCATCATGTTCACCGACCTGGTCGGCTTCACGAGGCTCGGCCAGCGGGACGAGGAGGCGGCGCTCGGGCTGCGTCGGGAGCACCAGGCGCTGATGCGCCCGCTGTTCGCCCGCTTTGGCGGACGCGAGGTCAAGTCGCTCGGCGACGGCTTCCTGGTCGAGTTCGCGAGCGCGGTGGAATCCGTGCGCTGCGCGGTCGACATCCAGCGCGCGCTGCAGGAGCGCAACGGGGCCGCCGGCGCCACCGGCCCGATCGTCCTGCGCATCGGGATCCATGCCGGGGACGTCGTCGAGGAGGACGGCGACGTCGTCGGCGATGCGGTGAACGTCGCCTCCCGGATCGAGCCGTTGGCCGACCCGGGCGGGATCTGCGTATCGGCGACGGTCTACGAGCAGGTCCGGAACAAGCTCCCGCTCGTCCTCGAGGGGATGGGCCCGCGGTCGCTCAAGAACGTGGAGCGGCCGATGGAGATCTTCCGGGTGGTCCTCGGCGGCACCCGGCGCCCGCCGTCCGCGCCCGCCGCCGCGGGGACGGCGGTCCCCCGGCTCGCCGTGCTGCCGTTCGCGAACCTGAGCTCGGAGCCCGACGACGAGTTCTTCGCCGACGGCCTGACCGACGAGCTGATCTCCCGCACCGCCCAGGTGCCAAGCCTTCGGGTCATCGCTCGGACCTCGGTGCAACGGTACAAGGGTTCCCCCAAGTCGATCCGCGAGGTCGGCGCGGAGCTCAACGTCGGGACGGCGCTGGAGGGGAGCGTGCGCAAGGCGGGCAACCGTCTTCGGGTCACCGTCCAGCTGGTCGACACCCAGACGGAGGCGCAGCTGTGGTCGATGCGCTACGACCGGCCGTTCGACGACATCTTCGCGATCCAGGACGACATCGCCGGCCACGTCACCGGGGCGGTCGCCACCCATCTCACCGGCGCTCCCCCCGGCGCGGGGCTCCCCCTCCCCCCGTCCGCGCCGGAGACCGCGGACATGGAGGCGTACGAGGGGTTCCTCCGGGGGCGCCAATTGTTCGCGGCGAAGGGCTCGACCGAGTCGATCCGCGGCGCGCTGGCGCTGTTCGAGGCGGCGGTCGCCCGCGACCCGAACTTTGCCCGAGCGCGCGTGAGCTTGGCCGAGACGCTCCTGTGGCTCGCGACGGAGGGCGTGGTGCATTTCCAGGAGGCGGAGGACCGGGCCGCCCGCGAGCTTCGACGCGCGCTCGAGCTCAACGACCGGATCGCGGAGGCGCACTCGGTCCTGGCAGGGCTCTGCCTGGGCACCGACCGTTTCGAGGAGTGCGAGCGGGAGGCCCGGCGGGCGATGGAGCTGAACCCGAGCCTCGCCGACCCGTACCGGTGGCTGGCCCAGCTCGCGGCCGGGCTCGGCCGGATCGACGAGGCGGTGCGGCTGCTGGAAGCGGCGCGTCAGCTCGACCCCGACGACATCAACGTCCTCTCCTTCCTCGGCCGGGCCCTGGCGTACTCCGGTCGGGAGGCGGACGCGCTGGCGTTCTGGAAGGCCACCGAGCCCCGGATCCGCTTCCGGACGAACGCCCACACGTGCGAGTACTACCTGGGCAAGGGCGATCTCGCCAAGGCCGAGGCGTCGGTCCGCGTGCTGGAGCAGGTCCGGCCCAGCAGCCCGTGGTCGATCATGTACCGGGGGTTGCTGTCGGTCCGCCAGGGGGACCCGGCGTCGGCCCGTCGGGCGATCGAGCGGCTCCAGGAGAGGGCCCAGCAGGGGGAGATGGTCGTGTTCTTCATCGGCTTCCTGCAGTACGCGCTCGGCGAGGTCGACCAGTTCATCGCCTCGATGGAAGAGGCGCTCCGTCTCAAGGTCCTCCCGCTGCTCGAGCTGCTGTACTCACCGCTGTACGCCGAGGCCCGCAAGGATCCGCGCCTCCTTGAACTGTTTCGTCGCCAGACCGAAGGACGCTCCGCTCTCTAGCTGGGGTATGACACGACCTCTGACCGGTCCGGGACCGCTCGGACGGAGGAGGCTGTCGGGCGGCGCAGGGGTGCGGCCACCAGGACTTTGACCCTACGGGTCCTCCAGCTGCTCGTGGCGTACGAGGTAACGGCCATCTGCGATGGATGCGGGGCTCGCAAGAGCTTCCGCGTGGATCGGTTCGAGGACACGTTTCCCTACCGGCCGCTGCTCGCAGGCTGGACCCATGTCCACCGTGGGGGTCGGCCGGGGACGGTCACTCCCGAGATCGGTATCGCCTGCTCGCGGGC
>JASHRJ010000126.1 GCA_030037395.1 Thermoplasmata archaeon
CGAGCTCGGCGGCGACGCCCGAGGCGCCCATCCCGGCGGCGAACACCGGCCGCTCGCCGGCGACCGGCGGGGCGTCCAGCTCCCGCCCTGCGCGGAACCCCCGCACGAGCGCCGTCGGCAGCTCCGCCGCGAGGGCGACCATCCGCGCGAGGCCCGCGGGGGAGGGGGAACGCACGGACCCCGCCGGCGGCTCGGCCGTAATAGTCCTTGCGAGGCGCGACGCCGGGCGGGCGGCGGGGGCGAGGGGATGAGCCGGCCGTCAAGCTCCGTTGACGCGGGCGCCGCCGCCACGGTTTATCCTCGCACGTCGCCTCCGCCCGCCGATGGTCGCGATCCGTGCGCTTCCGAAGATCTGGCTCGACGGGCAGCTGGTCCCCTGGCCGGAGGCAAAGGTCCACGTGCTGACGCACGCGCTCCACTACGGCTACGCCGTGTTCGAGGGGATCCGTTGCCACGCCACGCCCCGGGGCCCGGCGATCTTCCGGCTCGACGAGCATCTCGAGCGGTTCCTGAACAGCGCGAAGATCTACCGGATGAGGATCCCGTTCCGGCCGGAAGAGCTCCGGCAGGCCTGCGTCGACCTGGTCCGGGCGAACGGGCTTGGCACCGCCTACCTCCGCCCGATCGCCTTCTCGGGGTACGGCGAGATGGGCCTCGACCCGACCAAGGCGCCGGTGCAGGTCGCCGTCGCGATGTGGGCGTGGGGGGCGTACCTCGGCGAGGAGGGGCAGCGGCGGGGGGTGCGGGCGCTCGTCTCCAGCTGGACCCGGGTCGACTCGCGCATGCTCCCCCCGCAGGCGAAGTGCGCGGCGAACTACGCGAACTCGGCGCTGGCGAAGATGGAGGCGGTCGCGGCGGGGTACGACGAGGCGATCCTGCTCAACTCCGCCGGCATGGTCTCCGAGGGCCCGGGAGAGAACATCTTCCGCGTGAAGCACGACGTCGTGAGCACCCCGCCGGCGAGCTCCGGCATCCTCCGGGGGGTCACCCGCGACACCGTCATCCAGTTCCTCGCCGACGAGGGGCTGGTGTTCCGGCGGAACGACTTCACCCGCGAGGAGCTGTTCACGTCCGACGAGGTGTTCTACACCGGGACCGCCGCGGGCATCACCCCGATCCGGGAGGTCGACGGGCGGCCGATCGGCACCGGGGAGTACCCGATCACCCGCCGGCTGCAGGCGCGGTACGCGGCGGCGACCGAGGGCCGCCTGGCCGGGCGCGAGTCGTGGCTGACGTTCGCCTAGGCTCGCCGACCGGGGCGTCGGCCGCCGGCGTCGGCCGTCCCCCCGGCCCCGCGGCGCCGCGAGCGGTGGCGAAGGTTCTTGAGTCCCACCGGACCATCCTACCCTGCGCGCCCCGCCCCCCGGCGCCGCGCGGAAGCCGAAGTGTCGCCGTCGCGTGCCGATCCTCACCGCCCTGAGCCGAGGGTCTCCACGGGCGTCGCCGAGATCGACCGGATGCTCGAGGGGGGGCTCGTCCCCCACCGGCCGTACCTCATCGTCGGCCCGTCCGGCACCGGCAAGACGACGCTGGCGCTCCAGTTCCTCTGCGAGGGGGTCCGCCGCGGGGAGCGGAGCCTGTACGTGACGATCGAGGAGCCTCCGAACGAGGCCCGGTACAACCATCGGGGCCTGCGCCCGGAGCTCGACCGGGTCGAGGTGTTCGATGCGATCCCCGACGTGATGCGCTACGAGCGGGTCCCGTTCAAGGACATCGCGGCGGTCCGCCACGTCGTACGCTTCTCCGAGATCGGGGACCAGATCCGCCAGACCCCCGAGTTCTCCAGCGTCGAGGTCACCGGCACCGCGCTCGAGCAGATGCTCCGCAGCGAGGTCCAGAAGCACGGGTACGCGCGCCTCGTGATCGACTCGCTGACCGCCCTGCAGTACTTCTGCATGAAGGGGTTCGATCCGATCGTCGGCGCCCAGGCGTTCCTGAGGTTCCTGGCCGACCTTCGGACGACGACGCTGCTGACGGTGGAGTCCCCGCTCGAGGACGCCGAAACGCCCGAGCGGACGCTCGCGCGGGGCGAGGTGCGCCTGTTCCGCTGGGAGGTCGACGGGGTCACGGCCCGCGCGATCGGGGTGGAGAAGTTCCGCGGCAGCTCGCACGACGTCCGGCTCCACCCGTACCGGATCGGGACGAAGGGGATGGACGTCAACCTCGACGCGACGATCTCGAGGGACACGCGGCGGATCGTCGAGCCGGCGCTCGCCGTCGCGCTCCGCCCCGAAGGGCCCCGGGAGACCCTCGCGGAGGAGGTCCGCGACCTCCTCCTGCTTGGCGTCGACGTGTCGCCGATGCGGCGGGAGGTCGAGGGCGCGCTGCGCGCGGCCCGGGCCGGGACGGCCCCGGACGTCGCCGCCCATCTTGCCCGCCTCGGGTCGATGACCGTTTCGCTCGCGAACCTGGACGCCGCTCCCGCCGCGCCGGCGGCCGGCTGGTCAAAGGAGAGCGCGCAGGCGCTCCAGCGGGTCGTGGCGCGGGCCGACCGGGCCCGAGGGGGGTTCCGCCCCTCGCTGCCGCCCCCCCCGACGGAGCTGGTCCGCCAGCTCGAGGAGGTGCTCGGGCTGGTGCCGGCCACGGTGCCCGCCGACCCCGGCGCTCCCGGGGTCGCCCCCGCGGTCGCAACCCATCCCGATCGTCCTCCGCCGGCGCCGGGGGTCTCCGCCACGCCTTCCCCCCCGGCCGAAGGGCTCCGGACCCCGTCTCCGGAACCCGCGACGCCACCGGCCCGGGAGCCCGCCCCGGCCCCGCCGCCGGCGGCCGCCCCGCGCTCCGGCACCGCGGACCG
>JASHRJ010000127.1 GCA_030037395.1 Thermoplasmata archaeon
GACCCCGGAGACGACCAGGGTTCCCGTCGCGGCGTTGATCACCGTGACGTTCGCTGAGCCCTTGTTCGCGACGAACAGGAACTGCGTAGCCCCGTCGTAGACGATCGCCGACGGGTCCGACCCCACCTTGATCGCGGTCCCGGCCGCGGCGCCGGTCAGGGGGTTCACGACCTCTACGCTGTCGGTCAACGGATCGGCCGCGTACAGCAAGCCGTTCGTGGGATCGTAGGCGAAGGCGGAGGCGTTTGACACGGCCGGGTCGATCCCTGTGAATTCGTCCGAGGTCAGATTGAACAGGAGCGCCGGCGCGCTGGGCGGGGCGGGCGAGGAGTTCAGGGAGACCGGCAGCGTCGGCCACCAGACGGTGTCGGTCGCCGGCACGATGGCCGGTGCGCCGACCGACCAGTCGTCGACCGTGGACGGGAGATTTCCCTCGATCGAGGCGTTGTAGTTCGGGAGCAAGGTGGCGATCGTCGTGCCGGCCGAGGATCCGAGCCCCGCGGACGCCGCTCGCTCCCCCGGGAGCGCGGCTGCGTCGGCCGTACCGGCAACGTTCGCTCCGGGCGCGTCCGCTGCCCCCGGGCCGAGGGCCGCCGGCGTCGGGCGCGGGACCCCGGACCCCGCTAACAGACCGGCCGCGCACGCCACGATCAGCAGGGCCGGTCCGAGGCGACTGCAGCGACCGCGGTACGAACGCATCCGCTCGGGGTTCGGCGCCCGGGCCGAGCCGCCGGCCGGCTCTTAACGGGGCCGGCGCAGGCGAAAGGAGCCTACGCGACGGTCCGGATGACCCGGTCCGCGTTGCCGTCGATCAGGATCATCGACTTCGCGCCCTTGCGCTCGAGCTGGAAGTACCAGACCGGCACGTGGAGCAGCTCGCCGTCGGTGATGTCGACCTTCGTCTCGAGCTTGGAGACCATGCTGTGCTTGCGGTGCGCGGCCTCGCTCTGCAGCTGCTCGACGTACGCCTTCGCCGCGCCGTGCGCGGCGTCCTCCCCGAGGTCGCCGTTCAGCACCGGCGTGCCGTCCGGGATCGTCTTCTTGTCGAACAGCGCCCGGTCGGCCAGCTGGAACTGGTAGTCCTTCGGCTGGTAGGCGGTCATCGACTTCACCGCGACGACCGGGTACTCGTACTGGCCGCTGATCGTCTCCGACCGGGTCGGGTTGACCACGGGGCCGGCCATGATCGGCATCACCATGATCCCCCCCCGTCGGCCCCCGAGCGCGCCGCCGAGCAGCTCCGCCGCGGCGAGGGTGCCGACGGTCCCGCCGATGCTGGCGGCGGCCGCCTGGTACTGGTAGGTGGTCGACGCCGAGACCGGCATCACCCAGAACGGCACGTACGACAGCTTCGCCTCGTCGACCTTCGACTCCTCGAAATCGTGGCGGTGGAAGAAGCCGTTGTCGATCCACTGGCGCACCGCCGCGAGCGCGGCGGCCTGGTCCTTCACCTTGAGCGGGAGCATCGTGTGCTTCTGGATCTCCTTCCATCCTGCGCCGCCGAGAGTGACCGAGCCGCCGCAGTACTCGCAGGTGATCACCATCTCCCCGAACACCGGCTTGATCGGCGCGCCGCAGGACGGGCACTTCATCTCCTGCGCGCCCGCCGGGGCGACGGTCGGCCCGGCCGCCGGCGCCGCCGCCGGGGCGGGGCCCGCGCCGGCGCCGCCCGGGCCGACGGTCGCGCCGCACTTCGCGCAGAACCGTGCGTCGTCCGGCAGGGACGCCCCGCACTTCGTGCAGTAGATCATCGCCTTTCCTCCGGGCGGAGCGCCCCGGTCAGGCCCCGAGGGCGGCCCCGCAGTTCGGACAGAACTTCGGCGAGCCCGAGTACGGCTGGTTGCACTTCGGGCAGGCGCGCGGCGGCGGCGGGGCGAGCGACGCGCCGCACGACGGGCAGAACTTCGCCCCCGGGGCGGTCGGCTGCCCGCACTTCGGGCAGGGAGGCCCCCCCGCCGGTGCCGGCGCCCCCGGCCCCATCGCCGCGCCGCACGCGGGACAGAACCGGTTGCCGCTCGGGACCATGGCGCCGCACTTCGGGCACGGCATCCCCGGGCCGCCGCCGCCCTGGCCGTACATCCCTTGCATCTGCCCGCTCATGCCGTAGCCGAGGCCGAGGCCCGCGCCGAGACCGACCCCCGCGCCGGCGAACGTGCCGGCCGCGCCCGAGGTGTTCGCCGCGGCGGTCGTCATCGCCTGGCCGGCCTGGTACTGGAGGTAGTTCACGCCGAGCACGCCCATCGTCGCGCGGGTGCTGACCGCCTTCTGCACCTCGTCCGGCAGGTTGACCGAGATCCCCTGGAGCTGGACGACGTCGACGCCCAGCGGCCCGAAATGCTGGGGGGCGAAGCCGAGCACCGCCTGCTCGATCGTCTGGAGCGAGCCGGCGAGGTCGGTCACCCTCATCCCCTGGTCCTTGAGCTTGCCGAGGCTGTTGTAGACGAGCACGACCATCTGGTCGCGCAGCCGGCCCTCCACGTCCGCGGTGGTGGCGGCGCCGAACGTGCCGACGAACTGGTTGATGAAGTTGTCCGGCGCCCCCACCCGCCAGCGGTACTCGCCGAACACCCGGAGCTGGACGAGGCCGAAGTCCGGGTCGCGGAAGACGTACGGCTCGGCGCTGCCGAACTTGCCGTCGAAGATCCGCTTTTGAAGGTAGTAGACCTCCGCCTCCTGGCGGACCCCGGAGAGCTCCTTGACGAGGTTGCCGACCACCGGGGCGTTCAGGCTCGTGAGCGCGTACCGGTCCGGTCGGTCGAGGTAGGCGAGGACCTTCCCGTCCCGGTAGAACACCGCGATCTCGTCCTCCCGGACGACGATGTTGTCGTTCCAGCGGATGTTGCGCGGGACGCGCCACATCACGTTGGGACCCTTGTAGGCGTCCTCCCAGTTGACGGTCGTCGCGCCGATCAGGCTGCCGCCCTTCGCCGGGATCGGGTTGTTGGTCACCATCGGTTCGCCCTCGTGGACTCCGGCATGCCTACGATACCTGGATCCCCTCGACGACCTGCAGCCGTGCCTTGAACGCGGCGTCCAGCTCGCTCAGCTCGGTGCGCGCGGTGGCGACCACCGCCGGGACCCCGGCCGGGTTCGGCGCGGGACCCCCCAAGAGCGTCGGGATCGACCCGAGGCTGCGGTTGAGGGTGTCGGCGGCCTGGGCGAAGCCGTAGTCGTACTCGTACAGGCGGTCGAGCTGCTCCGGCCGCACCCGGACCGCCGGGGAGAAGCCGGTGTAGCCCTGCTGCGCCGACCGGATCTCCCCCTCGATCCGGAGGAGGTCCGCGATCAGCGGCGAGAGGTCCATCAGGACGGAGAACTGGCCGGCGTTCGAGAGGGCGGCCCGGGCGTTCTCGACGGTGAGGCGCGCGGCCTTGACCTTGTCGGCGACCTCGCGCCGCAGGATGCTGTCGGCGGCGCGCAGGTCCTCCCCTTCCCGGTACCCGCGGAACCCGGGGACGAGCATCTGCACCCGCTTGAGGAAGCCGCGGTCCCCCTCGACCTTCTCGCGGATGTCGAGCGGGGGAGCGTTCGCCGGGGCGAGCGTCCCGGTCGAGCTGCCGGCCTGCACCACGAGGGAGGAGCCGCAGGCGTTGCAGAAGCGAGCGCCGGCCGGGGCGGGGGTGCCGCACTTCGGACAGACCGACGCGGGGCTCGGGCCCGGCCCGGGGGCCGGCGGCGAAGGAGCGCCCGCCATCTACGGGCTCCTCGGGGGCGGGTTCTCGGGCGGCGGCGGGGTCACCGCCGGCACGCTCGGGGAGGTCGCGGTCGCGTAGGAGAACGCGGAGGGGGTCGGCTCGCGGCGCCACGCCTCGCGGGGCGCCTCCCGGGCGGCGGTCCGGGCCACCGAGCGCACCCGCCACATGATCAGGCCGACGGAGACGAACAGCGCCGCGAGCACGATCACGAGCCCGACGAGCGTCCAGACGGTCGTGAGGGTCCCGTAGGACGGGCCGAGGGCGACGGTGGCGAGGAGGACCGCGAAGCCCATGCCGAAGAACCCCCACGCCAGCGACCGCTGGATCGTCGGCTCGCGGGACGCCGCCTCCGCCAGGTAGCTGCCGAGCGAGAAGAACAGGGCGATCACCCCGATCGCGAGCAGCGCGTCGTAGTGGTGCGACGCCGGGAGAGCGTAGTAGAGGGCCGCGAACACCAGCGCCGCGATCACGAGGAACAGCGCGGCCAGGACCCAGGCTCCCCAGGCCGCCGGCGGGGAGCGGTTCGCGGAATCCTTCGCAGCCATCGACTTCCGACCGCTTCGAACGAGCGCCGCGTCGTATAAGAACGTGAGGCCCCGGCTCGAAGGAGGTAACCGCGCCGCCCGCGGGCGAGAGGGTCCGTCGCTTACAGCCGCGGCTCGTCGTCGACCTTGGCCGGCTTCGGCTTCGCCGGAGCCGCCGGGGTCTCCGCGGCGGGAGGCGGCGCGGCGGTCGCCGGCGCCGACGGAGCCGCCTTGCCGTGGCCTTCGGGGACGGCGGAGTGCCTCGCCGGCTCCGGGGCCTCCCCCTTCTTGGTCGGGGTGGCCGCGGGCTCCGGCGACGCCGGCTTCTCCTTCGCGGTCGGATCGTGGTCGGGCCGGTGCGGCGAGCCGCGCCGCGCGGCCGCCGCCTTGGCGAGCGGGCTCGGGACCGCCGGCGGCTCGGGGGCGGGCCGGGGGGACCGGCGGAACACCGACTTCAGGCCGCCGGAGTTGGGGGGCGGAGACGCCGGGCTCGCGCGGGCGGTCGATGGAGCCCCCGGGGGCGCGCTGGGGATCGGGCGCGTCGAATCCGGGCCGATCCGCTCGCCGCACTTGGGGCACTTCGGGAATTGAGCGAGGCACGTCGGGCACAGCGGCACGCCGCAGGCGTGCACCGCCGACGCCAGCCCCCCGCACCCCACGCACCGGTCCCCGGGCCTGGCGCTGACGGGAACGGGGTGGGAGGCGGGCGTCGCCCTCGGCCCGGCCGCCGGGGTCGCGGCGGGCAGGGCCGTCGGGTGCGGCACCGGCGCCGCCGGGGGGGTTCCGGTAGGTACCGACGGGACCGATGGGACCGTTGGGGCCGGCGCAGGTCGGGTCTCGGGGGCGAAGAACGCCTCGCCGGCGTCGGCCGCCTCGGACGCCGGCGGGCGGAACTCCGGGGAGTACGCGCCGAGGTCGAGCGACGGCAGCGGTCCGCGGGCGGCCGCGCCCGACTGCTCGACCGCTTTGATGAGGCGGGCCTTGTAGACGCCGACGCGCAGGCTGCGCACCAGCTGGAAGAGGGTGCGCGACTCCGGCGGCAGCGCGAGCGCCTGGCGCGCCAGCTCCTCGACGTCCGGCGGCAGCGCAAGGTGCTCGGGCCGGAGGTCCGCCTCCAGCACCGCGCGCAGGTAGCCGAACAGCCGCTGCAGCTGCTCGAGGGAGGCGGTCGTCGGGGAGAGCACGGCGATGTCGGCGAGCGTGAACCCCCGGCGCTCGATCCCCGGGGGCCGCCGCTCGAGGGCGGCGGCGATCAGCCGGTACGAGGCCTGGTCGAGCTCCTGCGCCTCCGCCGGCTCGAGGTGCGAAAGGTCGACCTTCGGCACCTGGGCGATCTCCGTGAGCACGGGACCGAGGAACTCGTACGGCACGTGGAGGGTGACGAACAGGTCGTTGCGCGTGACCGGGCGGCTGAGCCGCGCCTCGAGCAGCAGCGCCTCCCGGCCGTACCGCTGGATCTCGGCGTCGCGCGTCTTCTGCCCGGCGAGGCGCTTGCCGTCCTTCGCGGGGGCGAAGTCGGAGTCCAGGCTGAGCGCGCGGTCGAAGCTCGCCGCCGCGTCGGCCGGCCGGCCGGTGGCGAGCAGCGCGAGGCCCCGGCTCGTCCACGCCGGGAGGCTCTTCGGCTCGGCGGCGGTCGCCCGGTCGTACAGCGCGAGCGCCTCGTTCGGATGGTTCATCCGCTCCGCGACGAAGCCGGCGCGGAGCAGCAGCTCGAGCGACGCCGGCGCGAGCGCGAGGGCGTGCGCGAACGCGTTCGCCGCCTCCGGCCACCCCTGCCGGGCGATCCCGACCTCTCCTAGCCGGCTCCACAGGCCGACGGACCTCGGGAGCGCCTCGAGCCCCTTCGCGAGCACGTCGCGCGCCCGGTCGAGGTGGCCGAGCCCCCCCTCCGCCTCGGCGAGGAGAAGGTACGACGCCTCCTCGGGCGGCAGCTGCGGGAGCGCCGCCTCGAGGAACGCGACCGCGTCGGCCGGCCGTCCCTCCGCCAGCATCGCGCGGGCGATCCCGTTCGCGGCGGTCGGGGACTTCGGCTCGCGCCGACGGACCTCCTCGTAGGCGGCGCGGGCCTCGGCCGGGCGCTCCAAGGCGCCGAGCAGCTCGGCCCGGAGGAGGAGCGCGGCGAGGCTCGGCGGCCCGGACGAGTCCGGGGCCTTCAGGCCGTCGTCCAGGACCTCGAGCGCGAGGTCGGGCCGGCCCGCCGCCAGGCGGAGCCGGGCCCGGCGGATCGCGATCTCCCCCCGGATCGCGGGGTCGAGGCCGGCGGCCCGTTCGTAGGAGGCGTTCGCCGCCTCGGGCAGGCCGACCGCCGCGGCGAGGTCCCCGCGTTCGAGATGGAGCGTCGGGTCCTTGGCCTCCGGCGCCGACGAGCCGAGGAGGCGGTCCAGCGCCTCGTACGCCTCCTTGCGCTCCCCGCGGTCGCGCCGCAGGCGGTACATCTCCAGCAGGCCGGGACCGCTCTCCGGTTCGAGCAGGAGGATCGCCTCCAGCGAGTAGAGGACCTCGGCGGAGCGCCCGAGGGCCCGCCAGGCGTCGGCACGCGCCTTCCACGCCGCGAGGTCGTTCGGGTCCTCCTTGAGGAGCGGATCGACCAGGCCGACGACCTCCGCGTACTGTCCGGCGAGCAGCAGCGTCTCGGCCAGCGCGAGCCGTCCGTAGCGGTGCCGGGGGTCGAGCTCGAGCCCCTGGCGGAAGTAGCCGACGGCGTCCGCGTACGCCCCCTGCGCTCGGAGCGCCTCGGCGACCTCGAAGTAAGCCTGAGGATCGGACTCCGCGCCGCGGACCGCCTGCTGCAGGACCCGCAGCGCCTCCTCCCGCCGGCCCGCCTTCAACACGAGCTGTCCCTTGCGGCGCAGGAACACCGGGTTGGTCGGTTCTCGGCGCAGGAGGATGTCCAGCAGGCGCAGCGCCGGTGCGTCCTGTCCGAGCCGCCCGTACGCCTCGGCCGCGCCCCACAGCAGGTCCGGGTCCTCCAGCCCGCCGGCGAGCGCCTTGCCGTACTCCTCGACCGCCTCCGCGTAGCGTCCGGTCTCGCGCAGGGCATGGGCCAGCTCCTTGCGGACGGCCAGGCGCCCTCGGTTCGCCTCCTTCCCCAGGAACTCGCCGTACGCCGCCAGCGCCCGCTCGTGCTCGTCGACGAGCCGGGAGGCCCGCGCGATCCCGAGCAGGCTGACGTCCGACGCCTCCGGGTCGGTCGAGGCCCGCTCGTAGGCCACGAGCGCGGTCCGCGCCGCCTCCTGCCGCTCGGGCGACCCCTCGGCGAGGTCGTACGCCGCCGTGAGGTAGACGTTCCCCCGCTCGACGGCGACGTCCGTCCTCGTGGGGTCGAGGCGGAACAGCTCGTCCAGGACGTTGGCGAGCGCGAGCCGGTCCCGGCCCGTTTCCAGGAGCTCGCGCTTCGCGAGCAGGACCGGAATCTCGCCAGGGTGCGCCGCGAGGAGGGCGTCGTACTCGCGGAGCGCCCCCGCGGCGTCCCCGGCGGCCGCCAGCGCGCGTCCGAGCTCGGCCCGGGCGTCGGCGTCCGACGGCTCGACCGAGAGGATCGCCTCCGCGAACTCCCGCAGGGCGTCGGCCTTGCCCAGCGATCGGGCGAGCTCGAGCCCCTTGCGGAGCTCGCCGACCGCGTCCGGATGGGTCCGGGCGAGGGCACGGTACGCTTCGAGCGCCTCCGGGAGCCGGTCGGCCGTCGCCTCGAGCTCGGCGATCCCGCGCAGCGCCTCGAGGCTCTCGGGGCTCGCGGCGAGGACGGCGCGGCAGGCGGCGAGCGCGACGTCGGTCTCGCCGACGGTCGTGGCGAGCAGCTTGAGGTCGAGGAGGTTCTGGACGTTCCGCGGATCGACCTGACCGATCTTCCGCCGGGCGGCGAGGGCGAGATCCGGACGGCCGGCCGCGGAGCGCCGGGCGATCTCCTCGAGCGCGGCGACCGGCGGCGAAGCGGCCCCCACGATCCCCCGGGCGATCGGGACGGACTCGTCGGCCCGGCCGAGGTCGAACAGGAGCCGAGCCTCCAGCAGCCGCGCGGGGCTCGCCCCGTCCCCCGCCAGCCCGTGGGCGACCGCCAGCGCTTCGTCCCGCCGGCCGACAGAGGCGAGGAGCTCGGCTCGAGAGAGGAGCAGTTCCGGGTCGCCGGGGTTCCTCGCGAGCAGCTCCTCGGCGGCCGCGAGCGCCGGGAGATCGCCGCCGTGGGCGCGGGCCAGCTCCACTTTGAGACGGAGCGCCTTGGGGTGGTGCGGCACGAGCTTCAGGGCCCGGTCGATGTACTCCGCGCTGGACGGGTCGAGCTCCTGCGCCCGGAGGTACGCCTCGGCCGCGTCGTCGGCCCGGCCGAGGAGCCGGAGCGCGTCCCCGCGCGTCGCCCAGAGGCCCCGGTCGCTCGGGTTCGCCTCCAGCGCCTGGTCGACGAGCCGCACGACCGTCGGCAGATCGCGGTTGAGCGCGAGCAGGACGAGCGCCTTGTGGTGGAGCAGGCTGGAGGTTCCCGGGCTGAGGCGGAGGCCGAGGTCGACCGCCCGCTCCGCGAGCTCCGGGTCGGAAGCGCGATAGAACGCCATCGCGGCGTCGTCCAGGAGGAGCGCGATGTCCTGCCCCTGCGGGGCGATCGACTCGGCGTGGCGCTCGGCCGTCGCGAGGAACGCCTTCAACGCCTCGACGTAGCGGCCCCGGTCGTGCCCGGGTTCGGCCTCCTCCACCGCGCGGTACCGCTCGCGGACCTCGTCCAGGGGACTCGCGCGATGGCCGGCGTGCGCCGCTACGGCCATGACGGCCCTCGAAGCCTCCCGACGCGATAAAAACCCTCGGCCCGAAGCGCGGTCGACCGCGCCCGACGGACGCCCCCCGGCGCTCGCCCCGCGACCGCGCCGCCCTCTTATCCTCCGCCCGCGCCTACCCGCGGGGTGTCCCCGCGACGGCGGTCCCGCGCCCCCGGCGGCAAGTCGATCTTCGACCCGGTGCACGGGCCGATCGCCCTGGGCGGGGCCCCGCTCGCGCTCCTCGGCACCCCCGAGGTCCAGCGGCTGTGGGGGATCCGGCAGACCGGGTTCGCGCACCTCGTCTTCCCCGGCGCGAACCACACCCGCCTCGAGCACTCCCTCGGTACTTATTGGGTCGCCGGGGCGATGGCGGAGCGCCTCGGTCTCGGCGGGCCGGTCGCCGAACAGGTGGCGGTCGGCGCGCTCCTCCACGACCTCGGGCACCCTCCGTTCTCCCACACCCTCGACCTTCCGCTCCGCGAGGTTACCGGCGAGCGCCACGAGCGGGTCTCTCGGCGGAGGGTCGAGGGGACGGACCCCGACTGGCCGGGGGAGCGCCGCGACGTGCCGGCCACGCTCGAGCGGTTCGGCCTCGCGCCCCGCGCGGTCGCCGAGCTGATCGACCCGCGCCGGCCGTCCCCGCGGGCGCCGCTCCCGGGGAGCATCCTCCACGGGGCGATCGACGCGGACCGGCTGGACTACCTCCAACGGGACGCCCACTACACCGGGGTCGCCCACGGGGCGATCGACGCCGTCCGGCTCCTCGACACCTTGCGCGCCCGCGACGGCCGGATCGTCTTCGCCGAGAAGGGGCGCAGCGCGGTCGAAGGATTCGCCGTCGGTCGGGCGCTGATGTACTCCACCGTCTACTACCACAAGACCGTCCGCGCCGCCGAGATGATGGCCCAGGCGGCGGTCGAGCGATCGCCGGGGTACCCCGGGGAGGCCCGGCCGCTGTTCCAGCTCACCGACGGAGAGCTCCTCGCCCGGCTCCGGGACGCCCGGGGGCCGTCCGCTCGGCTCGTCGAGGCCCTGGTCGAGCGGCGCCTCTACAAGCGGTCCTACGCGCTGCGCCGGGTCCCGGCCGGCGAGCGGCGCCGCTGGACCCGGTGGGCCGAAGCGCCGGCGGAGCGGCGGGCGCTCGAGGACGCGATCGCCGAGCGGTTGGGCGGCGGCCCTGGCACCGCGCTCGTGGACGTGGCCGGCCTCGTCCGGCGGGAGGACGTGGCCGAGGACTGGCGCACGGTCGGTCTGGTCGACGACGGGTCGGTCCGCTATCCGTTCCGCGAGCCCGGCCCCTGGCAGGTCCTCGCCGACCGGCCCGCCAGCGACTGGGCGGTCAGCGTGTACGTAGCCCCGCGCCTGCGCAAGGACGCCACCGGCGGCCGGATCGCCCGGCTCCTCGCGGCGGCGTAGCCGAGGGCGTGGGAGCCGCGGGAGTACGCCCGCCGCCGACCTGGCGCCGCCGGGGGCGTTGCCTCGGCGGAGTGCCGTGCTTAGGGCAGACGCTGCCACGGGTGGGTCTGGTACCCGAACGGTTCGTTGGCCCGACCCCCCGCGCCCGCCTCCGGAGCTACGCTCCTACCGCCGCGTCTAAACGCGGACACCGGGGCGCGGCCGGACCCGGCGGTGACCGAGGTGAACGCCGGGGCTCCGGCGCTTCCTCACCGACGATCCGCCCGAGCTCGTCGCCCGAGCCCGATCGGCCCGGTCCCTGGCGGGGTCGGGGGGTTCGGGGTCGCGGTGGCGTCGCGCGCGACCGCTCGCGCCGTCGCGGGTGGGCGGGGCGTCTCAGACCGTCGCCGGGCGCCCCGGCCCTTCCCGGCCCTCGTCGACGGACCCCTGGGCCGGCTTCAGCCGACGGCGAGTCCGTGCGGCGTGATCGCGAACGGTCGACGCTCCGGGTCGTGCGCGTAGCCGCGCATTCGCACGATCTTCACCTGGCGGACCGAGCGGTCGCCGACCCACTTGCGGGTCAGCAGGATCTCCCCGCGGGTCAGCACCTCCTCCGGCGTCAGGACCCCCGGGTCGGACGGGGTCGAGGTGATCATCGTCGTCGTTGCGCGCTCCGCGAGGAACCGCAGCAGCGACTGGATCTCCGTCCGCTCGGCCTGGGGGTCGGACGACGTGTGGACCGAGAACCGGCGGATCGACGTCATCGAGTCGACGACGACCCGGCGGAACGGGCGGTCGACCATCTGCTGGCGGAGCTTCAGGTGGATCGACTGGATCGTCATCCCCTCGGCGTCCGGCGACGGACGGCTCGATTCGACCGTAAGGTCCCGCATCGACCGAAGGTCGGTCATGGTCCGGATCTCCTGGACGGCCGCCGTCCGCTTGAACGCCCGCATCCCCGGGTTCGCGTCGAGCGTCCGGACCTCGGAAAGGTCCCAGCCAAAGCCCCGCACGTTCTCGACGATCTCGCCGGGCGGCTCGTCGGCGGCGACGAGCAGGACCTCCTCGCCGCGGCGCAGGCCGTCCAGAAGGAAGCTGAGCGCCAGCAGCGTCTTGCCGCTGCCGTTCCCGCCGGTGACGAGGTACGGCCGCCCGGCGAGCAGGCCTCCGCCGAGCATGCGGTCGAGGCCGGGGACCCCGGTGGAAACGCGGGAAGCGGACTCGGCGTCCGGGCCGTTCATGCGCCCTCTGGAGGCGGGGGCGGCGGGAGCGCGGGCGCCGGAGCCGACGCGGCCGTCGTCGGCTCCGGGTCCGGCCGCTCCGCCGTGGCGGCGACGACCGGGGGCGCCTTCCGGCGGCGGACCGCCCGGCG
>JASHRJ010000020.1 GCA_030037395.1 Thermoplasmata archaeon
TGTTCCCCCGACGGGATCTACGATGAGGAGAACTTCCTTGGGCGGCACTCGCAAGTAATCTCCGTTGGCGCCTTATAACACCTGCATCAGTCCGCGCCAAGTGCGAGCAGGGGTAGCCTGCCCGGCGCGACGAAGGAGTCTAGGATGGGGCGACTCGGTCTAAAGCGGGACTTGGAGGCGAACGGTCGCCGAGAGAAACGCCATCACCGACTGTGCCTTCGCCCCATCAGCTAGCTCCGATGCGTCGCCGTAACACCCTTCGTTTGGTGCTCGACTACGCCAAGACACGGGCTGTCTCCTCCCACACAGGTTACCGGGATGGTTCTCTCGCCAAGGGGGCAGAGGCAGTTTTCAGCGCCGTATGGAATGCGGTGTGTACGCTCCTCATGATCTCCGCTTGGCGGATCCTCGGCCTGGACCTGAGGAGGGCGCAGTTATACGACTCCCGGTGGGCACTCCTTGAAGCCTCGCTGGCCGCCGCGCCCACTTCTGGGCTCCGCATGGAGTTCGGCGTGTATCGCGGTGAAAGCCTCGATTTCATCGCGTCGAAGACCGACTCGGTCGTGTTTGGCTTTGACTCGTTCCGTGGCCTCGAGGCCGACTGGACTCGAGCCTTCCCAAAGGGGAGCTTCGACACGATGGGCGCCCGACCGCCGGTACGCGAGAACGTAAGGCTTATCGCGGGACTCTTTGGAGACACCCTTCCCCCATTTCTCGAGGAGCATCAGGGCGAGGTCGCGGCATTCGTGCACGTCGACTGCGATCTCTATAGCAGCGCACTTGGTGTTTTGATGGCGCTGGCCCCCCACCTCTCCGAAGGCTCGATTGTCGTATTTGATGAGTTTGTGACCCTATATCCCGACGATGAGAGCCGGGCCCTTAGAGACATCGTCCGCAGGTCAGGTGTTCTGTTTGGCTATGTTGGCGCTGCGCTCTCTGGATCAGTTGCGATTCGCATCGTCGGGAAGAGTCGGTCGGGGGGACCGGGCTTCGGGGCAGGCTCTCCCGTGGAGTCCGGCGGGTCCTCTCGACGGACTCTGCGGGGCGGGTCCCCGGTGAGCGAAATCGACTAGAGCGGCCTACGCCTCGTCCGTGCCCTTGCGATCCCGTGACCACGAAGCGACCTCGAGCAACTGGAGTGAGCTGCAAATCGTACCCTTCGTGATAAGGCCGAATGCCAGCCCCAAGGGGCCGGGCCACCCCCACAGTCCTCAACCTGCTCAGATACTAGGCATGGATTGGCCAGGCACTCGCCCTGATACGCGCCGAACTCGAGGACCACCGCGCATCTCCGACGCCCCCGTCGGCAGGCGGGTCAAGGCGCGGGCCGCGTGCCCGAGTCCTCCGTGAGCCGGGGACTCGAAGACATCCCCGGTAACGGTAAACAACGTCGTGGCAAAGCTGCCACCGGCATCGAGCGCGATCACTGTCGCGTTGCCGACCTGGGCGTTGACAGGGACCGTGAACGTGCACTCAAAACCGCCGGCGGCGACGCCGCCCGTGGTTAGCGAGCCCGTACTACAGCTCGCGACCCCCAGTCCTGCGAATGTCAAGCTCGTGATTGGGGTGTCCACAGAGAAACCGCGTCCCGTGACGGTCACCGGCGTTCCAGGGGGTCCGGCCGTGGGGGAGATCGAGATCGTCGGAGTTGTGACCCAGAAGCCCGTCGCGGCAGATGAGCCGCTGACGTCCGTCGCTTCGACAAGGACGGTCGAGCCGGAGGTTAGAGCTGGCACCGTGACCCCGCAGTTGAAGCCGCCCAGGGCAACAGTTCCGGAAGTCAACGAACCTGATGAGCACATGGTGATTGACACGCCTCCGAAGACAAGTGAGGAAATCCGCGTCGACACTGAGAACCCACGACCCTCTACCATGACAGCGGCGCCTACTGGGCCCTGTCCGGGAATGACCGATAGCGTCGGCGTAGTAACCCTGAACGAGATGCCGGCATGCGCGCCACCCGCATCGGTGGCCTGGACCAAGACCGTCGAGCCTGATGGCCCGCTCGGGACTCGGAACGTGCAACTGAACCCTCCAGCTGCGATAGTGCCCGTGGTCAACGACCCAGCAACGCAGCTCGTGATTGGCACCCCGTCGAAGACCAGCGACGCGATCGGGGTGTCTACGGAGAAGCCGTGCCCGGTGACCGTGATCGTCGCCCCCACCGGCCCCTGGCCGGGGGCGACCGAAAGCGTCGGGAGCGTGACCCAAAACCCCGTCGAGGCGGACGCGCCACCGACGTCGGTGGCGCTAACCGTGACGGTTGCGCCGGGAGTGAGGCCGGGAACCACGATGCCACAGTTGAACCCGCCCGCTGCCACGGCGCCTGTCATCAACGAACCGGAGCTGCACGTGGCGATCGGAATACCGCCAAACTCGAACGAGGCGATCGGCGTCGAGACCGAAAAGCCACGGCCCTCCACGAGAACGGCAGCGCCGACGGGTCCCTGCCCGGGGGCGATGGAGAGCGTCGGCGCGGTCACCCAGAAGGTCGTGGAGGCATGCGCCCCGCCCACGTCGGTTGCCACGACGCTGACGGTAACGCCGGGGGCGAGGGTGGGCACGACGAAGCTGCACGCGAACCCCCCGGGGGCGATCGTGCCGGTCGTCAGCGAGCCCGAGGTGCAGCTCGTCACGGCGATACCTCCGATCACAAGAGACCCGATCGCGGTGTACACCGAGTAGCCGTGGACGGTCACGGTGACCGTAGCACCAATGGGGCCCTGCGCAGGGGAGATTGCCACGGTCGGGGTCGTGACCCAGAAGGCCGCGGCGGCCACGGCTCCGTTGATGTCCGTCGCGTCCATGGTCGTGCCCGAGGCACCGAGGGGAACGTGCAATTCGCACCCGAAAGCCCCGGCGGCATCGGTGAGCAACGAGCCGGCAAAACAGCTGGAGGAGCCGACGGCTTCTGAGCCGAGCACCAGCGCGACCAGATGGTCGCCCGTGAACCCACCACCCGAGACGTCCACCGTGGCGCCGGACGGTCCCTGGGCTGGGGCCGCGGAGAGCGCCGGCGGTGCGGAGACGGCGTAGAGGATCGTTATCGGGACGGAGCTCGCGGTCACGTTCAGCGCGCCGGACGAAGGCGAGGGCGAGTATCCGGCCACCGTGCCTACGGAGTACGGGAAGGAGCCGTTGGGCTCGAGGAAGCTGAGCGACGTGCCGGTCGAGTTGTGCGTGACCCCGTTGACCGTGGCCGCCCACCACGTCCCGCTCGGAAGGCCCGACTCGAGGAACGAAACGGCGTACGTCGCGGGGGCGTACGCGAGCAGCTCCGACACCGGCGAGCCGTCCACGACGAGGGTGCCTGCGGCCGGAAGGCTGCCTTCGGTCCAACCCGGCACGGCGCCGATGGCGTACGCGTACGTGCCGTTCAGCTCGGCGGCGAAGCTCAGCACGTCGGTCCCGCCGTCGGTGACCAAGGCGTGGGCGGTGCCGTTCACCGTGATCGACCAGTTCGCCCCGGTAGGGAGCCCGTACTCGGAGAACGTGATCCCGTAGGTGACCGCGTGGAACGCGACCGGCACGGTCACCGGGGACGTCACGACCGAGAACGAGCCGCCCGGGGCCGCCCAGCTGCGGTTGCCCGAGAAGATCGTGTAGGTGTAGGTGCCGGGGGGCTCGTTGAAGCCGATGGAGCCCGGCGCCGAGCCGCGATGCGAAGCCCCTCCCGACAGGTTCACCGCCCACGTGGTTCCCGGCGGGAGCCCGACCTCCGTGAACGTGACCGGCTGCGTCGAGCTCGTGAAGCCGACCGGCACCGCGACGGCGGCGCCGTCGATCCGGAAGGAGCCGCCGGCCGCCGTGTAGCTCGCGTTGTTGCTGGCGACGGTGTAGGTGTAGTTGCCGAACAGCTCGGGAAACACCAGCGTCGAGCCGGTCGTGTTCCGCACGGCAGAGTTCGAGCAGGCCGAGCCGCTCACGGTGCAGTTCGCGTCCCCCACGGTCGGCGTCACCGTGACGGTCCACCGCGTCCCGCCCGGCAAACCGGTCTCGCCGAACGTCGCGTTGAAGGTCATCGTGTCCTGGGTGAGGTTCCCCGCGTCCAGCACACCCCAGCCGGTGGCGAGGTCGTAGCCCGCCCGGGCCTCGTAGGCCGACGTGAGCCCGCCGGCCCCGGTGTAGACGCTGACGTCGTAGAACGCTGGCATCGAGAGCTCCCCTGCGAACTGCTGCTGCCCGAGCGGATACACCGTCGGGTCCAGGTAGCCAAGGCCTCCCTGGTGCTCCTGGTGAAGGGCGTGGTCGATCGTCGCCACCAGACCCCCGGTCACCGGCGTGGCGATGCTCGTCCCGACGAAGTAGGTCCCGCCGACGATCGGCGCCGAGCCCGAGGTGGTGCCTACCGCGAGGCTCGAGATGGCACGGCAGGAGGTGACCCAGCAGGTGAAGTTGAGCGAGTACGGACCTTCGTCGAGGTCGAGGATCGTGTCGTTCGCGATCGCGGCGACGTCCGGCTCGGCGCGGTAGTCGCCGGTCCGAACGAGGTTCGCCACCGAGACCGCGTCGGCCGACGCGTTGAACCACGTCGCCCGGTAGTAGCTGGTGCTGGTCGCCACGCCGCCGGTGCCTCCGAGCGTGCTCGAGAAGCCGTAGACGGTGCCGGCCGGCTCGTACCAGCCGACCTCCCCGGTCCCGACCCCGTAGTACGGGGCCGACGACACCGCCGCATGCGGCGGACCCCGCAAGAGCGAGGTCCGGTTGAGCACGGCCGTCGTTCCCCCCACCGCTACCGCGCCGTAGGTGTTGTTCCCGATCTCCGCGGGGGGTGCGAGCGCGGTCCCGGCGTCCCCGGTGGCCGCGAGCACGGAGATCCCGCGGGCCTGCGCGGCTTCAAGGTCGGCGTACCACATCGATCCGAGGGCGCCCGAGGAGGTCCACGAGTTCGTGATCACGCTCACGTTGCCGAGCTTCGCCATCGACGCGCTGGTGTCGAACCCCCCGTCCGAACTGAACTCGGAGGTCGACGGGCTCAGGATGTCGGAGAACGCCGTCAGCAGCGCGGCGAAGGTACCGGCCCCTCCAAACACCTGGAAGACGTTCGCCCCCGGGGCGAGGGCACCGAGCATGTCCACATCGAGGGTGTTCTCTCCCTCGGCGCCGCCGCTGTCGCAGGCCGCGGAGTATCCCTGCGAGCCGGCGGGATACGCGTAGGTGTACCCGGTCTCCCCGAGCGAGTAGGCCGTCGGCATCGGCTCGCCGGCCGGGATCGTGTAGTTCCAGAACGAGGTGACGTCCGGCAAGTAGAAGTCCCAGGCCGAGGCGTTGGTCGGGAGCGTGGAACAGTAGTAGTTGAACAGGCCATCGGAGGCGCACGTCCCGGTGTCCGACGTACAGATCGGGTCCGACCACAGGATCGCGGCGACCGAGGCGTTCGTCGGGTAGCCGAACGCGCGGAACAGCCCGGTCTCGTTGTAGGTGACCTGGAGGTCCGGGGCCTGGACGAGCTCGCCGCAGGTCGTCGTCGCGCACGTGACCCCGGTCCTCCCGCTCAGGTTGAACTCGACCGGCTGGTCGTACGTGTTCGTCAGGTTGTTCGAGGTCACCGTTGTGCTGCCGAACGGGTTCCCGGTGCCGCCGGGCGCCAACCCTCCCGACGAGGGCACGGGTCCGGCCGGCGCGGAGTCGCCCTCGAGTGCCACCGTCGGGGTGGCCATCGCCAACGGCGCGAACGCGGTGAGGTACCCGGAGTAGTTGCTCAAGCCCTCGACATCCAGCAGGTACGGGTCGAGCGGCGCGGGCAACGATGGAGCGGACTCCGGGGCGTAGTAGCGGAGCCCCGTGGAGCTCACGTACGACCCGATCTGCGTATGGAAGATCTGGTCGAGCTGCGCGGGGGTCGCCGCGAAGCTCACGGCGAGCCGGTCGGGGTGGGTCGCGAGGGCCGTGACGCCGAACGACTCGAGGTACGCGACGAGCGCCGAGTACACCGGGGCGGGCGCGCCGAACGTCGCGTCGAACTCGCTGGCGGTCAGGTACGCGTGAAAGCGATCGGAAGAAGGGTCCGACAGGCTGGCCAGGAACGGCGCCAGCCTCGACTCGTTGGAGAACCCCAGGCCGATCAGGACCGGGAGGGTCCCGGTCGGATCGGACGCGAAGGTCGCGGTCTCGTTCCCCAGCAGAGTCGAGCCGGCCAGCCCGAGCCCCGGCTCGTCGTCGGGAGCGTTTCGCAGGGGGGCGGAAGCGAGGGCAGCCGGGGTCCAGGCCGCGGCACTCGTTGGAGCCGCACCGGTCGCTCCCCCGACCAGTGCGCCCGCCGCTCCGTCCTCGACGGAGGAGGTACCCCGGGATGGTACCGGAGCCCCGGCGACCATGATCGCCGCGAGGGCGACGACGGTCCCGGCAAGCAACATCTTTCGAGCCCGCAGGGGTGACCCTGTCCGTCGACGCGGCCTCACCGGTGGCGAGGCCAACCGTCGGCTCCTACATAATGGCGGCACGACGGTCTGTGGGCGGCCCGCCCGGGGGACCGCAGGGTCGGCTTTCAGGGCTACCGGTCGGTCGGGGAGCCTTGCAGCAGGAAACCCTGGGTCAAGCTCCCGCAGGCTCCGGGCCCCTGTCGGTCATCTGAGGTTTTCTATAGTACGAGGGCTTACGCTCGTACACGCGGCTCGGCAGCCTGTCGAGAGAATGACCGTCCGGTCCCCCGATCGCAGTCCACCGATGGCGATGGTGGTTGTCGTAGGGGCCGTGTTGATCTGCTCGGCCGTCGGCATGGCTCGAATCGGTCCGGCCGGCCGCGTTGCTCCCGCGGCGACGGGCGTCGGCTCTTCCGGCGACGGGCTCGCCCCCGCACCGCCCACAGCCGACACCGGTGCCGCTAGCGCGCCGACGACCTTGGCAAGCCCGTCGCGGGTCGCCGGGCCTAGCGGAAGCGGCCCGGCGGGGCCAGGAACCCCCTTGGGGCTGGCCGGGCCGCGGGGCTGGGGCCTTTTGGCGCCGTTGACCGGCAACTCGACGAACGGTTCAACGGGCAACAACAGCAGCGAGCCCCCGTTGAACCCGAACGTCGTGGTGCTCTCGAACTCCACCGAGGCGGACCTTCTCTGGTACTCGCCCGGCGCGGAGTACGTGTTCTCGCCGATCGCCTCCCAGCTCGCGAACGTCACGGCCGGAGATGTCCTCGTCTCGAACGGCTCCGTTCCGCTGCTCTTCAACGTCAGTTCGACCTCCTCCAACGCGTCAGGCTACTGCATCTTCGGCAGCAACGCTAGCCTGGGCAGCCTGTTCGAGCCGGGGAACTACACGTTCTCCGTGGGCAACTCCTCCGCGGACCCGAGCTTCGGGTTCAGTGGTTCGTGGCTGAACGGCGCCCTGTCGATCGCCTTCGGTGGTTCCGTGTCCGCCGGGGCGAGCCTTTCGATCGACGTGTGCAGCGTCCTCTACGTGATCACGTATCTCTGCGGCTTAGACTTCTCCACGACCGTCACCGAGAAGGGTTGGCTGAACGTCACGATCGCGCACGCGCTCAGCAAGACCGAGCAGATCACCGGTCCCTCGTTCGATCTGGACTGCATCCCGGTCGACGTGGGCTGCATCGTGCCCCAGGTCTCCTTGGACGCCGGGATCACCGTCAGCGCCTCGGCGTCCTACTGGGTGAACGCGAGCCTCACGATGCAGCAGACGGCCTGGGTGAAGTGCACGCCGTTCTGCTCCGCGGGCTACACCCCGACCGTCACGCCGAGCTTCCAGCAGGGGATCGGCGCGGCCGCGAGCGTCGAGGTCTATGCGGACACGCCCAAAATCAGTTTCCTGTACGATGGGACCGTCGGACCGTACGTCGGCGTGCGCCCCTCGCTCAGCTTCACCGCCAACTTCGGCGGGGCGAGCGCCTCGTGGACGCTGCAGGCGTCCGTCAGCGTCTCCGCCGGGGTCGACTCCGCGGCATGGCTGGGCGGCTTGAGCTACGGTACGAGTTGGACGGTCTGGTCCGATACGCTGGCGTCCGGCTCCCTGACGACGTATTCGGTGACCGTGCCGGAGTCAGGGCTCGAGGCCGGCCTCACGTTCGCCGTGACGGTCCAGGGGTATCCGTACTCCCTCACGACCGACGGCGGGACCGATAGGCTCAGTCTGGCTCTGCCTACCGGCTCGTTCCCGTACAGCATCGCAGCGATCCCGTACTGGTCGCAGACGACGCTGGCTTCCGAAGGGAACTTCACCGTCGCCGGCGGCCCGGTGACCGAGCCCACGCTCGTCTACACCGGGAAGCCGTTCACCGCCGTGTTCTGCGAGGTGGGACTACCGGAGTACGGGAACGGAAGCCCCGTCGACTCCTGGTCGGTCACGGTAGCGAGCGCGAAGGAGGCGGGGGCCACCTCCTGCCACAGCTTCTCGGAGGCCGGGGGCCCGTATTCCTACTCGGTCGCCGGGCCGTCGGCCTACACCCCCTCGCCGGGGTCCGGCACGGTGGCGGCCACCCGTTCGACCGTCGACGT
>JASHRJ010000128.1 GCA_030037395.1 Thermoplasmata archaeon
GGCCAGGCGGAGATCGCCTACCAGCTCGACCCGCTGTCGATCCCCACGATCGCCTACCTCGGCCGCGCGTACTTCTTCGCCGGCCGCATGGACGAGGCGCTTGCCCACTGGACGCGGACGGTCCACCTCGACCCGCTCAACGCGTACCGGGGGATGGCCGACCTCGCGATGCTGAACGGCGACCTTGTCCAAGCGGAAGGGTACGTGCGGGAGCTCGAGCGACTGGCGCCGAAGAGCGACTTCGCGCTGCTGACCCGGGGGTTCCTCGCCGCGCGCCGGGGCGATCGCGTGACCGCAATGGAGGCGATCGCCAAGCTGCAGGCGACGTTCGGCGAGGGGTACGCCCGGCTCTCGTCGGTCGGGTTCATCTACCTCGCCCTGGGCGACGTCGACCGGTTCTTCGAGCAGATGTTCAACGCGGCCCGTTCCCACACGCTGCAGATCTCGCGTCTACGGTTCTCTCCGCTGTTCGCCGAGGCGCGCAGGGACCCTCGGTTCCTCGAGCTCCTCGCGCAGGGCTCCCAGCCTTCGACCGAGCCGCCCCCAGCGTCGCCCTGAGACGCTCAGCCTCCGGTGCCGAAGGCGCACCGCCTTCCTCTCGGGGGAGCGGGAGCGTCTCGCGCCGCGAGCCCGAGCGGCCGCGTCGGCTCGGGCGAGCGCGCTCGCAGAGACGACGGTGGGCGACGGCAACCCCGGCACCCGGGATCGCCCCTGCGGTCCCGGCGGTCCCACCAACGGCGGAGCCCATCCCGGAAGTCCGCCCGCACGACGCGCGGAGCGACCTCGACGAAAGCAGGGAGGTCGGGGGGATACCCCCGAAGCCCGAGGGTGTTGCGGTAGACCGTGGCGTCGACGTCGGCCCCGGCGTCGGGAGCTCCTCCGCGCCGGGGGCGCGGACCGGATCCTGTCGGCCGTCCGGGATCGGTGCGACCCGGGCGAGAGCTCCGCCCGGGGGTAGGGCAAGGGGGGACCCCACCGCGGCGGGTACCCGGGGTCTCCCGCGAGCGCCCTGCGCGGGCCCGTGCCGGAGTCGCCGCGGCCCCGAGGGCCGGGGCTCCGGGTCGCTCCCGAGCCCGGCGGGGTTCCCCCCGGGCGGCTCCTGGAGGAGAGGTCGTTGCCACGTGGCGCGGTCGGACCTGCGTCGGCGCCCTACCGCCGGCGGCCCATCTGCAGGCCCGATCCTTGACGGCACCTAGGCGGAGTGGGGGGTCGTGCAGAGGTCGTTCACCCTCGGGTTGACGATGCGCACGCAGACGTCGCTCGATGCGAAGCCGGTCGCGTCGAGCGACTCCACCGGGGCGGAAGAACATACCGATCGTGACGGCAAGAGGGGTCCCGGCCTGGAAGTCCCTGCGGGACTCCAGGGTCCCTCAGTCCCCAGCCAGGGAGTGAGGCGACGCCGACGCGAACCGACTCGCCGGGCAGCGACCGGAGCATTTCCCGGACCTCCCTCCGTAGGACCGCCGGCGCCGACCCCGCAGGGAGCACGAGCCACCCCTCACGTCCTCAAGGCGCAGAGGACCGCCCGTCGGTCCCTCAAGGATCCGGCCAGGCAACTCCGTCAAGCCAGGTGGGCCATCAGTACGGGTCCTGTCAGCAAGGTGGTACGGGCCCGAGGGGAGTCATCCGATCGATCTCGTCACGGGATGCGCCGGGTCGCCGAGGCCGGCGAGAGAGCAAAGGTCCGGTCGCCCGTTGAGCTGCGGGCCGGGGAGGGTGTGCCTTTCGGGGCTCCGGAGGGCCGGATCAGGGCTCGTCGGCCGAAGAACCCCGTTCGTCCGGCGCTGAAGTCGAAGGGGCGCGGACCCGGCGCAGTTGGCGCTCGATCTTGGGCAATCGGTCTCGGACGAAAGCCCAAACGACCTCCGGGTCGGGTCGCATGTATTGGTGGATGAGCCGGGTTCGTAGTTCGCGAAGATCCTTCCAGGGCACAAGAGGGTGGGAACGCTTGAGTCGTTGAGAGGCCTGGTCCGCCGACTCGGAAAGGTGCTCCAGATGGTGGAACACGAGCTCCCGCGTATCGTAGTCCGTGAAGAATGCGGTCCGGCCTCGGGCCGCGTATCCTCTCGTTCGCTCGATGGCCTCCAGCATCTCGTCCAGTCGCAGTTCGTCGGGAGAGGTCACAGCGGAACCGCTTCGTACAGGACCTGCGGGCGGACGAGGGGATGCAAGCCCGCCTCGGTCACCACGTCGACCCTCCGGCCCAGCAGGGTCCCCAACTCTCGTTCGAGGCGCAGCTGATCGAAGACGTCTGTCCCCTTGCGAAAGGTCACGAGGAGGTCGAGATCGCTCTCGTCGCGCGCCTGGCCCCGACGGACCGAACCGAACACTCGAACTCTCCGAGCTCCGTAGCGGTGGGCGATCCGAAGGACCTCTCGCCGATGGCTCCCCAGGACCTGAGAGACTCCCAGCCCGGTCGATGGACCGAACTCGGCTCGGAGCTTGGGGCGATCCCAGTTCACGGACTTGCACCGGGGGCAAATCCGGACAACCGGTCGGGACGGGCGCCACGCGTAGGCGCAGCGATGGCAACGAAGGATCGGGATCTCGACAATCTGCATCCCGCTTCGCCGGGGAAGTGCACGAGTCGGAGTCCCAATAAGTTTACCTCAAGGTAAGAAGGCTGGCGACTCGGCTGGGCTACGTGCCGTCGACGCTCGAAAGGCTTAGCCGGGCCCGAAGGGGTCCGAAGCGCCCGGCGTTTCGAATCCGTCGGGGTCGGTCCGGGTCTCGTACGGAACGGGAGGCCGACCTGCGGCCCACGAGGACACTCGGCTTTCGCGGGTAGGGTGAAATAGTAGGGTTGGCCTTACCTAGTGTAAAGGGGGGCCGTGGCGACCGAAGTGGGAACGGTAAGCACGAAGGGCCAGGTCACCATACCCAAGGACGTCCGGGAGGCCTTGCATCTGCGCCCGGGCGACAAGGTCCTCTTCGACCTCGAGGGCGGCGATACCGCGCGCGTGCGCAAGGCCGAACCCTCGCACCTTCTCGCGATAATGGATCGTCTAGGTCCCGCCGAAGAAACTGGATTGGAGTTCCAGCGGAGGTTGCGGAGTGAGTGGGATCCCCGTCGTGGTCGACACTAACATCTTCGTTTCGGCCCGCAATCGACCCGAGGCGGGTTGGGCAGCGTGTCGCGCCCTTCTCGAGAGGGTGGACGAGGGTGAGCTCCGGGCGATCGTGTCGGCCCTGACCCTCGCGGAACTTCGCGCCGGATTCCGCGAGCGGGAGGTCCCGACCGTCTGGCGGCCCTTGCTCAGCCACCTCCTCACCTCGCCCAACTACCGGGTCGAACCGGTGACGCCCTCGATCGCCGAGCGCGCGGGGGTCCTTCGCGCGCGCTCTCGTCTGGGCCTCGCCGATGCGATCATCGTCGCGACGGGTCTCGAGGCCGGGGCCGCCGAGCTCGTCACCCAGGACCTAGGGATCGGTCAAAAGGAGAACGAACTCCCGACGCGGCCCCCGTAGAAACGAACTCCGGTACCACACCGGACCACTTCCGGACGGCGTTCCTGTCCAGAGGCGGCAGCTCTCCGTACACTCCGGCTGCCTACCCGATTCTCAGAGCAGGCGAAGTTAGTACGAGCGGTCCGGTCGGTCTCAGGTCGGAGGTGTTCTGACACCATAGGATTAGCTCTCTCGATTCGCGCGGACGCTTGGTCTGCCGACCCGGACCGGTGCGCCAGGTGGTGCACGATGGGCTACCGGGTGTTGTAGTCGGAGAAGAACGCGGCCTGCCCGGGGGCGACGTAGCCTCCGGCCCGCTCGATGGCCTCCAGCACCTCGTACGGCCGGAGCTCGTCCGGTGTGGTCGCAACGGAATCGCCTGGAAGAGCACTTGGGGTCGCACGAGGGGATGGAGACCTCGCTCCGTGACGACCTCGACCTTCCCTCCGAGAAGCCTACGCAACTCTCGCTCGAGGCGGAGAGGGTCCAAGAGATCGGCACTCTTGCGGAATGCGACCGAGAGGTCCGAGTCGTTCGGCCGGGCGGTGGACGGTGCCACGCTCCGACATCATATGTATATGCATATGTACCGATGCACGCCGGCGCCTGCGGCGGACGCCGGGCGTTGACGCGCTTGCGCGCCCCAGCCCTCACTGGTCCCATCCGTGCCAGGTCAGCAAGAGGTGGGGGAGACAGGCCGTTTGACTCGACCCGATCGATCATTGGTCCGCGCCACCGTCACAAGGGGCAGACCGACGTGGTGGCCGCTCGCCGGCTCGCCCTCGAGCCGCTCCTGCGGCCAGGCGCGACGATGGAACGGTGGCCCCCTACTGCACAGCCGTATTCGTTATCGAATAACCGTATATACGTAATCTTGGTACCTTCGGAATGCCTTGCACGGCCTCGACCCGAGGTCTCCGCTTTGACGCCCGAAGGCGGGGGCGTGCTAGGTCGCTCAATCTTAGGTGGGGTAGCTGGCGGCCTCGGGCGTCTGGGACAGTAGTATAACTCCAGTTATACGCCGTCTCGAGGAGGAATTGGGCTCGCCTCGGCTTACGTGGGGCCCCGGCCGCCCCAGGACCCACGGCCGTGGCGTCAATTATTGACATGTTAGGCACCCTAAATGCGTTACAACGTGTATGTAATTAGCCTGTAGACATTTCCTGTCAGGATTGCACGCAAAA
>JASHRJ010000129.1 GCA_030037395.1 Thermoplasmata archaeon
GTGCGAGAGAACGTCCGGCGGGCGGTCGCGCAGCTGCGGCACGGCCGGGGATCGCGGCGTTAGCCGACGCCGCTACCGGGGCCCCGAGAGCGACGGCGGCGGCGACGTGGCCCGGGCGCTTTGGGCGAGCGGCCGGCGGTGGGAGGCGGCCCTCGGCGCCGCGAAGACGTGGTAGGGGATCGGGGCGAGCAGGAGCGCGCCGACGACGACCGTGCCGGCCGCGACCGAGTAGGCGAACGTGACCCCGAAGGCGACGTACATCCAGCCTCCGAGCAGGACGCCGACGAGCCCCCCGGCGCCGGCGACCGCGTTGTAGAGACCGAGCGCCCGGCCCCGCGCCGAGCGGCCGACGAGCCGGACGAGGAACAGGGTGCTCGCGGTGCTGATGAACGCCCAGGAGACCCCCATCAGCGCGTTGAGGGCGGTGAGCCATCCGAGGAGGAGCGGCGAGCCGAGGCCGAAGATCGCGTAGATCGGGGCCCACAGGAACAGGAGCATGAGGCCCACCCGCCCGTACAGCGAACTGAGGAACACCGACTTCGGGGAGTGGGCTTCGACCGCCTTCCCGGAGTGGAAGAACAGCGAGCTCGAGGCGGCGGCCGAGCCGAGGTAGACGACGAACACGCCGGCGTCCGAGAAGTGCGCCGACTGCCACAGGAACACCGGGAACGGTCCGTAGAAGATGTCGAAGCCGACGCACATCACGCCGAGGGCGGCGAGGAAGAGGTACTCCCGGCCGGGCAGCCGCTCGGTGGGGCCGCGGGTGAGGTCGACGATCCCGGCGAGGCGCGTGCGGAGCCCTCTCGCCCGCTCGACGATCCCCCGGTGCAGGTGCAGCAGGTCGGAGACGCTCCGGCGTTCGACGCGCCGCGTCGGCTCCTCGATCCAGGCCCACGCGACCGCCGCCGACAGCAGCGCCAGCGCCCCGCCGAGCAGGAGGAGCCCGGTCATCACCTGGACCGCCGGTTGCGCGCGGCCGATCCCGAACAGCCAGACGAAGCCGAGCAGGAGGCCGACGGTCGTCCCGATCCCCGAGATCAGCCCGAAGAGGCCGATGTCCTGCGGCCACCAGCGCTTGTGGCGCGTCTCGAGCAGCAGCATGGTGCCGATCGGCGCGCTGGCGGCGGAGGCGAGCCCTTCGGCGACGTTCAGCCAGAAGTACGTCACCAGATTGTGGGCGAGGGCGATGAGGACGAGGGCGACGCCGGTCGCGAGGAAGGAGCCCACGAGAAAGTACTTGCGGTGGGCGACCCGGTCCGAGAGGTTGCCCCAGACGATCGTGAACGGGACCTGGCTCATCGCGCTCGCCGCGATGATGACCGTCACCACGAACGCGCTCGCGCCGAACCGCTGCAGCGCGATCAGCGGGATCAGCGGCGTCGCGATGCCGTCCGAGATCGCGAGCGGCAGGTAGGCGAGGAACCACAGGTCGCTGGTCGACGGCCGGAGCACCGGGCGCGCCTTGAAGTCGATCGCCACGCTCCGAGGGCCCCGCCCGGCAGGGTGCGAGCCGGCCGGCGAGGCATAAAGGGTCGGTTCGTGAGGCACGCGGAGGGCGCCGGGGGCACCGCAGGGCGCCGATCGCTAGCGCTCGGCGACCCCGACGGCGGCGAGGAGCTGGCCGTGCTCCTTCTTCGAGATCCACTCGACCTTCAGGTACTCGCGGAGGTAGCCGTCGTCGACCCCGAGGCTCCGCGCCTCGTTGACGACGAACCGGTACGCCTCGACCTCCGTCCAACGCTCGACGTAGCTCAGGCCGGGCTCCCAGAGGTTCGCGCCGCCCTGCCGCTGGAGAACGTGGCAGAGCTCGTGGTAGATGTCGAGGAACAGCAGCATCGCCGGGCTCTCCCGGAGGTGCCCGGCGCCGACGACGATGCAGTCCTTCCCCGGGGTCACCACCGGAGTCCAGCCCCGGCGGCGCGCGAACGGCGGGATGTCCCACGGCGCGACGTACATCCACATGTCCTGGTCGACGACCTCGACGCACGTCGCGTCGAACAGCTTCTCCCGCTTCGCCGGGTCCGGCTCGAGCCGCTCCGCCGGGGGAAGCCGGTCGAGCCCGGGGAACACCGCGAGGATCGGGTGCCGGCCGATCGGGATCTTCCGGTCGACCCGGAACCCGTCGGGCGCCGGCGGCTCCTTTTCCCGGCGCTTCGCGGGCATCGCGCGGGTATGCGCGATGCCGCTTAAAGCGACCCGACGCACCGCGCTGCCTCCGCTCGCGTTAAGGCGCGGGGGACGGTCGACCGTCGTGGTCCGAGCCCGCGGGGACCTGCTCGACGTGCGGGGGCTCGCGGTGGGTCAGGCCACCGACCCCTCCGGTCGCACCGGCGTGACGGCGGTCCTGTTGGACGGCGGCGCCCCCACCGTCGTGGACGTCCGCGGCGGCGCTTCGGGGACGTACGACACCGCCTCGCTCGCGCTGGAGGCGACGTTCGGCCGCCGCTGGGCGATCTTTCTGTCGGGCGGGAGCCTGTACGGCCTGGACGCGGCGCGGGGGGTGCGCCAGCGGCTCCTCGAGACCGGGCGCGGCCTCCGGGTGTTCGACAACCCCCACCTGCTCACCCCGATCTCCGGGGCGGTGATCTTCGATCTCCCGGCGAAACGGGGCCCGGTCCCGGACTACGGACGCCTCGGTCGGCTGGCCGCGGCCCGCGCCGGGCGCCGTCGTCTGGAACAAGGACGGGCCGGCGCGGGAGCGGGGGCGACCGTCGGCAAGTACCTCGGCCGCGCCCGGGGGATGCCCGGCGGCCTCGGTTCGGCGTCGCGCTCCCTCGGCGGCGGCGCGCACGTGGGGGTGCTCACCGTGGTGAACGCGGTCGGCGCGATCCGCGATCCGAGCTCGGGGCGGTGGGTCGCCGGAGCGCGGGCCGCGGACGGCCGCGTCCTCCCGCCGACGGAACGGCCCCACGCGCGACTGGCCGGCCGCGGCACGACCCTGGCGATCGTGGCGACCGATCTCCGGCTGGAGCGGGGCGCGCTCGCCCGCATCGCCGCGATCGCGCACGCGGGGCTCGGCCGGGCGATCGTGCCGTACCTGACCGCGAACGACGGCGACTGCCTCTTCGCGGTCTCGACCGGGCTGCGTCGCCCTCCGGCGCGCGAG
>JASHRJ010000130.1 GCA_030037395.1 Thermoplasmata archaeon
CGATCACCTCGTTCATCACCTCGTCGTAGCGGACGTTGATCTCGTAGGTCCGGTCGCCGAGCGTCGGCGAGAGCGTGCCGGTCCGGCGCCGCTCGCGGATCTCGCGCACGAGCTCGAGCGGCTGGGAGTGGAGCCCGACCAGGTTGCCGTTGACGTAGACCCGCGCGGCGCGCTTGCCCTTCGGCGCCGTCGCCTCCTGGAACACCTCGGGGCCGATCTCGCGGGTGTTGAGGTCCCGCAGGATGAGGGCGACCTCCTCCTCGTCCGCCCCCTCCGAGACGTCGACGCAGAGAGCGTAGTTCTTGACCAGCCCGCAGTTCTGCCCCTCAGGGGTCTCGTTCGGGCAGAGGCGCCCCCACTGGGTCGGGTGGAGGTCGCGCGCCTCGAAGTGGGGCTGGCTGCGCGTCAACGGGCTCGTCACCCGGCGCAGGTGGCTGATCGTGGACATGTGGCTGGTGCGGTCCAGCACCTGGCTGACGCCGGCCCGGCCGCCGACCCAGTTGCCGGTCGCCAGCGCGTGGACGAGCCGCTGCGTGAGCAGGTCCGGCCGGATCGCGCTCGCGATCCGCAGGTCCTTCTTGCGGGCGAACGAGCGCTCCAGCTGGTACTTGAGGTCCTTGAGCAGGAGCGAGAACGCGACCCGGAACAGGTCCTCCATGAGGTCGCCCGCGAGCTTGAGGCGCTTGTTCGCGTAGTGGTCCTTGTCGTCCTCGCCGCGGACCTTGAGGTGGAGCTCGAGGACGGTCCGGGCCATCCGGGCGAGGTACAGCGCCTTCTTCAGGCGGTCCGCCCGCGTATCGCCGAGGTGCGGCAGGAGCGAGCGGTCGAGGATCCCGTCCACCTTGCGCTGGCGGTACTCCTTCGCCTGGCCGGTAGCGAACTTCTTCTCCAGGAAGAGGAGCGCGTCCTCCGTGGTGAGGATCCCCTCGGGCGGGTACAGCTTCTTGGAAACGCACTCCTCGAGGTTGACGTTCAGGAGGTGCTTCATCGTCTGGACGAACGGCTCGTCCAGCGGAAGGAGCTCGCCGAGGACCGCCTGGAAGATCTCCTCGTCGTTCTTCATCCCGAGCGCCTTCATCATGATCACGAGCGGGATCTGCCCGCTCGCCGTCGGGACCGAGACCTGCAGGATCCCGTCCTTCTTCTTCTCGACGACGGTGAGCGACCGGTAGCCGCCCCGCTGGCTGAACACCTTCGCGCTCTCGATCGGCGTGCCGTACCGTTCGTTGAACTCGGCGAAGATGCGGTTCGGCGCGAGGTCCTCCAGGCTGATGATCACCCGCTCGGTCCCGCCGACGATGAAGTAGCCGCCGGGGTCGAGCGGGTCCTCGCCGTACTCGACGAGCTTGGCCCGGTACTCTTCGTCGGAGAGCCAGATCTGGTCGTCCTCGGTGATCTTGTAGCGGTTGAGGTTGCACGGGCGGCTCTTCACCATGATCGGCAGGTCGCCGATGTGCACGTCCTCCGGCGCCCGCTCGACCCCGTTCTCGATGACCGTGACGCGGAGCGTGATCGGCGCCTGGTAGGTCAGGTTGCGGAGCCGGGCCTCCATCGGGGTGAGCGTCGGCTTCGAGCCGACCGGCTCCTTGACGAACGGCGCCCCGATCATGATCGTGGGCTCCGCGGAGGGCGGCACGAGCCCGCGGGCGTCGCGGCGCCGCCCGACCCGGACGGTGATCGAGCTCTTCGTCTTCTGGACGTCGAGGCGGATCACGCCGCGCTCGGTGGAGTCCTCGCTGACCCGGGCCTCGTCGACGATCCGCTGCATGCGCGAGTTCGGGTTGTCGCGCGTGGGGAGGAAGTCGTTGAAGCTCGCGAGGTGGTGGTTGACGATCGAGCGCTCGCGGAAGAAGGCGTCCACGATCTCGCGCACGGCGCTCACTCCTCCCGGACGGACGGGACGACCATGCGGTAGGCGACCGCCTCGCCGGCGGTGGAGCTCGGCCGACGGATTCGCACGAGCCGTCCGACCAGCCGCTGGCCGCTCTCCTTGAGCGCGACGTACTTCGGGTCGGTCTGCAGTCCGGGGTCGTTGACCAGGATCTTCGGAAGGCGCTCGGACGGGGTGGCGAGCTGGCCGAGGACCTGCTTCGTCTCCTCCTCCGTGAGGATCTCGTGCTTCGGCGCCAGGTGGTGGGCGACGAACGGTCGGGGGGGCGCCGCGGGCTCGGCCTTGCGGCCCCCCGCCTTCGATCGCCGCGCCGCCGACGGACTCACGGTGCCCTCGCGGGAGCCGGCCGGGCCCGGGGGGAGATCCGGAGCGGCCGCGCCCGCGGCGCGGACCGGCTCGTTCGAACCCCCGACCACCTGGTTAAAAGCCAGATGCTCTGTGCCGGGCCGCCGGGGACCCCGGACGGCCGACCGGACTGAGCTACGGGCCCGTTGCTGCTCCGACCCGGGCCCACCCGGGCACCGTACTTCAGCCTAGCGGAAGCCCCCGTCACGGGAGGCTCTCCAGGCTCGAGATGATCGACCAGATCGCCGTACGCCCGTGCGTCGGCAGGTTCGGGTCGTTCGCGAGGTCGTCCAGGACGTACACCGCGCTCGCAATGCGGACGTCCAGCGGGACGTTCGGCTTGGAGAGCTCCTCCCGCGCGCTGCCGGCGCCGCGCCGGACGTTCCGCGGGACGCTGACGTCGTCGGCGAGCTCGCCAAGGGTGCGGACCGCCCGGAGCACCTCGGGCCCCTCGGGGAGCCCGGCGGCCGGCGCGCGGCTCGCCGCCGCCGAGGGGCCGGTCATGCGGCGTGCGACTCCCCCGCCTCCTTGTAGGCGGTGACCACGAGCAGCGTCTTCGTCTCCCGGATCCCCTTGACGGCGGGAAGCCGGTGGAGGACGAACTCCTTCAGCTCCTCGTAGTGCGGGAAGCGGACCTTCAGGAAGATGTCGGTGTCGCCGGTGACGAGGAAGACGTCCTCCACCTCGGGGAAGCGGGCGACCTCGGTGGCGACGGTGTCGGCCTCCGCGGTCTCGACCTTGAGGGCGATCAGGGCAACGACGTGCTCGTCCCCCCAGACCTTGGTGAACGCGCTCTCGACCGCCCGGCTGACGGGCGGCTTCGGCGCGGTAGGCTTGTCCATCGACGGAGCCTCGACTCGAGCGGAGCGGATGCCGTACCCCGGGCCGTCCTACGAGGCCGGGGCGGACTCGAACTCCTCTTGGAGGTCGTTGACGACCTGGTCGATCACGCTACCGGCGTCCGGCGCGCGGTACTCGCGCACCCCGCCCGCCTCGCTCGAGACGCGGGCCAAAAGGTCGGCCGGACCCCGCAGAAACTCGACGCTGCAGATGAACTCCTCCATGAGAACCGGACCCCTACCGGGCCGTCGGGGCGACAAAGGCCTTCTATATAGCTTTTGGCGAGCCCGGGCCGCCGGCCGGACGGGGTCGCCCGCCCGGCCGGCCGCCGCGCAGGACGGGCGGCGCCCGTTACGTTATCTTCGCCGTCCCGTACGACGGGCGTGAGCGACCCGCCGAGCGCCCGGGCCGCGCCCGTCCGTGTCGAGGTCCGGGTGGAGCTGAAACCGGAGGTCCAGGACGCGGAGGGAGAGAGCGTCGCCCGCTCGCTCGCGCTGCTCGGCATCGCCGGGGTCCGTGCGGTGCGCGTCGCCCGGCTCTACGAGCTCACCTTCGAAGGGACGGACGCCGGGGAGGCGGAGCGCCGGGCCCGGGAGGCGGTCGACCGCCTGCTCGCGAACCCGGTGATCCACCGGGTGGTCGTGCGCCCCGCCGCAGGATAGGCCGTTGACCGCCCCGGCCGACGGCGTGCAGGCGGTCCCGATCCGCCACCTCGGCCCGGCCGAGCTGCGTCGGCTGTCGGAAGCCCGGGGGCTGGGCTTCTCCGGCCGCGAGCTCGCGCGCATCCGGCGGTACTTCCGGGCCGAGGGACGCGAGCCGACGGACGTCGAGCTCGCCGGCCTCGCGCAGAGCTGGAGCGAGCACTGCTCGTACAAGAGCTCCCGACGGTTTCTCCGCGCGGCGTTCCGGGGCCTGGCCTCGAACCCGAGGGTCCTCGGGACCGGAGACGCCGGCGTCCTCCGGTTCCCCGGGGGCGGCGCCTACGCGCTCCGCATCGAGTCGCACAACCATCCGTCGGCGGTCGAGCCGTACGGCGGGGCGGCGACCGGCATCGGCGGGATCCTGCGGGACGTCCTCGCGGTCGGCGCCGAGCCGATCGCGCTCGCCGATCCCCTCTTCTTCGGCCCGCTCGGCCCGGGCGGCGCCCGCCCGCCGCGCGGGGTGAAGGCGCCGCGGTTCATCGCCTCCGGCGTCATCGCGGGGATCCGCGATTACGGCAACCGGGTCGGGATCCCGACGGTCGCCGGCCAGATCGCCTTCGACCCGGCGTTCGTGGTCAATCCGCTGGTGAACGTCGGCTGCGTCGGCTGGCTCCCCGGCGGCCGCCCGCTGCCGAACCGGGCGGGCGCCCCCGGGGACCGGCTCGTCCTCGCCGGGGGCGGCACCGGCCGCGACGGCATCGGCGGCGTGGCGTTCGCGTCGCGCGAGCTGACCGAGGCGAGCGGGACCGCCTCGCGCGGCGCGGTCCAGCTCGGCAACCCGATCCTCAAGCAGCCGTTGATCCGGGCGTCGCTCGAGGCGTTCGAGCGAGGGCTCGTCGCCGGGCTGAAGGACCTCGGCGGGGGCGGGCTCGCCACCGCCTCCGGCGAACTGGTCCACGCGGCCGGGCTCGGCTCCGAGATCGAGCTCGACCGGGTCCCGCTCCGCGAGGAGGGGCTGCGGCCCTGGGAGGTATGGATCTCCGAGTCGCAGGAGCGGATGCTGTACGACCTCCGGCCTCGGGACCTCGACGCGTTCCTCGAGATCTTCCGCCGGCACGACGTGCCGGCGACCGATCTGGGCGAGGTGGTCCGGGGGGACCGCGAGACGATCCGCTGGCACGGGGAGCCCGCCGCGCAGCTGCGGCTGGATTTCCGGGTCCGGCCCGAGGAGGTACGGCATCGCCGCGCGAAGGCCCGGCGCCGAGGACGCCCCGCCCCGAAGGTCCCCGACCGGGACCTCGCCGGAACGGTCGAGCGGTTGCTCCTCGACCCGGAGGGCGTCTCGCGGGAGCCGGTCGTCCGCGTTTACGACCACGAGGTCACCGGCACGGTCGTCCTGAAGCCGCTCCACGGGACCGTCGTCTCGCCGTCGCACGGGGACGCGGCGGTCCTCCGGCCGGACTTCGACCGCCCGGAGGGGCTCGCGATCACGACCGCCGCGCAACCGGCCGCCTGCCGCGACGACCCGTACCGCGGGGCGGTCGGCGTGGTCGAGGAGGCCGCCCGAAACCTGCTCGCGGTAGGCGCGGCGCCCGACGCCCTCTCCGACTGCCTCAACTTCGGTCCCCCCGAGAATCCGGAGGTCGTGCGCGACCTCGCGCTCGTGACCCGGGGGCTGGGCGACGCGGCCCGAGCGCTCGGGCTGGCGGTCCCGAGCGGGAACGTGAGCCTCTACAACGGCGGGCTCGGCCGCGAGATCCCGCCGTCCCCGGTCGTCCTCGCCACCGGGATCGTCCGGGACATCTCCCGGCTGGTTTCGAGCGACCTCAAGTCCCCGGGCGACGCGCTGTACCTCCTCGGGAGCTCCCGGCCGGAGCTCGGGGGGTCGCTGTGGGCCCGCTCCGGCGGCCGGAGGTCGCTCGCGGTCCCGCCCGGCGCGCCCGAGGCGCTCCGCCGCCTGGGATCGCGCCTTCTCGCGGCGATCGGCCGTCGGGAGGTGGTCGCCTGTCACGATGTGTCGGACGGGGGCCTCGCGGCGGCCGCCGCCGAGATGGCGTTCGGGGGGGGGGTCGGCTTCGACGTCGAGCTGTCCGCCACCGGGCTCGCCGGCCCGGGGCTGGCGGCGGTCGCGGAGGGCGGCTCCCGGTTCGTGGTGGAGGTGCCGAAGGCGCGACGCCGCGCGTTCGAACGGTCCCTGCGCGGGGAGGCGTGCCGGCCGCTCGGCGAGGTGACCGACGACGGCGGGCGGCTGCGCTGGCGGGGGCGAGAGCTCGCGCGGCTCGACCTCCGCGAGCTGTACGCACGGTGGCGGAGCGGGCTCCCGCTGCCCTGACGGGCCGTGACCGTCTCCGCGCTGGTCTCCGGCGGCAAGGACTCGATCTACGCCGCGTACCTCGCGGATACCCAAGGCTGGCCGGTCGACGAGCTGCTCACCCTGCGGCCGGCCGACCCGGAATCGATGATGTTCCACACCCCGAACCTCGACCTGGTCGCGCTGCAGGCGGAGGCGTGGGGGAAGGCGCACCGATCGGTCGCCGTGGCGACGCCCGGCGGCGAGCCGGCCGAGCTCGCGGCCCTGGAGCGAGCGCTCGCCGGCACGCGCGGACCGATCGTGACCGGGGCGATCGCCTCCTCGTACCAGTGGTCGCGGCTGCTGCGGGTCGCCGACCGCGTCGGCCGGCGGCTGTACGCCCCCCTGTGGCGGAAGGCGGCGGGCCGGGTGGTGCGGGAGGAGCTCGCCGCCGGGCTCGAGGTCCTCCTGGTGCAGCTCGCGGCGGAGCCGCTGCCGCTCGGCTGGATCGGCGGGCAGCTCACCGTCGACCGCCTCGAGCAGCTGGAGCGGACGGCGACGGCGGTCCGCGCCGTCAACGTGGCCGGGGAGGGCGGCGAGTACGAGACGCTCGTGGTCGACGCCCCGTTCTTCCGAGCGCGGCTGGAGCTCGACCGGATCCGCACCGTCGTCGGCGCGGCGACCGCCCGCCTGGACGTCTCGAGCGCTCACCTCAAGAGAAAGGGGGAGGCTGCCGCCCCGGGAGCCGTGCCGTGAGCCGCCCCGCACCCCGTCCGTCCCTCGCGACGCTCAGCCTCGAGGCCCAGGAGGCCGCCGCGCGCGCCCGGCGCGCGCTGGGGGACCGGCGGGCGACCCCGAGCGTCGCCTGGATCGCCGAGCTCACGGGGGCGCACCGCCGCGAGATCGGAACGGTGCTCGCGGAGCTCGAGGGCCTGCTCCCGCTCGAGGAGGAGATCCGGCACCGGCATCTGGCCGGCGGACGCGAGCGGTACGCCCAGATCTGCGCGCCGTTCGAACTGTACGCGCTCGCGCGTCTCACCCGGGCCGAGAGGATCGTCGAGGTCGGGGTCAGCAGCGGGGTCTCCTCCGCGCACTTCCTCGCCGCGCTCGCCCGCAACCGCAAGGGTCGGCTCCACTCGATCGATCTCCCCGTGGTGCAGCGCGGCACGGCCCTCGGCCGGGGCGAGTCGTCGGTCGCCGTCCCCCGCGGCCGCGCGAGCGGCTGGGCGGTCCCCGAGCGCCTCGGCGCGCGGTGGGACCTGCGGATCGGACCCAGCCAGGAGCTGCTCCCCCAGCTGGTCGGCGAGCTCGACCGGATCGACCTGTTCCTGCACGACGATCTCCACACGCCGGCCCACCTCGCCTTCGAGCTGGCCACCGTCCGACCGAAGCTGCGAGCCGGCGCGATCGTGCTCGCCGACAACACCGCCTGGACCGGCGAGGCGTTCCCACGGTTCGCCGGGTCGCTCGGCGCCCGCGTCGTGCGCCGGGGACGCGGCGACCTGGTCGGGCTCCGGGTGCCGGCGACGCCCCCACCGTTATAGTTCCGCCCGACCATCGAGGGCCGATGGCGGCGGCCCGCGCTCCGGCCTCCCGGCCGGCGTCGTCCCCCGCGACGGCCGACGACCCGCTCGTCGAGGCCCGCCGGAAGTGGGAGGCGGAGCTCCTGGGACCGGCGCTCGCCCGGTCCCCGGAGCGGCGCGCCGCCTTCACGACGCTCGGCGGCATCCCGGTCGACCGCCTGTACACCCCCGGTCCGGGCGGCGGGGACTTCGCGCGGGTCGGCTACCCGGGCCAGCCGCCGTACACCCGGGGGATCCACCCGACGATGTACCGGGGTCGGCTGTGGTCGATGCGGATGTTCTCCGGCTTCGGGTCGCCGGAGGACACCAACCGGCGCTTCCGCTACCTGCTCGCCCACGGGGAGAGCGGGCTGTCGATCGCGTTCGACGATCCGACGCTCTACGGGATCGACGCCGACGACCCCGAGGCGCTCGGCGAGGTCGGCAAGTGCGGGGTGAACGTCAGCTCGCTGGACGACATGCTGCGCCTGCTCCAGGGGATCCCGCTCGCCCGGGTGACCACGAGCATGACGATCAACGCCCCGGCGAACATCCTCTGGGGGATGTACCTCCTCGCCGGCGCCGCGCACCGGGTGCCGGCGTCCCGCTTGGGCGGCACGACGCAGAACGACATCCTCAAGGAGTACATCGCCCAGAAGGAGTTCCTGTACCCGCCCCGGCCCGCGCTCCGCCTCGTGGTCGACACGATCGAGTACGCGGCGCGCCGGACCCCCCGATGGAACCCGGTGTCGATCTCCGGCTACCACATCCGGGAGGCCGGCTCGACCGCGGTGCAGGAGCTCGCGTTCACCCTCGCCGACGGCCGGACCTACGTCCAGGAGGCGATCGCCCGGGGCCTGGACGTCGACGCCTTCGCCCCGCGGCTCTCGTTCTTCTTCAACTCGCACAACGACCTCTTCGAGGAGATCGCCAAGTTCCGCGCCGCCCGCCGGCTCTGGGCGCGCGTGATGCGGGAGGAGTTTGGCGCGAAGAAGGAGCGGTCGTGCTGGCTGCGGTTCCACACCCAGACCGCCGGCTGCTCGTGCACCGCCCAGCAGCCGGAGCTCAACGTCGTCCGAACGACCGTCCAGGCGCTCGCCGCGGTCGTCGGAGGGACCCAGTCGCTCCACACGAACTCGTACGATGAGGCGCTCCAGCTCCCGAGCGAGGACGCGGTGCGGATCGCGCTGAGGACCCAGCAGATCCTCGCGCACGAGACGGGCCTCTCCGAGACGGTCGACCCGTTCGGCGGCAGCTACTACCTCGAGTGGCTCACCGACCGCATCGAGGAGGAGGTCCGGCGCTACTTCGAGCGGATCGACCAGATGGGCGGGGTCGTCGCGGGAATCGAGCGCGGGTTCTTCCAGAAGGAGATCCAGGAGGCGTCGTTCCGCTACCAGCGGGCGGTCGAGGCCGGCGAGGCGAAGGTCGTCGGGGTCAACGCCTACCCCGTCGACGCGCCGATCGAGGTCCCGCGCCTGAGGATCTCGGAGGCGGCGCGCCTCCAGCAGAGCCGCCGCCTGAGGGCGCTCCGGGCCCGACGCGACCCCGCACGGCACGCCCGGGCGCTCGACCGGCTGCGGAAGGTCGCCGCCACCGACGCCGGCAACACGATGCCCCCGATCCTCGACGCGCTGAAGGCGAAGGCGACCCTCGGGGAGATCGTCCGCGCCCTCCAGGACGTCTACGGCCCCTACCGCGAGCGGTCCACGTTCTAGGGGGCGGCCGGGCCGGGGTCGTGACGGGACGGACGTCGCCCGCCCCGGCCCGACCGGACGGGACCGGGCCGGCAGCGTACCGGGGCGCCCTCGAGGCGCTGTTCGCGCGGCGCCGGTTCGGTCTTCGGCCCGGCCTCGAGGTCGAGCGGGCGCTGCTCGATGCCCTGGGCGCGCCGGAGCGGGCGCTGCCCGCGATCCATGTCACCGGCAGCAAGGGAAAGGGGTCGGTCGCGACCCTGGCGGCCGCGATCCTCCGGGCGCACGGGCGCCGCACGGGACTCTACACGTCGCCGCACCTCGCCAGCTACCGAGAGCGGATGCGTCGGGACGGCGAGGAGATCTCGCCGGAGGAGGTCGTCGCCGGGCTCGCCCGGGTCGAGGCGGCGGCCGAGAGCTGCCGCCGCGCCGGGACGATCGACCGCGAGCCGACGTTCTTCGAGGCGACCACCGCGGTCGCGCTCGACTGGTTCGCGCGCGGCGGGGTCACCGCGGCCGTGATCGAGGTCGGGATCGGCGGACGGCTCGACGCGACGAACGTCCTCGCCTCCCGCGTGGGCGTCGTCACCACCGTCGAGCTGGAGCACACCGAGATCCTCGGGCGCACGGTCGCGGCGATCGCCACCGAGAAGGCCGGGATCTTCCATCCCGGCATGCACGGCCTGCTGGGGGAGCTGCCGGCGGAGGCGGAGGCCGCGGCCGAGAGGATCGCCGGCCGCGCCGGCGTGCCGCTCTGGCACCTCGGCCGGGAGGTGCGGGCCGAGCGGACCGAGCTCGGGCCGGACGGCCAGACGATCGCCGTCCGCGGCCCCGACTTCGAGCTCGCCGACCTCCGCCTCCCGCTGCTCGGCGCCTTCCAGGTGGGCAACGTCGGGCTCGCCGTCGCGGCGGCCGCGCGCTTCCTCGCGGCGGAGGGGGCGTCGCTCGACCCGGCGGCGGTCCGCCGCGGGCTCGCCCGGGTGCGCGTCCCGGGCCGCCTGCAGCGGATGGCACGCGACCCCGAGCTGTTCTACGATGTGGCGCACACCCCCGGCAGCGCCCGGGCGGTCGCCGTGAGCCTGGCCGAGATCGCCCCGCTCGCCGACCCGGACGCGAGCGCGATCGTCTTCGGCTGCCTGGCCGGCAAGGACGTCGGGAACATCCTCGAGGCGCTCGCCCCGCTGGCCCGGACGCTCGTGCTCGTGCCGGTCCGCTCGCAGCGGGCGATGCCGATCGCCGAGATGCGGGCCGCGGCGGTCGCCCGGTTCCCGCGGCTCGTGCTCGCCCCCGAAGCGGCCTCGGCGGTCCGGCTCGCCCGGGCCGCCACCGGTCCGGACGGGATCACGCTCGTGACCGGGAGCGACTACCTGGTCGGGGAGCTCCTCCGCGGGCCCGACGCGGCGGACGAGCCGGACCTGAGCGACCCCGGGCAGGAGCCGGGGACCGAGCGCCCGACGGCCGCGCCGGCGGAGCGCCGGTGACGACCGACCGCCCCTTCCCGTGGGAGGCGCTCCTCGACCGGCTCTCCGAGCTGTACCGGGCCGGCGACTGGCGCCGGCCGTACCTCGGCGACCACGCCGAGGACCCGTTCCAGGTGCTGATCGGGACGATCCTCTCGCAGCGGACCCGGGACGAGGCGACCGACCTCGCCTCCGCCCGGCTCTTCGCGCGGTACCCGGACGCCCGTCGCCTGGCCCGCGCCCCGACGCGCACGCTCGCGACGCTGATCCGGCCGGTCGGTTTCTACCGGACGAAGAGCCGCACCGTCCGCCGGTGCGCCGAGGAGCTCCTCGCGCGGTACGGAGGGGAGGTGCCGCGCACCTACGAGGCGCTCGTCGCGCTGCCCGGCGTCGGCCCGAAGACCGCGAACTGCGTGCTCGTCTTCGGCTACGGCATCCCGGCGATCCCGGTCGACACGCACGTGCACCGGATCGCGAACCGGCTCGGCGTCGTGCGCACGGAGACGCCCGAGGAGACCGAGGCCGCGCTGCGCCGCACGGTCGACCCCCGCTACTGGATCCCGCTGAACCCGCTCCTCGTGCAGCACGGGCAGAATCTGTGCCGCCCGCGGCGGCCCCGGTGCGACGCCTGCCCGATCGCCGGGCTCTGCGCGACGGGGCGGGCGCTCAGGCGGGGCCGACCGCCGCCCCGGCCGGCCGACGGCCCGCCCGGCCGATCGGGAGCGCCACGAGGGCGACCAGCGTCGCGACCTGGACCGCGGCGGCAAACTCCCAGCCGACCGCGTACGAGCGCGCCGCGACGATCGCCCCGAACGCGTAGGAGACCAGCGCCCCTCCGCCGAGCTGGATCGCGTTGAACAGCCCGATCGCGAGCGGGATCTCCTCCGGCGGCAGGTCCTTCCAGGCGTGCGGGATCACGTACATCACCGCGTAGACGAACCCGTAGGCGAACGAGAAGAGGGCGCCGATCGCCATCGCGGCCGCGAGCCCGGCGAACGGCAGCGCCGCGAGCACCGCCGCGCCCGCGACGGTGACCACCACGAACTGCGTCCGGTGGTTGGCGTACCGCTCCGAGACGACCCCGCCGACCGGGCCCCCGACGACGCTGGGGAGGACGAACGCCGACCCCACCGCGCCGGCGAGCCACGCCGGCCAGAGGCGGACCGACTCGCCGAACGGCACGACGAACTGCCCGGTCGCGAACGTCGCGCCTTCGAACCCCACGAAGGCGAGCCCGATCGCCAGCACCGCCGGGCCCCGCCAGGCCGCGGACGGCCGGCGGGCCGAGGCCTCGGGTCGCGCGATCGACCCCGCGCCGGCGGGGATCAGCCCCCAGGAGAGCAGCGCGAGGAGCCCCAGGCCCAACGCCCCGGCGGCGAGGCTGCCCCTCCAGCCGATCGCCGGGACCAGCAGGGCCGAGCCGACGATCCCGGCCGCGGCGCCGGCGCTGAACGCGCTGGAGAACCCGCCGACCGGGAGCCCGCGCTCGCCCGGGCCGAACAGCCGGCCGACCAGCCCGATCGCCGGCGAGAAGAACAGGCCAGCCCCGGCGCCGGCGACGCCGCGGGCGACCACCAGGACCGCGAACGACGGCGCGGAGGCGCTGGCGAGGGCGCCGGCCGCGAGGACGCCGGTCCCCGTCAAGGCGACCGCCCGCGCAGGATAGCGACGGGCGAGCAGCCCGGCCGGCACCTGACAGGCGCCCGCCCCGACCAGGAACGCGGCGACGACGATCCCCCAGCCTTCGGGCCCCACGTGGAAGGTGCCGCCGAGCGCCGGGAGGGCCGGCCCGATGTCGAACCAGTTGTACGCGTAGCCGAAGCGCAGCGCGATCAGCAACGCCGTCGCCCGGGTCCGGCCGGCGGGCGGCGCGCCGCTCGCTCCGCGCGGGCCCTCCCCCTCCGAGGCTCCGGTCCCGGGCGCGTGCACGGTGAACCGGCCCCCGCGGCGGCCGAGCGTCGCGGGACCTTATGTTGGGCGGGGCGTAGGCCGCCCTCGATGGACGCCTCCGAGTACGATCTCGCGTACTTCCGGAAGGAGGGGTTCCGTCGGGGCAGCTGCGCGTCGTGCGGCGCGGCGTTCTGGTCGCTCGGCGAGCACGATCGCTGCCAGGAGGCGCCGTGCCGCGACTACGGGTTCGTCGGCCACCCGGTGTTCGCGCGCCCGTACTCGCTGCGCCAGATGCGCGAGGGGTTCCTCGGGTTCTTCGAGCAGCGGGGCCACAGCCGGATCCGCCGCTATCCTACGGTCGCCCGGTGGCGCAACGACGTGTTCTTCACGCAGGCCTCGATCTACGACTTCCAGCCCTGGGTCACGAGCGGGGCGGTCCCGCCGCCCGCGAACCCGCTGACGATCAGCCAGCCGGTGCTGCGGTTCATCGACCTCGAGGAGGTGGGCCGGAGCGGTCGCCATTTCACCGAGTTCGAGATGCTCGCGCACCACGCGTTCAACCGGCCCGACCACGAGGTGTACTTCAAGGAACGGTGCGTCGAGCTGTGCCACGAGCTGCTGACCCGCGAGCTCGGGGCGGACCCGAACGGGATCACCTACAAGGAGGAGGTGTGGGAGGGCGGGGGGAACCTCGGCCCCTCCCTGAGCGTCGGCGCGTCGGGGCTCGAGCTCGCGACCCTCGTGTTCATGGAGTACGTCCGGCGCGGCGACCGCCTGGAGCCGATGCCCCTCACCGTGGTCGACACCGGCTACGGGCTGGAGCGGCTCGTGTGGGCGAGCCACGGCACCAAGAACGCCTACGAGCCGGTGTTCGGGGCGGAGTACGACGAGCTCCGCCGGACGTTCCCCCCCCGCGAGGCGGCGATCCTGCTGGACCACGCGCGGGCGCTCAACTTCCTGCTCGCGGACGGGGTCGTTCCCTCGAACAGCAAGGAAGGCTACTTCGCCCGGCTCCTGCTCCGCCGCTCGCTGCGGATCCTCGCCCGGGTCCCCGAGGCCCCCGAGCTGGCGTCGCTCCTGGAACGCGTCGGCCGCGACCAGGCGCGCGATTTCCCCGAGCTCGGCGAGCACCGGGACGACCTCGAACGGGTCGTCGCCGCGGAGATCGAGCGGTACCGGGAGGCGATCGACCGGGCCCGCCTGTCCATCCGGCGGCAGGAGCAGAAGGCGCGCGCGGAAGGCGCGAAGATCACCGCGGAGGACCTGCTGCGCTGGTACGACTCGCTCGGGGTGCCGCCGGACGTGGCGGTCGAGGAGCTCACCGAGCCGCCCGCGATACCGGAGGACTTCTACGCCCAGGTCGCCGCACGCCACGAGTCCGAGCGCCCGACGACCGACTACGTCGACGCCTCCGAGGGGTTCCCGGACGTCCCGGCGGCCGTGCCGCCGACCGAGGTCCTGTACTACCAGGACCCGTACACCGTCTCGTTCGAGGCCCACGTGGTGCACGCGGACGGGACGCACGTCGTGCTGGACCGGACGTTCTTCTACCCTACCGGCGGGGGCCAGGTCGCGGACCGGGGCCACCTCGGCGACCTCGAGGTCGTCGACGTCGGGCGGAAGGGCCCCCACGTCCTCCACCGGCTCGAGCGGCCGGCGCCGTGGCACGCGGGGGATCGCGTCCGCGGGCGCATCGACCCGACCCGCCGCACGCAGCTGATGCAGCACCATACCGCGACCCATCTGCTGAACGGCGCGCTGCGGGAGGCGCTCGGCCCCCACGTCTGGCAGGCCGGCGCCCACAAGGCCCCGGAGGTCGCCCGGATCGACATCACGCACTTCCGGGGCCTCACCCCCGAGGAGCTGCGGCGCGTCGACCGCCGGGTCAACGCGATCGTCCGGGAGGACCGACCGGTGAAGAGCTACTTCGAGAGCCGGACCGAGGCGGAGCGGCGGTTCGGCTTCACCCTCTACCAAGGGGGGGCGGTCCCCGGCCGCGAGCTGCGCATCGTCGAGGTCGAAGGGTTCGACGTGGAGGCGTGCGGAGGGACCCACTGCACCCACACCAGCGAGGTCGGCGCCGTCCAGGTGCTCGACGTCGAGCGGATCCAGGACGGGATCGTGCGGCTCTCGTTCGCGAGCGGAGAGCGCGCCCTCGAGCTGCGCGAGGAGCACGAGGCGATCCTGAAGGAGGCGGCCCGTCGGCTGGGGGTGCCGCCCGAACGCCTGCCCGAGGGGATCGACCGCCTGCTCGCCGACGTCGAGGAGGCCCGCCGGGCCGCCCGCGCCCGGCAGAAGACGGACCTGGAGGCGGTGGCCGCCGGCCTGCTCGGCGACCGGTCCCGCACGGAGGCGGCCGGCCGGATCACGATCGTGGCCGGCGTCGTGGACCTCGATCGGGCCGGCCTGGTCGAGCTCTCGCGGATCCTCTCGAGGCAGCCGGACCGGGTCGTGATCGTGGCCGGGGAGCGCGACGGCCGGGGCACGCTGTTCGTCGGCTCCACCGCCCCCGGCGTCTCTGCGGCCCGGCTCGTCGAGGAAGCGAGGGGGGCGTTCGGGGGGAAGGGCGGAGGCAGTCCCTCCGCCGCCACCGCCGTCGGCGAGCCCGGCGCGCCGCTCGCGGC
>JASHRJ010000131.1 GCA_030037395.1 Thermoplasmata archaeon
GCGGCGGCGATCCCGTCGCCGGTGCAGGTGTGGGCGTTGGTCGTCTTGCCGTAGATCCGACCCGCCGGTCCGGTCGCGACGACGACCGCCGGGGCCGCGATCTCCTGGAACTCCCCGCTGCGGCGGTCGAAGGCGACGATCCCGTGGACCCGCCCGTCGCGGACGACCAGCTCCGTGAGGTCCCACTCGCCGTACAGCCGGAACCGTTCGCCGCCGAGGCGCTCCCACAGCGCCTGCAGCAGCGCGAGCCCGGTCCGGTCCGCGGCGTAGATCGTCCGGGGAAAATGCGCGCCGCCGAACGGCCGCCGCGCGAGGGAGCCGTCCTCGCCGCGGCTGAAGATCGTGCCGAAATGCTCCATCTCGACCACCGTCGGGCCGGCCTCGCGGCAGAAGAACTCGATCGCCTCTTGGTCGCCGAGGTAGTCGGAACCTTTCACCGTGTCGAAGATGTGGGTCTCGACCGAGTCCTCCGCGCCGACCGCCGCGTTGATCCCCCCCTGCGCCGCCCCGGAGTGCGAGCGCAGCGGGTGCAGCTTGGAGACGAGCGCGACGTCGCGGCCGGCTTCGATCGCGGCGAGCGCCGCGCGCTGGCCCGCGAGGCCGGCGCCGACGACCACGACCTCGTGCCGTTCCATCGTCGCGGCCCCCGAGCGGCACGGGACTATAACCCCGTCCCGCGGCCGGCGGCTCTCCCGGGGTTCGTCGGTGGCCCGGACGTAATCTCCGCGTGAGCCCTTATATAGCGAGCCCGGGTCCGCCCCGTGCCGATCTTCATGAGCGGAGTTACGACGGTCTCTCCGGTCGGGTTGTCGCACGACGATCGTTTCCGGACCGGCACGACGACGATCGGGATCGTCGCCAAGGACGGGGTGGTCTTGGCCACCGAGCGGCGCGTCACCGCCGGCAACATGATCTCCAACAAGACCGCGCAGAAGCTGTTCCGCATCGACCAGAACCTCGGGGTGACGATCGCCGGCTACGTCGGCGACGCCCAGGTGCTGGCCCGCTACCTCCGCGCGGAGGTGTCGCTGTACCGCCTGCGCCGCAGCGCCCAGCTCGGCACGGAAGGGGCGGCCACGCTGCTGGCGAACATCCTCAGCGGCAACCGCTACTACCCGTACCTCGCCTGGATGATCGTCGGAGGGGTGGACCCGAAGGGCGGCCACCTGTTCTCGGTGGACCCGATGGGCGGATGCATCGAGGACCGGTTCGTCTCCGTCGGCTCGGGCTCCCCGTTCGCCTACGGGATCGTCGAGGAGGGCTACTCCCGCGACCTCAATACCTCGGACGCGGTCGACCTCGCGCTCCGCGGCCTCACAGCCGCGATGAAGCGCGACAGCGCGAGCGGCGACGGCTACCTCGCGCACGTGATCACGCCGAAGGAGTACCGCGAGCTGTCCGAGGACGAAATCAATAAACGCCTGAAGGCGCTCAAGATCCCGTTGCCTCCGCCGGCCCCGTAGGCGCGCGGCGGCGGCTCCGCCCGCCGAACCCCTTCGCGCGAACCGTTTCCCCTGTGGATGAGTTTCGAATCCCTGCTAGAGCAAACCCGGCAGGCCCTGAAGGAGGTCCTGCCCGAGACCGTCGAGGTCACGGACATCGAGCTCGAGGGCCCGCACGTCGTCGTCTACACCAAGCAGCTCGAGTCGTTCCTCTCCGGCGGCGAGTACCTTCGCCAGATCGCCCAGCGCCTGCACCGCCGGGTGCTGGTCCGCTCGGACCCGGCGACCCTGATCGACCCGAAGGAGGCCGAGAAGGTCGTCCGCGAGGTGATCCCTCCCGAGGCCGAGCTGACCCAACTGTTCTTCGAGCCGGAGACGGGGGAGGTGACGATCGAGGCCGCGAACCCCGGGGCGGCGATCGGCCGCGGCGGAGCGGTCCTCAACGACCTCAAGCGCCGCATCGGCTGGATCCCGACGGTCGTGCGGACCCCGCCGATCCCCTCGAAGACGGTGGAGGAGGTCCGGATCCACCTCCGCAACTCGTTCGACGACCGCCGGAGCTTCCTCAAGAAGGTCGGCACCCGGATCGCGCGGGACCCGCTGCCCGAGAAGCTGTGGGCCCGGACGACCGCGCTCGGAGGCTACCGCGAGGTCGGCCGGAGCGCCCACCTGCTCACGACCCAGAACTCGAAGATCCTGATCGACGTCGGGCTCGACCCCGGCTCGGACCGGACGCCGTTCTTCAACGCCCCCGAGCTGCTCCCGCTCGACTCGCTGGACGCGGTGGTGATCACCCACGCCCACCTCGACCACTGCGGGCTCGTCCCGGTGCTCCTGAAGTACGGCTACAAGGGCCCGGTCTACTGCACCGCCCCGACCCGGGATCTGATGACGCTGATGCTGCTGGACGCGATCAAGGTGGTGAACCAGGAGGCGCGTCGGGGCCTCTACGACTCCTCGCACGTGCGCGACCTCGTCACGCGGACGGTCCCGCTGCGGTGGGGGGAGACGACCGACATCGCCCCGGACGTCCGCCTCACCCTGCACAACGCGGGCCATATCCTCGGCTCGTCGATCTGCCACTTCCACCTCGGCGAGGGGGACCACAACCTCGCCTACTCCGGGGACATCAAGTTCGAGCGCAGCTGGCTGTTCAACCCGGCGACCAACCGCTTCCCGCGCCTGGAGACGCTGGTCCTCGAGTCGACGTACGGCGGTTTCCGGGACGTGCAGCCGAGCCGGCAGCAGGCGACCGACGAGTTCACCGCGCTCGCCACCCACGTCCTCGCCCGCGGCGGCAAGCTGATCGTCCCGGTGTTCGCCGTCGGTCGGTCCCAGGAGGTGATGCTGGTGCTGGAGGAGCGGATGCGCGCCGGCAAGATCCCGCGCGTGCCGGTCTACCTGGACGGGATGATCTTCGAGGCGACCGCGATCCACACCGCCTACCCCGAGTTCCTGAACAGCCAGCTGCGGACGCAGATCTTCCAGCAGGGGGACAACCCGTTCCTCTCCGACATCTTCCACCGGGTGGATTCGAGCCAGATGCGGATGGGGATCGTCGACGGCAAGGAGCCGTGCATCGTGCTCGCCACCTCCGGGATGATGAGCGGCGGCCCGGTGATGGAGTACTTCCGCGCGTGGGCCCCGGACGAGAAGAACGGGCTCCTGTTCGTCGGCTACCAGGCGGAGGGGACGTTCGGCCGGAGGCTCCAGCGCGGGCTCCCCGAGGCGACGTTCCTGGACGGCCCCCGGCAGGCGTCGGTGCCGGTGAAGCTCGAGATCGCCACCATCGAGGGGTTCAGCGGGCACTCCGACCGGACCCAGCTGATGAACTTCGTCGCCTCCCTCGACCCCCGCCCGCAGCGGATCCTGCTCAACCACGGCGAGGAGTCGAAGGCGATCGACCTTTGCTCGAGCCTGCACAAGCGGTTCGGGGTCGAGTCCCGGCTCCCGTACAACCTCGAAACGGTGCGCGTCCTGTAGGCTCGGGGCGCGCGCTTCGGACGAATCGTATTATACCGACGGCTTCCGTCGTGGACGTAGGTCGGACAGGTCGGTATCGATGCATCGCGAGGATACCCGTCGGGTGCTGGTGCTGGGGCTGGACGGCGGGACGTTCCGGCTGCTCGACCCGTTGATGGCCGCCGGCGAGCTGCCGTTCCTCCGCTCCCTGGCCAGCCGGGGGGTCCGCGCGCCGCTGCGGTCCGTCTATCCGGCGAAGACGATCCCGGCCTGGTACTCGTTCGCGACCGGCCGGGACCCGGGCGAGCTCGGCGTCTTCGGCTTCGCCGAGCCCACCGGGGCGCCCGGCGGCTCGCACCTCGTGCAGTCGTTCCGCCCCGCCGAGGCGTTCTGGGACCGGCTGAGCCGCCTCGGGGTCAAGGTGGGGGTCCTCAACTTCCCGATCCTCTCCGGGTACCCGGTGCACGGGTTCGTCCTCCCGGGGATGCTCTCCGGCGGCTCGACGTCGTATCCCCGGGGGCTCCGCGAGGAGGTCGAGGCGTCGCTCGGGGGGGCGTACCCCGGCGAGCTGCCGACGTTCCGCCAGGGGGACCGCGACGCCTGGGTCGCGGAAGCGACCGAGGCGGTCCGGCGGCGCGCCGCCGCCGCGGCGGGCCTCGCGGAGCGCCACCGGCCGGACTTCCTGTTCGCCCTCTTCCGCGAGACCGACCGGATCGAGCACCAGCTCTGGGACGAGCTGGCCCGACCGGTCTCCGAGATCCCGGAGGACCTGCGGACGTTCTGGCGGACCGTCGACGCGGCGTGCGCGGAGGTCGACCGCGCCTTCCGGGCCGCCGGGGGCCGGGCGCTCACCCTCGTGATCTCCGACCACGGGCACGGGGCGGTCCGCTCCGACTTCCTGACCAACCGCTGGCTCGCCCGCGAGAACCTCCTGGTCTTCCGGGACCCGCGGGCCCTGAACGCCCGGAACGCGTTCGCGCGGCTCGTGCTCGGGATCCAGCAGCTGCCGTTCGGGGGCCGCCTCACCCGCCGCCTGGCGGATGCGATGCGCGGCGGCCGGGCGGAGCGGATCGCCCGCCGCCTCGACATCGCCTCGTTCGAGGCGTCGTGCCCCCGGATCGACTGGCGCAAGACGGTCGCCTTCTCCTACCCGGTCCCCGAGGGGATCTACCTGAACCCGTTCAACCCCGAGCTGAACGGCCCGCGTCGCGAGGAGGTCCTGCGCGAGATCCGGGCCCGCCTCGAGGCGTACCCCGAGGCGAGGATCGAGGTGTTCCGACCGGAGGAGCTGTACCGGGGGCGCAACCTCCGGCGGGCGCCCGCGCTCCTGATCCGGATCGACAGCATGGAGACGGAGCCCCGGATGGACTTTGCCTACCCCGAGCCGCTGATCCGGGACCGGCCGGCGTACTTCTACGGCTCCGGCACCCACCGGATGGACGGCATCTTCCTCGGCGCCGGCGACGGGGTGGCCCCGGGCGCGAGCGTGGGCCCGCTCGGGCTGCTGGACATCGCCCCGACGATCCTCGAGACGATGGGGGTCCCCCCGCCCGGGTCGATGGCCGGGCGCTCCTTCGCCTCCGCGCTCGGCGGCGCCCCGTAGGCCGCGCGGGCGAACCGCTTTGGGAGCCGGGCTCCTGCCGGAGGTCATGCCCCGGCGCACCGTCGACATTCTCGCCTCCGGGCCGCCGTCGTCGGACCCGTACGATCCGGCCGCGCCGGCCTGGGCGCTCGGTGCCGGCCTGGCCGGGCGCGGCCACGACGTGCAGGTGATCTACCCCGGGACCGGCGCCGCGGCGGACGCGCCGCCGACGCTGACGGCCACGGCGTACTCGCCGCTGACGCCCCACGTCGGCACCTGGCGGGGGGACG
>JASHRJ010000132.1 GCA_030037395.1 Thermoplasmata archaeon
CGGCCGTCATCTGGCCGTACATCGTCAGCCCGCGGGCCTCCAGCTCCCAAAAGACGTCGTCCGTCGCCCACCGGGGCACCAGGTTCGCGTTCGCGATTAGGACCCGGGGAGCCTCGGGGTGGGTCGGGAAGACGCCGACCGGCTTACCGGACTGGACGAGCAGCGTCTGGTCGTCCTCGAGCGCGCGGAGCGCCTCGACGATCCGGTCGAACGACGCCCAGTCCCGGGCGGCCTTACCTCGGCCGCCGTAGACGATGAGACGGTCGGGATCCCGGGCGACCTCCGGGTCGAGGTTGTTCATCAGGAGCCGCAGGGCTGCTTCGGAACCCCAGCCGTGGCAGGATCGCTCGGGGCCCCGAGGGGCACGAACCGAACGGGGTGAAGGGAGGGTGGCAGGCACAAGGCCGGAACGGTACGGACGCTTGTAACCCCTGTGGAGATCTACCTTCCGGAAGACTGGACGGAGCACTAGTCGTTCCGGCACACTGGGCAACTGGACTCAGCGAACGGGGGCTGGGCCAATTGTTGCCGGTCGTACGAGCGGCTACCTGTGCCGGCCATGAGTCCGCTCGACGCAGGGTATCACCTGTCTCCGGACAGTCTCAACCGGCCCTCTTCCGTGCATCGCGCGGGCTCCATGTTTCAAGCGATTGGTAGCGGCGTTCGTAGTCCGACTACTCGTTCGCAAGGTTGATTCGAAGGCAGGCTGGAGGGATTGTCCGTACAGCTGCGGGTTGGCAGGGCGGCCGCTCCTGGTCGCCGTGTGGACACCACCTCCGCTTACAGGTCGGGCAACACCCGGCTGGGTCAGGCGAGGGAGTTGGGATGGTACTGGGACACCCAGGGGGCTGAGCCGTCCCTAAGGGCTGACAGTCGCCCTGCGGGGTCACGGACTCCTCCGTTCCAGCCCGGGGGCTCTCCAGGTTCGACGAGCTTCGAGTCAGCCCTTGAGAAGGTTAATATCGCGTATCGCGGTGCGCGCTGAACGTAGCCATGCCCGCTACGGCCGATTACCCCGCACGCCGGTTGGGCTCGTTGGCCGCGATCGTGATCGCTCTGGCCGTTGCCACGGTCACCTGTGGGCCTGCCTTCGGCGCAGCTCACGTCGGCGCCCAGCCCTTTGGGCTCGGTGAATCGGTAGTGCCGCTCTCGGGTGCTTCGCTCGTCGTGTACCCGTTGCTCGGTCAACCCGGAGCGAACGTTGAGTTCAACGGGTCCGGCTATGCCGAAAACTCGGTGGTCACGGTGTCTACCTACAGCGTGGGCGAGACCTTTGACGTCTGTACGGTCGAGTCCAACGCGTCAGGGTCGTTTCACTGTTCGTACCAGATCCCGGCGATGCCTGAGGGGGCGCACGTGTACTGGGCGAATGACACCAGCTCCGACGCAGCGAGCGCGACCTTAACGGTCCTCCCGTTGCTCACCGTCACCCCACAATCAGGACCGGCGGGTTCGACGATAGCCTTGAAGGGGTACGGCTTCGCGTCGTACACGACCAATTCACACATCAGCTGGTCGTACGGGAGCTTTTGCTCCGTCGAATCGGGGCGGCTGGGAGATATACCGGGCGGCTCGGGTCCGTGCAACTTGACCATTCCTGCCGGCACGCCGGCCGGCCCTTACGTCTTCACAGCGACGGATGGGGATGGGAACTCCAACTCGACGGTGTTCACCGTCAGCTACACACCTCAGTTTACGGTTTCTCCTGCGTCAGGCCAGGCCGGGACACCCTTGGCCCTGCGTGGCTCGAACTACGCCCCGAACGTCAGCGTGACGGTCTCCCTTGTCTCCGGAGTAGACAGCTTCGCTGCCTGCACGAACCTGACCAACTCGTCGGGTGCCTTCGACTGCAACTACACTATCACGGGAGTCACTTGGGGGCCCCACACGCTTTACGCGAACGACTCCAACGGCGGGAGCGCTACCGCTTCGTTCACTATGACCTCTCGGCTAACGATTGCGCCCGCGTCCGGGGCTGCCGGGACCACGGTCGCGCTTAAGGGAGACGGCTATGCGTCGGAGGTGGCCTATTCGATCGGCTGGACTGGCGGCGCGATCTGTACCGGGACCTCGGGATACCTCGGCTACATTCCCTCGGGAAACTTGTCGGATGTCTGCCAACTTACCATCCCAGAGGATACCCTGCCGGGGGTGTACACGTTTACCGGGACCGACGCCGACGGGCACACCAACTCCACGACGTTTACGGTGCTCGCAGTGCCCTTGGTCAGCATGCCTTCGGCAAATCGGTCGTCGGTGGATGTCGGGCAAGCGGTCACCTTCTCGACCGAAGCCTCGGGAGGGTCGGGAATCTTCTCCACCTATCGGTGGACGCCGTCGTCGACCTCGCTGGGATGTGCCTCATCGAACACGTCCTCGATTACCTGCCGGCCTACCGGGCCCGGCAATTTCACGGTGAGCGTGACCGTCACCGATTCGGATGGCCTGAGTTCTGCCTCGAACACGTCGGCTTTGTTCACGGTCTATCCGGTGCCGGTTGTCCTGATGCCCGAGGCGAATCGGTCTAGCGCGGACGTCGGCGAGTCAGTAATGTTCTCGGCAATTGCTTCCGGGGGTTCCGGCGACGACCTGTTCTACTGGAGCGATCTTCCCACCGGCTGCGTTGACTCCACGCTGCCCACTGTGAGCTGCCCGGCCGTGCGGGAGGCGGCCTCGTACCAGGTCGTGGTAGTATTGGTAGATTCTAACGGGGCCTCGAACACTTCGCCCGCGTTGCCTTTCACAGATTATCCGGATCCCACCCTGTCAGTGGCGCCAACCGGGCCGTTGACGTTCGTCGAGGGTCATGTCACGGTCACGCTGAACGCGACGGTCGTGTACACCGGTGCGAATACGATCCTCGTGGAGTGGTTCGACTCGCCTACCCCCGCATGCGGTGCGAACTCCTCGGGTCCCGTCGGGACAGGGCTGAGTTACCGCCCAACCTCGGCCTCCGCGGGAACCCAGTACTATTGCGCGGTCGTAACGGACGATGGGGTACCCGGGTATCAGAGCACCTCCGGGGCCGTGGAAGTCGTGGTGACCTCCCCTGCAAACTCCTTGATTCTCGGTCTACCTCCGCTCGAGGCGTATGCCCTGTTCGGCGCGGTTGGGGTCGCAGCCGCATGCGGATGTCTCGCCCTCTGGCTCCGGTCGAAGGGGTATCGCAAAACCTAGAGGCCTCGTCGTCGACGCGCCCCACCACGGAGTCGCGGCCGCCGTCAACGATAGACCCTCCTAATCGGCGACGCGTCAGTCGCGTAGATCCTCACGAGAGGACCGCGTCGGCTACCGTGAGCGGACCTACGTAGGCCCCGGCCGCGGGCGGCCCGCCGCCCGCGCCAAGAACCCGAAGAGGAGCCCGCCAGCGATCGCTGCGACGGCGAAGTAGATGGCGGACCACAGAATGCCCGTGAGCGCGAGTATACCGAACTGCTGGAGCAGGAACACGAGGACGATGCCGAGAACGGCGCCGGAGCCCGCCCCGCTCGACGCGTAGCTCACGAACTCCCTCCTCCGGAGGACGGCGGCGACGGCGGTCCGCCCGAGGGCGACGGGGCCTCCGCGGCAGAGGGAGCTGAGGCACCGGTGGCGGAGGCCGAGGCATCCTGCCCTCCCCCGGCCGCGGACGGGCCCCCGGCGGTAGCCGCCGGCGCCGGCGGGGCGGCCGGAGCAGGGCCCGACGGGCGGTTCCGCCGGGCGTCCCGGATCGCCGACGTCGCCCAGTACAGCTCGGCCACGACGAGGATGAGGAGGACGATGACCGCCCCCGACTCAAGGAGGTACGGCGCCTTGGCGAACACGTAGAACGATTCGCTCCAGAGCGACGAGCCGTTCGGGTTCAGCAGGCTCGCGGTCAGCTGGAAGACCCCCTGGAGGGCGTTGTAGAGCGGGCCGAACGACCAGTTGATCTGCGCCGAGCCGCTCGGGCCGAGCGCGTGGGCCGACGCGCGCGACGTCGTGAGCACGATGCCGAGATAGGTCAGCGTCAGGGTCGCGTTGCCGACCGCGCCGACCGTCGACAGCGCGTCGTAGCTGAACGTCACCGCCGCCGTCTGGCCCTTCGACAGCGAGAACGCCGCCGAGGGGCTGCCGGCGGAGGAGACGTTCTTGCCGTTCCAGAGCACCACCGCACCCAATCCCCCGCCGGTCGCCTTCGGCAGGTTCGGGGCGGGGGACGCTCGAACGACCGACCCCCCGAGCAGCGGCACCAGCAGGGCGAGCGCCAGTACGGCCAGAACGGTGGCTCCGGCCCGGAGCCGACCCCGGACGGCGCCCCTCGACGTGCTCATCGAACGCGGTCGGCAGCACGTCCCGCAATAAGTATTGCTCGACGCGCGTCCGGAGGCCTCCCGGCACGCGAACGGCGTCCCTCCCGCCCACGGGGCTCGGCGGTGGGGTTCGGCACGGGGCGTTCCGTCCCCTGACCGTCGCCTAGGAACCTCGCGGGCACCTCGGGACCCCGGTGGAGCACGCCCCGGTCTGTCCGAACTGTGAGTCGCTCCTCGACCTTGCCGTGAAGAACCCGATCCAGTCGCTGGTGTACCGGCATGTCCCGTGCCCGAACTGCGGCACGATCTGCATGCTGGAGGGTCCGGAGGCCGACGTTGCCTACTCGATCGCCGTCGTGGGAGAAAACCGGGACGACACGCTCCCGAGGGCCCACCCCGTGCCGTCCCGGCGGCATCGCGCCGCCGGCCCAGAGCCGGGGAACTAAATAACCTCGGGCGAGCCCCGACGGACGGGTCCGATTCCCGTGCGCGGGCCGAACTCGGTGGAACCCGGCCGCCACCTCGACAGGATCGGGGAGGTCACGGGCAGCGCCGAGGACGATGGGACCGGCGGAACGTCGCCCCGCGACCGAGCGAGGTGCCGGACGGTGGTCCACCTCCTCGGCGGGGAGCTGCCGCCGCCCGACCGGTGGATGACAGTCCCTAAATGTCGGGAGGTCCGAGCCGGACGGGCCGAGTGCCGCCATAGCTCAGTTGGGAGAGCGGCTGATTTGTAATCAGCAGGTCGGGAGTTCGATCCTCTCTGGCGGCTTCCCCGCCGGGCAGGGGCCACTTCCCAGGACTCCCGGGGGCATCGGCCCGGGGCAACGACGGCTGGTCCTGTCGAGCGACCCCGCGTCGAAGGAACGCCGCGGGGCGGGGACGGCGCGTCGCCACCAGGCCCTGCTACATTCCGGACTGAAGTCCAACCCCGCCGGTGGGTCGAGGCGCCGACCCGCCGGATCCTCGCGGGCTCGGGGGCCGACGTTTCCGCGATGCGCCGGTACGGGGGTCCGTCCCCGGGCGCCCCCTACGGCGCCGTCGCCGGCCTCCGGATCGGCACCTCGCCACTTGCCGTGCGCTCGCGAGCGCGTGGATGCGGGCGGGAGACGGTGCGGGAGACGCCTCCCCCCGCGCGGGCCGACCGGCGCGGCGCGTCGCCTAGGCCCGGGCCGTGAACCCGACGCTGATCACCGCCGGTGAGCTCCCGGCGACCGTCACCGAGCCGGCCGCCACGCCGCTGCTGACCCGGAACCCCGGGACCGCCGTCACCCGGTAGCAGTAGGTGCCGTTCGGGACGTAGAACGTCACCGAGGTGCCGTTCGTGGTCTGGGTGACGTGGACGTTCCAGAGCGAGGCGCCGGCCGACTGCGTCCGCACCAAGGAGCTCCAGTTGAGGTCGCTCGGGAGTCCGGTGACGTTGATGGTCACCGCGTACGTCGGGATCGCGGTGAAGTTGACGATCACCACCGCGGGCGACGCGCCGGCGATCAGGAACGTGCCCAGGGGGTTCAGCGTGACCGCGTAGCCCCGGGCCTCGTGGACCCGGAACTTGTAGCTCGCGTTCTGCAAAAGGAAGTAGATCGTCGTGCCGCTGGACGTTTGGGTCTCGGTCCGGCTGTGGCCGATCGTGTGCGTGATCGTCACGGTGACCGCCCACGACGTCCCGTTCGGCAGGCCGTTCTCCTCGAACGCGACCGGGTAGAACGCTCCCTGGGCGACCAGGGTGTAGCTCACGTTGATCGCCACCGGGGTACCCGTGACGTTCACCGACCCGGTGACCGGGCTGTTGACGAAGCCGAGGACCCCGCCGACCAGGTAGCGGTACGTGCCGTTCGGCAACGCGAACGTCACGTTCCCCGTGGTCGACGACAGCTGCTCCACGACATGCCCGCCCGCGCCGATCCCGTTGACGCGTACGCTCCAGTTCGTACCGAGCGGCAGCGCGCTCTCGGAGAACCGCACGACGGTCGTCGGCGGCGTAACGAACGCCACCGCGATCGACGGCGGGGATCCGCCGGCGACCACGAACTTGCCGTGCGACGACCTCCCGACGAAGAACGAGCCGTTCACCGGCGCCACGGTGTAGTGGTACGTACCGTTCGGCAGGGAGAAGTTGAGGGAGGTGCCGTACGAAGAGGCGGTCTGGTCCTCGAGAGCATGCTCCTGACCCTGGCCGTTGCCGGTGACGTGCACGGTCCAGAGGGTGCCGTTCGGCAAGCCGGTCTCCGTGAACTCCACGGAGAAGGGGATGAGGGGGTGGAACGCGACGGTGATCGTCGGCGGCGGAGCTCCGGAGACGTTGAAGCTTCCGTGCGCCGAGACGTTGACGTAGTAGCCGGGGACCTTCACGAGGTTGTAGTTGTAGGTCCCGTTGGTCACCGGGATCGCCACGGTCGAGAGGTTCGACGTCACGGTCTTGCGGACGCCGTCGCAGGAGCAGCCGACGTACGCCACGTGAACGCCCCAGACGGTGCCCGGTGGGAGCCCGGTCTCGTTGAACGTCGCGTTGTAGAACGGCCCGTGGACCGACGAGGCCGCGGTCCCGCCGCCGGCCGGGGCCGCTCCGACGAGCGAGGAGAGGAGGATCAGGCCGGTCGCCACGAACGATAACCCCAGTACTCCGCCGAAAAGTCGCATACCGTGCGCTATCCGAGGGTTCTATTTACACCCCGCCGGGCCCCGACGGGCCGCCGGGGAACGGGGTACTTACGTCTCGTCGGATCTCGTAACCTGGTTGTCCCTCTCCGGCGGGAGCGACCGGCGGGCTGGCTCGAGGAGGAGCTCGGCGAGCCGCTCGGCCGCGCCTCGCGACGACCGCAGCCCGAGGAACGGCTCGATCAGCTCGAGCTCCATCAGCCGCGGAGGACCGTCGGCGTCCGGAACTAGGTCGACCCGCGCGTACACCGTCGGTCCGGGAGCGGCGCGCACGACCTCCTCGGCGGCGTGCCGCTCGGCCTCGGTGGGCCGGGCCGGAGCCCCCTCGAGGAGCGCCGACGGAGACGCCGCCAGCTTCGGCGCCCGCAGGAACGCGTGGGAGTACCTCCCGCCGAGGAAGACCAACGACCGCTCGCCGCTCCGTTCGACCTCCGTGAGGTACGGCTGCACCAGCATCTCCTCGTCCTCGAGGATCTCCGGTAGCGGGGCCGCCGCCCGACCGGCCGCGTCCCCCTCCACGAGAACGGTCCGGTAGGCGTCGGCGGAAACGGCCGGCTTGACGACCGCGCGGGGCCACCGCCCGGCCCGGAGGGCTTCGCGCACCGCCGCCGGCCCGCGGCAAAAGCGCGTCGGCACGATCCGAACCCCGCGCGCCTCGAGCGCCGCGAGGTACGTCTTGGAGCTGTTCCATCGGAGGACGTGCGGAGGGTTCCAGAGCGGCACGCGGCGTTCGACCTTCCCGATCCACTCGAGGAACCTCGCCGCATGTCGGTGGTAGTCCCACGTTGACCGGACTACCGCGAGGTCGAAGCGCTCCCATCGCGTCGAGGGGTCGCTCCACACCGCCGGGCGGACCGAGGCTCCTCGAGCCTCCAGCGCCCGGGCGAGCTCGCGGTCGTCCTCTCCGAGGTGAGGGAGCCCGCTCCAGGTCACCAGCGCGACCTCGACCATACGGGGCCGGACGCTTCCAGCGACGCGGGCTCATCTGGCTGGCGGCTGAGGTGGAGCGTCTACCCGCGGCCCTCCGCGAGCGCGAGGCCCGCGAGGTGCTCCCCGAACCGCCGGCAGCGGGCCGCCTCCGGTTCCGGCAGCTCCGACCGACCCCCGAACGAGGAGACCGCGATCCCGGGCGCCGCGAGCCGGAGCCCCGGATCGTCCGCCTCGAGGCTCGCCTTCAGCCGTCGGGCGCCCGGCCCGCAGTGCCCCGCGGTCCCGACCTCGAAGATCGAGACCGTCTTCCGTTGCAGCCCACCGGAACGGACCGCGACGGCGAGCTCATCGAACTCCTCCTGGGCCGCGCGGGCCGACCCCGGGACCCCCAGGACCACGATGCCGGCCTCGGCGAGCCTCGCCGCCGAGAGGCCCCGGGGCCGGGTGACGACCACGTCGTTCCGGCCGGCGCCGGCGAGGCCTCGGGCGATCTCCTCGGCCGCCTGCCGCGTCCCGAGGTCGCCGGCGTGAAACACGACCACGGCATGGCCCATCGCACGACCCCGGGTACCGCGAGCCGGACGGCGCTCCCCTAGGATATTCCGCCGCGCTCAAGCCGGCTTGACGGACTCCGGGCCCGTGGGTCGCGCGTTCGGCGCGTCCGGACGCTACTCCGGCGCGGCGGTCTGGCAGTGCCCGCAGCGCGCCGACCACGGCGCGTTGACCCGGCCGCAGGCATCGCAGCGCCAGGCGCGCGACCGCGTCCTTGGGAGCGGTCCCTTCGGCGGCGGGGGGCGGTCCGGCACCGGGGCGGCGCGCGGGGCG
>JASHRJ010000133.1 GCA_030037395.1 Thermoplasmata archaeon
CGGCCCGGGCGGCCCCCGAGCCGATCGCCGTGCCCGCGCTCGCGATCCGGCCGGGCAGGCGGCGGAGCTCCTCGTCCACCGACCGGCCGAGGCCCACGAGGTCGTCCTCGATGTCGAGCGCGAGGTACCTCGCGTCCTTGGCGGTCGTCGCCCCGAGCCTCTCGATCTTCTCGTCGAGGTTGGAGAACTCCGTGGCGAAGTCCCGTCCCAGGCCGGAGGTCGCCTTGCGGAGCTCGGTAAGGTGTCGGCGGAACTGCGCCTGGTCGGCGTTGTCGGGCATCGCTCCCTCGGCCGAGGTACGGCGCGGAGGTCCGATATAGCTTGAACCCTCGACAGGAGCGGCTATCCGCCCATCCGGCGGTCGACCCGCTTCCGGCGCGCCCGGGGCGCGGCCGGGGCAGGAGGCGGGGGGGGCAGCGCGGGCCGCTGCTCGACCTCGGCGCCGTGGGCCCACCGCACGAGGAGTTCGATGCCGAGCCGGGTCGGCTCGGTCACGACCATCTCCCCGCCCAGGGTCCGCGCGATCGCCCGCGCGGCGGTCTCGTACTCGGGGTGGTCGGACTTGAGAAGGATCACGGCGCTTCGCAGCGGGGCGACCGTCGCGAGCTCCCGCGCCCGCTCGAGGGCCCGCTCCATCGCCACGTCCAGCTGGCCGGACCGGACCTGGCCCGTGTCGTCGGTATACGCCTCGGGCAACCCGTCGGTGATCAGGAACAGCTCCCGCCGACCGGAGCGCGACGCCTGCAAGAGCAGATGGGCGGCGCGCAGCGCCTCCGCGGTGTTCGTGAACGCCCCGGGGCGGCACTCCCACAGCTCGACCAGGTCGAGCGCGCTCACCGTGTTGTCGAACGAGAGGACGTCGATCGTGGCGTCCGGGTACCGACGGCGGACGGCGACGTACAGCGCGAGGAGCGCCTTCTTCGCCGCCTCGAGCTTGCCCCCCTCGGCCATGCTCCCGGACCGGTCGAACGCGACCACGACGTGGACCCGCTCCGCGGTGATCTCCCGGTAGACGTAGCTCGTGCCCTCGTCGATGTGACGCGAACCGGCCAGGCGCGCCTCGAGCAGAGAGCTCGGGACGTCCAGACGCGCCACCTCCTCCGGGCGGCGGAGCTTCGCCTTCTCGTAGATGCCGGTCGAGGCGCCGCCCCGAAGCGACAGGCGGACGTCCCCGGGGAGCTGCCGGCTCGTCTCCTCCAGGAGCAGGCGGGCGAACCGCTCGACCAGCCCGTAGGTGACGGCGAGCTCGCCGCCGCGCTCGGCGACGAAGCCGCGCTCCTTCAGCTCGCGCTCGAACCGCCGATCCTGGGCGTCCCGGACCGTCCGGTCGGTCTCCCCGTCGGCCCGCCGCCGGAGCTCCTCGCGCTCGCGCTCCAGCTGGCGCCGTTGCTCCTCGGCGGCCCGACGCTTCTCCTCGGCCTCCTGCTCCAGCGCCTTCTCGCGCGCGCGGATCGAACCCTCGACCCGGCCCGCGAGCTCCGACCGTTCCGGCCCCGAGAGCCGGGCCAGCGCCTCGCCGAGCTCCGACGGCCCGAGCGTGCGGCCATCCCCCGCGAGGAACGCGAGCGGCACCGTGCGCTCCTTGCGCGGCGGGGGCGCGGGCGCCGGGCGCGAGAAGAGACGCTTGAGCCACGCCACGAAGCGGGCGACCGCGGCCCGCAGCCGGGCCCAGAGCCCGGGGGCGGCGGGGGGGCGGTTCCACGACGCTTCGGGGACGAGCAAGGCGCTCGACAGGTCCCCCCACAGGTCCGACGGAGGAAGCCTCGACCAGTCGATCTCCCGCGACCGCCGCAGCCGCTCCTCGAGCTCGGCGATGCGCCGCGCGACGTCCTCGTCGGTCCGCTCCGCGAGCACTCGGAGGTCTCCGACCCGGCGGTCGTACTCCTCCAGCTGGTGCGCGACCTTCCGGCTCGCCTGGCGCCGCAGGCGCTCGCGCAGCCGCTCGAGGCGCGATTTGAGCTCGGTGTCCGCCTCGGCGCGCCGGCGCAGGAGCGCCCGGGCGCCCTCGACGCCGCCCTCCGCGAGCGCCCGGATCAGCTCCGCCCGGTCGAGCGCGTCGACCAGGTCCTCCGACACCACGTCGTCCGGGAACGCCGTGCAGTCCGGCAGCCCGACGTCGGCGCTAGAGGGGGGCGTCGTCGCGGTCCTCCTCCTTGCACGAGAAGAGCGAGAACTCCTCGAGCAAGCGGAAGACCTGCACCGCTGCCTCGGTCGGGGCGCCCGGAGCCGGGCGCTCTCGGTCGGCGACGTACGCGGCGAACGCGCGGAAACGGGGGAACGCCGAGCCGTCCTGGGCGAGCCCGGCGAGCAGGGCGGCGTCGTCCTTCAGGCGCCGGCCCTCGCCGACGAGGGCCTCGGCGTCCTTCGCTTGCTCCTTGAGCGGGCCGGTGAAGTAGCGGCACCAGTAGACCCCGGCGCTGCGCCGCAGCGCGGGCTCGACGTACTGGCCGATGAAGTCGCCGACCCGCTTCTCGTTCTGGCGGAACGAGTCGCCGCTCCGCGCGCGGATCCGGCCCCGCATCGCGTGCTTGAGCCCGTCGCGCAGGTCTGCGCTGGAGGCGACCGATCGGCCCGCGAGGACGGCGATCGCGCTCGTCCGCTCGGCGACGTCGATCAGCGTGCGGTTCGAGCCCACCTCGCCCACGTCCGGGTTCTCCTCGCTCATCCGGAGGCGCCAGGCCTCGATGACGCGGACGCCCGCGTCGGTGAGGATCTCGGGGACGTAGACGTCCCCGGTCGGCTCGCGCCCGAGGGCGACGATCCGGCAGTTGTCGGCGTGCCGGTCGTTGAACGTGACGTGCAGGCTCGTGAGACGGTCCGACAGCGGGTCGTTGATGTTGTCGAGGTCCGACAGGTTCGAGGTCGCGACCGCGACGAACGAGGCCGGGAAGCTCTCCCGGGACTTCGAGGGGGTCACGGTCCCTTCCTGGAGGGCCTGGAGCAGGACGTTCTGGGTCCCGAGCGGCAACTTGCCGATCTCGTCGACCAGGAGGAAGCCCCGGTTTGCCTGGAGCAGCTTGCCGGGCTCAAAGACGAGCGGGCTCATCGGGTCCCCGACCTCCTCGAGCTTCCGCAGGTTGATGTTCCCGGTCAGGTGGTCCGGGAAGACCTCTGAGCTGCCTTGGACCCGGGCGAAGCCGAACCCCTCCCGCAGCAGGACGTACTCGGCGGGCACCCGGGCCGGGTCCACGATCGTAGGGTCGAACTTCGAAAGATCGCCGCCCGGCGCGAACCGGCGGCGGCAGATCGGGCACGGCGGGAACTGGGCCGCGACGGCGGCGTCGACCAGCGCGAGCGGATGGTCCAGGACCGGGCAGCCCTCGACGACCCACACCAGCTTGGGGAACAGCTCCCACAGGTCCTTGGCGAGGCTCGTCTTGCCTGCGCCGGAAGGCCCGAAGAACAGAACGTGGGCGCCCGAGACGAGCGAGGCGATCAGCTCCTCGTACGTCGGCTCCGGAAGGATCGTCCGCGGGAAGAGCGCACGGAACGCCTCCGTCCGCTCGAGGCCCCGGCCTCGAAGGGTGTCGATCGCCTTCAGCACGTGCCGGCGGAACCGGTCCGCCGGCCGCTCGACCGACGCCTTGGCGGCCTTCAGCTCCGCCGCGGTCGCCCGCGTGCCGGGGAGCGGCCCTTCCCGTGCGGAGGCGGACACGGCGCGCGGAACTGGGTGCGAGATATGTAGTTTTGCGCGAGGCGGCGCGCGCGGGCCGCCGCCGCCTGCCGTTGGCGCGCTCCGGGCGTGTCCGCCCTCTCGGTGCTGAGGGGCAAGTTCAAGTAGGGGACCCGGCTCGGCCCGCGCGCGCGATGGCCGACAAGGACGAGGCGCCGAAGAAGACGACCTTGGCCCGGACGGTCAAGGACAAGTGGCGCTCGAAGCACTGGTTCAAAGTCCGGGCCCCCGGCCTCTTCCAGCACGTCGACCTCGGGGAGACCGCGGCGAGCGAGCCGGAGCAGATCGTCGGGCGAACGCTCGAGACGACGCTGCCCGAGCTCTCCGGATCGGCCGACGCGGGCAAGGCGCACGTCAAGTTGCGGTTCCGCATCGAGCGGCTCGGCGGGGACGGCGTCGCGGAGGCCCGGTTCATCGGGCACGACCTCACGAGCGACTACGTGCGGCGGCTCGCCCGCCGCAAGCGCTCGAAGATCGACCTCTCGCACCTCGTGACCACCAAGGACGGTGTCGAGATCGTGCTCAAGCCGGTCGCGGTCGGCGAGCAGCGGCTGCAGACACGGCTGCGGGCCGAGCTCCGGCATCGGATCGTCGAGGTCCTCACCGAGGAGGCGAAGGCGCGGACCTCGGCCGAGTTCGTCCACGAGATGATCCAAGGGGAGCTTTCCAAGGTCCTCGCCCACGGGGTGAAGTCCCTCTATCCTCTCAAGAAGATCGAGATCCGCCGTTCGATCGTCCTCGGGACGGTCGCCGACGAGCTCCCGAGCGCGCCGGCCGAGGCGGCCCCCGAGGCTCCGGCGCCGCCGGAGGCCGTGGCGGAAGGCGGCGAAGGCACCGCCGCGTAGGAGAGCTCCGGGGGGCCGGCGGATGGCACGGCACCCTCACCCTGTCGGAGTGGCTCAGCCTGGCAGAGCACGGGACTCATAGCGGCCCGGACCCGGGGCCGGGAGAGATCCTGGGGCCGGGGGTTCAAATCCCCCCTCCGACACTATCCACATGGTCGATACCCCCGACATGCCTTCTCTCGAGACGTGGGCAAGGCGGCGGCCGACTTCAAAGACGTCCACGGGATCTAGGGCCACAGCACCAGCTGGTTGAGGTATCACACGACGTTTGACCGGTCAGACTGACAACGCATCTGACCGGTTCCGGAGCGCCCTCACTTTCGAAGCGAGCTTCCCGACTATCGGGCCGCTACGACCAAGCACGCCTCCACGCCGGCTCGGATGGAAGGCGCCGGCGGAGATCTTTCTCGACCCAACCCTCGCGAGCGGGTGCCCGTAAACTGCTGGGAACGGGGGCATAAGTGTGGTCAGTTCCCGGGGCCACCTCTTCTGTACCTACGCAGGTACGGGGTTCGGCCAGCCGAGGTTGCACGTCGCATCACTGCCACGGCAGGCTCCGCCAGGGAAGGCAGCGGCCCACGGTAGTGCCAACCAACGGCGAGTTGCTAACGGGGGTTGTCCTATCCCTCATTGAATCACGCTTGCCATCGGGGCCTCGACGCTGCCGGGACGTCCCGATGACACGTTGGAGTTCCTCATCGGGAGAGCCTCGTCGGGGGTCACTCGGGTACGGTCGACGAGAATCGTCCAGCACGGCGCCCAATCCCGCTGCGGTTTCTCACGGCTGACCGTCATGGAACGTCGGCCGTTGAGGGTGCCGGACCGCCGGCGACGCGAAACCAACCCTGCCCGAGGCGTGGCACAAGCCAATATTCTAATAGCGGGACACGGTCGGTGAGCGGGGGCGTCTGAGGTGGCGAGCGGCGCAATTCCGGCGAGCGCAGCAGGGGGAGCGAGCCCGTACGGCCAGCTCCCGAACGCAAGTCGACCGGGGTGCTTCCCAAGGGAGCACGTCGCGGCGGGCGAAACAATCATCTACGAGACGAGACCAAGCGTGATTCCGTACGTCATTAGCGGAATCATTTGGCTTATCATCGGTCTCATCTTCTTTCTGCCGCTGCTCCGCTACCCGACGTTCTTCCTCTATGTTTGGGGATTTATCTGGGTGGTTCTCCCCATCATCTCGATCCTGGTTGGCATCATCCGATGGTCGCGGACCGCGTTCGCGATCACGGACAAGCGGGTGTTCCGAGCGTATGGCCTGATCTCGCGGAGCACGAACGACTGCATGCACGACAAGATCCAGACGGCCATGCTCCGACAGGGCGTATTGGGCCGGGCCGCAGGATACGGCAGCCTGATCTACCAGACGGCCGGCGTGAACGTCTCGAACGAAGCCCGCGTTGCGGCTTCGGGAGGCGTGTTCTGGCGCGGAGTCCTGGACCCGGTCAATACCCGCCGGTTCGTTCAGGAAGTCATCGAGGTCGCGAAGCGCCAGCAGAAGATCAGCGAGTTCCAGGATATGGCGCGGGTCCTGCAGGCCTCGGGCGCTTCGATGCCCGGCGTACCGCCTGCGGCCGCGATGGCCGGGGCGCAGGGCACCGTCGTATGCCCGAAGTGCGGCGCGCGTCAGGCACCGGGCCGGTTCTGCAACTCCTGCGGGTCCCCTCTAGCCTGAACGGCAATCTGGTGAGGCACGGGACACGGGCCCCGCGCCGGCTGCCGGGAGCCCGCCACCGCAGCGCGGGCGGACCCGGTAACCGGCGCGGGCCGTGGCGCCAGTAGCATAGGGGCGTTCGGGAACTCCGCGAGGAAGCCGCCTCCGAGGGTTTTTGACCTCCAGACCCCCGTGGTGCCGGAGGGTCGGTCGGAGCATCGCTCGCGGTGCGGGGAAGGCGAGCGCCGCACACCCGCCCTCGTGGTCCTGGGGCTAGCGCGCGAGCGCCTCCCAGATCAGTTCGGCACCGTCGAGGATGCGGGCTGAAGGCGTTGAGGAGCGCTCGGTCGGCGCGCCCCCGCGCACACCTCGTGCCCCGCGACCGGCCGGTCCGCCGGCCCTCGGCCGTTCCCGCCGCGGAGAGGAGCGGTTGCTCCCCCGGGCCCGCGTCCCCCGTCAGTTCCACCGCGCAGCTCTCGGGGTAGTCGAGCCGTAGGCGATACGGCGGCTCAGGTCCCATCGCGGCCGGGAGGATGGCAACCTGGAGAAACCCCGTGCCGAGGCTAGGCCGCCGGCCCTGCCCGTACGAACGGGGCCCCCAGCCGCCGGGAACGTGGCCCCGCGGTCGTCGGGGTTGCGCCAGCCCAAGCCCGGCGGAGGAGGGGCGTCCGCCGTACCGGGCCGCCGGGCATCACTCCGCGGCCGCCCCGATCTGGATCAGTCCGCTCGCAGGGCTCCGGGACGAGGAGCGCGCGGTCCGCCGCAGGTAGTTGACCGAGGCGTCGAGGACCCGGTCCCGCAGGCTCGCGAAGTCCGTCCATCGGAAGAGCGACGGCTCGAGATAGCAGGCGAGAGCGCACTTGTTGCAGGACTCGTAGGGCGCCCAGTTGAACGAGTTCCACAGCGTCCGAACGTCCACGTCCCAGACCGGGAGCGATCCCTGGTACTCCTGGAGGACGTAGCACGGCAGGACGATCCGGCCCGAGGGGTCGACGTTGATGGTGAGCCAAGGCTTGCACCTCCACGGCTTCTCCCCGTACCAGGACCCCAGGATCGCGTCGAAGTAGTCCACCGACTCCAGCAGCGGCGCCCCGCTCTTTCGCAGGTCGCGGAGCCGCTCGATCACCGGGCGAAGCTGTTCGGGCTTCGGCGACATCGCGTCCGCCGTGCGGTAGTCGTACGCGATCTGGACCGTGACCCCCACGTCCAGCCGCTCGGCGAGCTCCACGACCCGCTCCGCTTGGTCGACGTTATCCCGGGTCACCGTGTGGCTGATGACCGTCGGCACCTCGGCGCGAGAGGCCCTCATTCCGCTTACGGCGCGCTCGTAGGACCGAGGGATCCCCCGGAGCCGGTCGTGCGTCTCGCCGATCCCGTCCAGCGAGACGAACAGGAGGTCCAGGTGCGGGGCCACCTCCGAGAGGCGCTGCTCGAGGAGCCAGCCGTTCGTGACGAGGGAGGTATGGAACCGCGCGTGCGCCTCCTTCAGGATCGCGCCGACGTCGCGCCGCAGCAACGGCTCGCCCCCCTCGAACCCTAGGAACGAGACTCCGGCCCGGGCCAGGGCCTCCATGACGCGGATCTCGTCCGGGAGTCCGAGCAGCTCCTCGTCCTCCCGCCGCCAGAACGGACACATCTTGCACTCGAGGTTGCACCGGTACAGCAGCTTGTGCCCCGCGATGACCGGACTCTTCTCGCCGCCCAGGTTTCGAAGGGCACGATTCAGGCTGCGAAGGAGGACCGGTTTGACGACGGCCATCCTTCTCCCCCGGGGCTCACCCCGCCGTCCAGAGCACGGCGCGTCGGCCCTGGGCCGAGGACGCAGGGAGGAACGTCGCCACGCCCCGGGATGGGCGGCCGCCGCATAAGTCCCTCGCGTCCGCGCCGCCGGCTCGAACGCCAACCGGCGCGGTCCTCGGCCCGGCCCGGGTACTCCCAATGCGGCTCCCCGGTCCCCGGCGGGACCTGCGAGCAGCCCGCCGGAGCGCGACCGAGCTCCGGGTCGCGTCGCTCAGCGGGAGACCTCCCTACGGCCCGGTCCGCGGTCGCTCAGGTCGACCGAGGTGGGCCGCCAGACGAGCGCCACCAGCATCGCGGCCATGGGAACGGCGACCAGATAGACCCACAGCCCGCCGTACGTCCCCGAGAGGACCGCCGGGGCCAGGGTGCGGGCGGGATTGAGGGAGCTGCCCGTCCACGGGCCGATGATGTAGGTGGATACCCCTACCGCCGAGGGGGGAAGCAGAATCCGCCACCGGCAGCGGCCTTCTCCTCGATCGGCCAGGACGAAGACCGTCCCGACGAGAAGGGCCGTGAAGCTCGCCTCGGCGACAAACGTCCGGACGGCGGTGCCGGGAGCGGAGACCGTCGCGCCCAGGCGGCTTCCGCCCCCGAGCGCGAGCAGCACCGCCGCGCTGGCGAGGAACGCCCCGAGGAACTGCGACGCCCAGTAGGGAGGCGCCTCCCTCCAGGCGATCCGGCCGCTGCCGGCGAGCGCCAGGGTCACCGCGGGGTTGAGGTGCGCCCCGGAGATCCTGACGAACAGGAGGATCGGTACCAGGACCGCGAGGAACCACGCGGCGGCCATCACCCCCTGCGGGACCCCGCCGGCGTTGCCGGCGGCCACGATCGTGCCCGTGCCGATCCCGACGAGGAGGGCGGTGCCCGCGACCTCGGCGAGGCAGCGGCGGAGCAGGATCTCTCGCGGCACGCGAGGTCAGGGTCTCGGCGCGAGCACGGAGCGCCGCGCCCCGGCCAGGGTCAGCTCGCGCCGGAGCCCATCCACCCGGGCTTGCAGCTTCCGCCGGACCTCGCGAAACGCGGGGTCGTCGAGCGGACCGGGGTCGGGAAGCTCCCAGTCCCTGGCCCCGGCGGCCCTTAGCCGCGCGGGGCAACTGGCGCGATCGAGGCACCCTAGCGTGACGACGATCCGAGCATCCCGCATCATCTCCTCCGTCAGCAGCTGCGGCGGGTGCGGTGGCATCTCGAGCCCGAGCTCCCGGAGCATCCGATCCGTCCTCGGGTCGGGCGCCGCCGCCGGTTCGGTCCCGGCGGAGACCGCGCGCCATCCCTCGGCGGGATTCCGATTGAACATCGCCTCCGCCATCAGCGAGCGGCAGGCGTTCTCCACGCAGACGAACAGGACCGTGCGCTCCGCCATCTCAACCTACCCCTCCGGCTTTCTCGCACGGATGTCGGCGGGGGCCACCCCGAGCGCACGCGGGCTCCCGGGAGAGCCCGGGCCCAGGGTGGGGGCGTTCGGCCGGACCGAGACCTCCACGAACCCGGCGCGCGAGAGGAGCGAGCGAACCTGCCGTACCTCGAGCGCCCCCGGCGCGCAGCAGCCCGCGAGGGCGGGGTTGGCCCGGAGCCCCTCAGGGATCGGGCGCGTCGCAACGAGGTCGGCGACCGCGAGACGACCGCCCCGTCGCAGGACCCGGAACGCCTCGCGGTAGACCGGTCCCTGCTCCGGCACGAGGTTGATCGCGCAGTTGGAGAGGACGACGTCCACGGAGGCGTCCGCGACCGGTAGGTGCTCGATCTCGCCCAGCCGGAACTCTACGTTCGCGAAGCCTGCTCTTCGGGCGTTCGCGCGCGCCCTAGCGATCATCGCGGGGGTCATGTCCACCCCGATCACGTGTCCGTTCGCCCCGACCTTCCTCGCGGCGACGAAGCAGTCGATCCCTGCCCCGCTCCCGAGGTCCAGGACCACGTCGCGAGGGTGGAGCGCGACGGTCGCGGTAGGGTTCCCGCAGCCCAGCCCCAAGTTGGCCGCTGCGGGAATCGCCGCCAGGTCGCGCGCCGAATACCCCAGCCGGGTCGCCCCCGACGCGCGGTCCCGGGCGGACGATCGGGGGTCGCAGCACCCTTGCGCGCCCCCGTCGACCGAGCAGCACCCTCCGGCCGCGACGACCTCCGCGTAGCGCGCGCGGACCCGCTCCCTGCGGAGCTCCGCGGCCGCCGTGCGGCCGGACCGCGGCCTCATGGGAGGACCACCCTCGTCCGTCCGGCGAGCCGATAGTACATCCACTTCCCCTGGCGGCGCGACCTCACCAGCCCCGCCTCCGCGAGGACGGCCATGTGATGGCTCACGGTGGCGTGCGTCAGGCCGGTCGCCGCCTGGATCTCGCAGGCGCACAGCTCCTTCCGTCGCCCGAGGAGGGCCACGGCCAGCAGGCGGTTGTCGTCGGCGAGGGCGCGGATCCGCCGCAACGCCACGGGGAAGCGGGCCGACGCGAGGACCTCCTTCGCGAGGTCCCGGTACTCCGGTACGCAGCAGGCAGCCTCCTCGCCGGTGAGGCGTTCGAGCCGGGTCGCAAGGGCTGGATCGGACTTGGCTGCGGTCATCATGTTGGTCAAGGTCGACATGATATATGTAGACCTAGGTAAACATGATGCCGCCGGATCACCGCTCCTCGGACGCGGCGGGCGCCGTCGTGGGCGGTTCCAGGACGCCGGGAACGCGCGGGACCTGGCACGCCAGCCCCCCGGGGCCGGCCGCCGGGGAGAGGGCCGCCGGCGCGGGCGGGACCTCCGCCCGGGGGCCAGACGGGGTACGCCCGGGGCCACCCCCCCGCGAGGCTCCGGCGTCCGGACCGGGCGCGGGGGGATCCGCCCGATCGCAACGACGACGGCGGCGACCGAGGATCCGCTCGTGGTCCGGGGGCTCCGGGATCGCCGGCCCGAGTACCGGCGGCTCCTCGACGGCGGCCCCCGGAGGCGGCGGGGCCCGTCCGTTGGACTTTAGCCATTATATCCACGGCCCGACGAACCCCATCGCGGGGTGGCATGGCCGGTCTCCTCGTCGTGCGCCGGGATGGTGCGCCGCCGAAGCCTGCTTCGCGGTATCCCGGTCTGACGTGGGAGGAGCGGGAGCCGGCGCCTCCAGGCGACGCGCACGAAGCCCGCCCCCCTGCCTCCCCGGCTCCTACCATGCCGGGACCCTTGGTCCTCGAGCCAAGGATCGGGCCGGAACCATCGCCCCGGGCTCGTCTCCCCGAGCTGCGGGAGGGCCTCTTTGACGTCCCCGGGCTCCTCGAGCGCCTTTGGCTCGCGAGGACCCTCGGAACGCGGCCTGGACCTCCGACCGCGATCACCGGGGGGCCGACCGGCGGCGGCGCCGGAGGCCCCCGGGAGGAGGCGAGCGCCGCGCGTGCGTCGGCACCGGAGGCCCCGCCGCCGGAGGGGGCCCGTACGGACCCGTGGGCGCTCTCGCCCCCCAGCCCGCCGTGGTGGATCTGTCCCTCTTGCTACCTGACCAACGACGCCGACCTACTCGAGTGCGGGGGCTGCCGCCGGCCGGGACCTCGGCCGTAGGGGCCCGGACCGGCCCTCGCCTTCACGGAGACGCCAGCATCGTCTCGAGCAGGCCGATCGGCGGCGAGCCGGTCGCGAGCACGGCATCGTGGAACGCGCGAAGCCGACCGCCGAACTTCGGCCCGAGGAGCCGGGCGCGGGCCTCCAGGATCTTGAGCTTGCCGAGCGTGTAGCAGAAATAGACCGGGTCGAACGTCCCCCGGATCGCCTCCCGCTCGGCCGGTAGCTGGTCCATGTGTGCCTCGGTCCGGAACAGCTCGGTCGCCCGGGCGACCGACCAGCCGGCGGTGTGGAGCCCGATCGCGGAGAGCAGCCGGCAGTTCCGCAGGAGCGCGTCGTGGAGCTGGGCGATCTCCGCCGACGGGCTGCCGCGGCCGAGGCCGGCCTCGATCGCCAGCTGCTCGGCGTAGTGCGCCCACCCCTCGACGAACGACGACGAGAGGTACACCTTCCGTGCCAGCGAGCCCGGGCGGGCCCGGAGGTGCAGGAACTGGAGATAGTGGCCCGGATACACCTCGTGCACGGTGATGTTGCGCAGCATCGGCCGGTTCAACGACCGCAGCCACTCCTCCTGCTCGGCCGGCGTCCAGGCGGGGTCGACGAGCGTCACGAAGTAGATCCCCTCGGACGCCGCCTCCTCGAACGGGCCGGGCGGGTTCATGCTCGCCGTCGAGAGCGCGCGCGCCGCCGGCGGGGTCTCCTCGACCCGGCAGACCGCCGGCTCGGGGACCGAGGCGAGGTCGTGCTGGATGACGAACGCGCGCGCTTCGTCCACGTAGGCCCGGGTCGTCGACAGCACCTCCGGCGCGGCCGGGTGGTCGTCGCCGAGCGCCCGGAACATCTCGGAGGGGGTGCTCCCGCTCTGACGGACGATCTCCTGGAGGCGGACCCGGTTGCGCGCGAGGTCGGCCTCGCCGGCACGCCGGATCTCCTCGGTCGGCGCCTCGATCCCCTCGCGAACGAACAGGAGCCGCTGGAACCGCTCCGGCCCGAGCGCAAAGCGATCGTCCGCCCGGGGTCGCTCGGTCTCCCGAAGCCAGCCGACGAACGCGGCGACCGCCGCCTCGGCGGTCCTCCGGCACGGCACGAGCTCCTCGGCCCGCCCGGCGCGACGGGCGAACTCCTCCGCCTCCCCGAAGTGGGCCGGCAACTGCTCGCCCATCAGCACCGCGAGGTCGACGAACGGGCGCGGGAGCGGCCCCGCGAGCCGGCGTCGTCCGACGTCGAGGACCGCGGGGACCCCCGCGAGGATCTTGACGAGAGAGTCGACCCGTGCGGCGGCGGGGGCGTACTCCCGGGCGAGGTACGGGGTGAGCGAGAACAGTCCTACGTAGGCCATCGGGTTGCGGTCGAGCTCCCGCGCGTCGCGAAGGTCGAACAGCGGGCTCTCGAGGAGGAGCCGCAGGAGAAACCGGTCGATCTCACGGTCGGGCGGAAGCCCCGCCGTGTCGTAGCCGTCGAGCTGGGCCAAGAGGCGGTCGGCGTCCGCCGCCCACCGGTCGGTCGCCTCGCGGCGGTAGTCCGGTAACCGCCCGTCGTAGGCGTGGAGGCCGAGACCTACCGCGGTCGAGGGTTGGAGCTCGAACAGGTGGTCGACGATCGCCCGTTCCACTGCGTCGAACTCGGTCGTCGCCGCCACGGCTTCCGCCGAGCGGCGGGCGGTCAAAAGATGTTCCCCGCCGGGGCGGTTCCGGACCTCAGCCGATCCAGGAGATGCGGCACCGCGGGCAGCGCCCCTGCTCGAGCGGGGAGCCGCAGACGAAGCAGTGCCTCGGAGCGGACGAAGGGGTGCGGCCTCCCGTCGGCTCCGGAAGGGGTGCCGGGAGCGGGGGCGGGAGGGCGGCCGGGGGAGACGGTCGGTCCCGGGACGCCACGGGCTCGGCGGCGGGAGGGGACGGAGGCGACGGTTCCGGGGCGGCAGGGGCCGTCGGGGCGGGGTCCGCGGGTCTCTCCCGCGGGCGTCGGCGGAACAGGAGCATCGCGCGGCCAAGCCGGTCCGGGAGATATCGGTCCCCTGACCCCGGCGATGGGGTTTTCGGGGGGACGCCTCTCCGGGCGTCGATGCCGACGACCCCCAGCGACCGGCTCCGGGCGCGGGGGATCGGGTTGCCGCCTCCGCCGACGCCGAAAGGATCGTACGCTCCGGTGGTCCGTGCCGCCGGCCTCGCGTGGGTCTCCGGCCAGATCGTGGTCGACGGCGCGAACGTCGTTTCGCCCGGCACGGTCGACCGCGAGGTGCCGAGCGACGTCGCGCGCGACCTCTGCCGACGGGCGGTCCTCCAGGCGCTGAGCGCGCTGCAGCACGAGCTCGGGAGCCTGGAGGCGGTTCGGCGGATCGTACGGGTGGGCGTGTTCGTCGCGGTCTCCCCGGGGTTCCATCGGGAGCATGAGGTGGCGAACGGCGCTACCGACCTGCTGCTCGAGGTGTTCGGCGAGGACGGCCGGGCGAGCCGGACGACCGTAGGAGTGGCCGGGCTCCCCCTCAACGCGCCGGTCGAGGTCGAGCTTTTGGTCGAGGCCCCGTAGCGCCGCCGTGGAGCGAACCCCCTGGCCGGAGGTCTGGCGCGAGGGGCGGGAGCTGTTCACCCCGAACCTCGAGCCGGGGGTCCGGGTCTACGGTGAGCCGCTGCGCTTGGTCCAGGGCGTGGAGTACCGCAGATGGGACCCGTGGCGTTCGAAGCTGGCCGCCCTCCTGCTCCAGGGAGCCCCCGCGGAGCTGCTCCAACGACCCGGCGCGGCACTCTACGTGGGAGGCGCCCACGGGACCACGGTGAGCCACCTCTCGGACCTGTGGCCGGAGACCCCGATCTTCGTCGTCGAGAAGAGCCCGACCGCCTTTGCCTCGCTGCTGGCGCTTGCCCGGCGTAGGCGGAACCTTCTGCCGCTCCTCGCCGACGCCCAGCTGCCGGAGCGGTACCGTGCCGACGTCGGCGAGGTCGACTTCCTGTACCAGGACGTCGCCCAACGCGACCAGGTGGGGATCTTCCGCGAGAACGCCGACGCCTGCCTCGCCGGCTCCGGTCGCGGCCTCCTCATGCTCAAGGTCCGCTCGGTGACCCAACGGAAGTCGGCGGCCGCCATCGCCCGGGAGAGCCGGGCGGGGCTGGCGGCCGCCGGCTTCGGGGTGGAGGAGGAGCGCCCCCTGGCCCCGTTCGCCCGGGAGCATCTCGCGCTGGTCCTCCGTCGCTGAGGGCGGATTCCACCGTTCGCCGGGGGATGCCGCCCCATCTACTCTCGCCCGCTCGACGCCGTCGGGTGGCGGCACGTGGCCGGCGTGAGGACCCTCTCGTGGGCATCCCTCCTCCTTCTCTCGGGCGCCGTGGCCGCGGCTCTTCTGGCGGGTCCGGCGTCCGCCGGTGCCGTTCCGCGCGGTCCGCCCGGACCCCTTCCCCTCGCTCCGAGCGCGGCGGAGCCCGGACTGACCGTCGACCCGGACTCGTGGTGGACCGAGGCCGGCGGCAACGTGAGCCTTCAGTCCGCGTGGTCCGGCGCCCCGGCCTCGTGCCGGCTCGCCCCGATCTGGTTCCGCTGGTCGATCGGCGGCGGGACCGCCGACGGCGACCTCGAGACGGAGAACGCCTCGGCCACCGTCTTCGTCGCCTCCGCCGACCAGAGCGGGACCACGACGGTCGTCGTCCGCAGCGCCGCGACCGTGACCTGCGGGGACCTGGTCCGCCCGGTCTTCGCGAGCAGCTCGGCGAACGTCACGGTCGCGGCCCCGATCCAGCTCCGAGACCTCGAGGTGGCACCGGACCCGGCGCCCCCCGGAACGCCCGTGACCCTCTCCGGCGCCGTCGCCGGGGGGACGCCGCCGTACGCTCTGCGGATCAGCTGGGGCGACGGGACCGTGGCCTCCCTCGTACTCCCCGGGGCGGGCCCGTTCTCCTCCGACCACGTCTACGGCAACGGGTCGTTCGCTCCGTCGGTCCTCGCGTCGGACTCGCGAGGGTGGACCGGCTCGGGCGTGGTCCAGGAAACGGAGAACGTCACGGACGGGTTCGCGGTGGCGATCCGCCCGTCGACCCCGATCGCCGAGGTGGGCATCCCGGTGCGGTTCGCGACCGGGACCGTCGGGGCGCCGGCGGCGTACTCTTCGTTGTTCCTCTGCCCGGGCACCGACGCGAGCGAGCCGAGGGCCGCGAGCGGACCGACGTTCTCCTGCACGTTCGCTTTCCCCACCGTCGCCGCCGTCCGCTTCGAGGCGGTCGGCTCGCGGTCCCCGTTCCCGGAGGCCACGGCGGTGCTCGACGAGCCGGTCGTCCCCTCGATCACGGTCGCTCTGACCGGGGCCCCTCCCGTGGAGGAGGTCGGGCTCCCCGCCTTCGCCCCCGTGCAGCTCGCCGGAGGGGTCCCGCCGTTCGACCTCTCCTGGTCGCTGGTCGGGGCTGACTGGAACGGATCGGAGACGGTGGCGGCGGACGGGACCGCCTACGTTCCGCTTCAAGGGATGGGCGCCGGGACCGGGGTCCTCTCCGTGGAGGCCGTGGACGCGCTGGGCGTCGCAAGCCCGAACGTCTCGGAGGAGGTTCCCGTGGCCCCTCCGCTCGAGGTCGTCGGCGCGGCGGCCGCCACCTCGGACGCCGACGGGGTCGCCGTGAACGTCAGCGCGACGGTGACCGAAGGGGCGCCCCCGTTCGACTGGGCCGTCGTGCCGGACAGCCCGGCCGCGAACGGCTCGGCCGTCGCCGGCTTCCTCCCCACGTCCGCCGGCTTCTCCTGGAACGGCACGGTGGGCGCGGGGGCCGCCGTCAACGTGACCGCGATCGTGGTCGACGCGGCCGGGGCGATCGACAGCGTGGCGCTCGTGCCCACCGTGACCCAGCCGCTGTCGGTCGCGGTCGCGGCGATCCCGTACGGCTCGGGCGAGGCCGCGCTCACGTTGACCTTCGAGGGAGGGTTGCCGCCGTACCGCTTCGCCTGGACCGGTACCGACGGCACCGCCGGCAACGGCACCTCCGGCGCCGCCGGGGGGGTCGTGGTCTACGCCCAGCTGGGCCCCGGAGCACCGGTGACGTTCTCCGTGCAGGTCGTCGACGCGCTGGGGGCCGCGGCGTCGGCGAGCTCGACGGTGAGCCCGACCGCGGCGGCCGCGGCGGCGTCGATCCCGGTAGGGCCGATCGCGGCGGTGGCGATGCTCGCCGTCGGCGGGGTGGCCGCGGCGCTCTGGCTCCTACGCAGACGCCGACCGGCGCCGGCCGCGGCCCCCGTCGACCCCGTGGCGGTGCTCCGGGAGCTCCTCGAGCCGTGCGAGGGAGCCGATCGTTCCGCGATCGAGCTCCTGGCCGAGGAGCAGGGGGTTCCGCTCGAGCGGGTACGGGAGACCGTCGAGCGGCTGAAGACGGACGGGAGGGTCATCGCCGAACGCGGCCCGGACGGCGAAGAGCTCCTCACCTGGTCGAACGGGAGGCGGGCGTGATCCCGGCGGGACCGCTCGGACTGGCCCGGCCGGCCGCCGTGGCCGTGGCGCTCCTCCTCGCAGCGCCGGGGCTCGCCGGACCGGCGACGGGAGCAGCGCCTCGGGGATCGGCGACCTCCTCGACACCCGGTCCGGTCGCCAACTTCACCGCGGCCATCGACCGGCTGGTCGAGTTGGTCGGCCTCGCCGGCAGCGGACTGCTCACGCTGGTGTGGGCCCGGGTCGCGATGAGCTGGTTCTCCCACGACGTGACCAAGAAGATCCAGGCGAAGGACCGGGCGCGCGATGCCCTGGTGGGCACGCTGCTGTTCGTCGCCGCCGTGAGCGGCCTCGTCTGGGGGCTGGCCCACTGGGTCGTCACCGGCTCGTAGGGGGACCGATGCTGGCCGTGAACCTCGCGAACCTCGTCCGGGAGGTCCTCTTCCTCCTGTTCGCGGACCTCACCGCCCTCGTCGCGGCGGTGATCGGACCGACGTACGACAACCTCCTGGTGCCGGAGCTCGCCCCGCACGCCCTGTACCCGTCGGTGTACGCCACGACGCCGGGACCGGCGAACTTCCTCGCTCCGGCCGCCTCGTTCTCCACGTACCTCGTCGCGAACGTCGTCGACCCGCTGGTCGCGCTCCTGGCCGTCGGGGTCGCCGTCCTCTACCTCGCCCGGGCAACGCTCGCCCGCTGGGCCGCGACCTTCGACGGACTGCTGCCCCGGCTCGTCCTCGCGGTCGCGGCGGCCAACTTCACCGTGCCAATCGCCGCGGCGGTCCTCTCGGTCCCGGCGGCCCTGTACCCGGTCGTCTCCGGCTGGGACGGGGGTGCCTGGGGTCGCTGGGCCAACCTCGCCGGCTACGGGGAGATCGGATACTCCTGGGACAACGGGGTGCTGGCGTTCGTTCTCTCCCTCGTGCAGTTCGCCCTCGTCTTCGCGCTCGTCCTGACGGTCGGCCTGCGGGACGCCCTGCTCGCCGTGCTCCTGGTCCTGCTTCCGATCCTCACGCTCCTCTGGCCGTTCCGGCCGACGTCGTCCGTTCCCCGCCGGGCCTGGCTGCTGTTCGGGGAGCTCGCGTTCCTTCCGTGCGCCCTCGTGGTCCCCCTCGAGCTGGCGGTCGGTTGCCCGAACCCGGTGCTCCTCGTAGGGTACCTCGGGGTCGCCTTGGCGTCGCCGTTCCTGCTCGGGGCGGCCGGGGCCCACCTCGTGGCGATCGGCTTCCCGAGCGGGGGTTCGGTCGTCCAGAACGCGGCGGTCCGGGGCCTGGGGACCGCGCCGGCCGCCGCAGCGGCGACCGCCTCGCCGGCGGCCGGGGCCGTTCGAGAG
>JASHRJ010000134.1 GCA_030037395.1 Thermoplasmata archaeon
CGTCGAGGCGGCCGTGCTCCGCGAGCTGCGCGAGGAGACCGGCCTCCGGGGCGCCCTCGGTCCGATCGTGGGCGTGTACTCCGGGCCGGACCGGGACCCCCGACGGCCGACGGCGACCGTCGCCTACCTCATCCGAGGGCGGGCGGGCCGTCCCCGGGCCGGGGACGACGCTGCCGGAGCGGCCTGGGTCCCGATGGAGGCGAGCGGCCCGCTCGCCTTCGACCATGATCGGATCGTCGCCGACGCCGTGCGGCTGGTCGCTTCCCTGAGGCGCCGTCGTGCTCCCGCGCGACGGCACGCTCGGCGCCCGGCCTTGGCGCCGCGTCGTCGCTAGTCGGACGGCGACCTCGAGGGGCCCGGCAACGACTGGCGGAGCGGATGCTCCCGGACATTCCGGCCCGCGGGCAGACCTATAAGGCGGCCACCGTCCTCGCGGCCGAGCCATGGCGTCCAAGATGGGGCTCGCCCACGAGGCCCACCGCCATCCCACGCTGCTGAGCGATTTCATCCTCGGCAGCCAGGACGGCCTCGTCAACGTCCTCGGCATCCTCCTGGGACTGGTAGCGGCGGGCAGCCCGCACCGGATCCTCGTAGTGGCCGCGCTGGCGGCGCTCGCGGCCGAGTCGATCTCGATGGGGGCGGTCGCCTACACCTCCACCCGGGCCCGTCGGAGCCTCTACCTCAGCGAGGTCGAGCGGGAGCGCCGGGAGATGCAGGAGGTCCCGGAGATGGAGCGCGAGGAGGTCCGGGTCATTCTGCGAAAGTGGGGCTTCGAGGGGGACGAGGTCGAGGACATGCTGCGTCGGATCGAGGCGAAGCCGAAGGCTTGGCTCGACCTGATGATGGCGTTCGAGCTCAACCTCGCCGAGGTCCCCGCCCACCAGCCGGTCACGAGCGGGCTCACGGTGCTCGGGGCGACCGTGGCCGGGTCCCTCGTTCCGCTGGTGCCGTTCCTCGTCGGGCTCCCGCCGGTCTCCGCGGCGATCACGTCGGTGGTGCTGACGGGGGCGATGCTGATCGCAATCGGGATCTACGAGGCGCGCGCGACGGTCGGCTCCTGGCTCGCGTCCGGGGCGCGGATGCTCCTCATCGGACTGGGCGCGGGGTTCGCGGGCTTCCTGGTGGGCAAGATCTTCGGCGCGTACTAGCGCAGGCGGGCCGCTCCGAGCCGAGGGCCCCCGGCTCCGACCGCCCGGCTCACCCCGCGTCCTCGACGCGCTTCAGGACCCGGAGCGCGGTGAGGGTGAGCCACTTGCTCGGCTCGCCCGGGGGCTCGAGCTGCAGCGGCCGTACCTTCTTCACGTGCAGGTGAAGGAGGGGCGCCGGCGCGTCGGGGTTCGCCCGGTCGATCGCCCACGACCCGTCGCGCCGCCGCTTCGCCCCGAGCCGCTGCAGCGCGGGCCGGAGCCGGCGGTCCCGCGCGTGGCCTAACTTCGTCAGGAGGTCGAGCCCCACGAGAAGGTCGTAAAAGTAGTGGTTCGGGTAGTGGAGCCGGAACCAGGGCGCGTACCGCGGGCCTTCCCGGAACAGTTCCCGCCCGAGGTAGAACTCCGCCCCTCGGGCGGCGGACTCCTCCATTCGGGGCGAGCGTCGGGACCTCGGGAGCGCGGCGAGCGCCGCGAGAGGCTCCCACCGCTCCAGGGTTCCCGGGGTCCCCTGGCTACAGTTCCAGCCCCCGTCCGCGCGCTGGTCGTCGACGATCCAGTCGTACAGCCTCCGGACCCGGGGGTCGTCCGCATAGCCGAATCGGGCGAGGGTCCGGGCCGCGTTGCCGACAGCGCACATCTCCTCGTGGTAGAGGTTGATCATCGAGCTGAGCCCGAGCTTGTAGTCGAAGAGACGGTCCGCGGTCCTGCGGATTCGGGGGTCGGCCGCCGTCAGGCCGAGGTCGGCGAGGACGATCGCGCTCCAGATCGTCGAGGAGAACTCGGGAAACCAGAGGAAGTACAGATACTCCCGGACGGTCCGCGGCTCGCGCCGCTCCCAGAAGCCGCTCGGTCCTTGCCGGTCCAGGATCTCCTTCGCCCAGCCCGCGCGCGGGATCCGGGCGCGGGCCGCCCGCACTTCCGGATCGTCCTCCGGTCGACCGAGCAGCTCGGTCAGCGCGTGGTACCGGACCGACGGCTGGTTCTCCTCGAGCAGCCAGGTCAGGACCGGGTCGGCTCGCACGGCGCTTCGCAGGAGCTCGGGCTACATAGGGCCGCAGGGCCGCGCCGGCGCGGAGGGCGCGACCGGAGATCGGACCGGGCCGGGGCTCCGCGGCGGCGCCCCTTCGCAGCGGTCGGTCGGCGGCCCGCCGGCCGGAAGCGCGTCAGCTCGCCGTGGGGGCCGAACGCCGACCGTCCGCCCCGCGGGGCCGCCGCGAGAACCAAGCCGCCCGCGCGGGGCGGACCTCGTGGCGGCGGCACCCCGGGCACCAGATCACCGTCTCCCCCAGGCTCTCGAGCTCGGGGGTCCGGACATGGTCCCGGTCGGGGTGGCCGCACCGGCGGGCAACGCACGGGTGGGATCCGCGCAGGGAAGGCAGGTCGTCCACGATACGTGTTGATGCGCACTCATGTGTATTAAAACCGCCGATTCCCGCCGACGAGCGCGCGGCTCCGCGGCGGGGCCAAGCCCTGTCCCCGGCGTTCGTTAGTTTTGTTAACAAAATAGTGTATAAACTGACAGGCCGTACCGGTCCTCGATGGTGGTCGAGGCGCCCGCTCCGTACTCCAGCGCGAAGCGGGAGATCCTGCTGCTGCTGAAGCGGCGCCCGGACGCCGCGCTCGCCGAGGTCGCCGAGGCGCTGGGCATTTCGAAGGTCGCGGTCCTGGGCCACGTTCGCCAGCTGGAGGCCGACGGGCTGGTGGGACGGGCCTACCAGGCAGGGCGGGTCGGCCGCCCGCGGGTCGTGTTCCGCCTGACCGAGGCGGCGGCGACGTACTTCCCGCACAACTACGTCGAGATGTCCCGCTGCGCTCTCGAGTTCATCGAGGAGCGGCTCGGCCGGCCGGCGGTGCGCGAGCTGCTCGCCCGGCGCGCGGCCGACGTCGCCCAGCGCCACCGGGGGAGGATCCGCGGCCCCACGCTCCCGGCGCGCGTTGGGGAGCTCGCGCGCGTCCGCACCGAGGGCGGCTACATGGCCGAGGTCGGGGCGCGCCGCCGGGGCTCGGTGGAGCTGTTGGAGCACAACTGCCCCATCCTCGCCCTGGCCCAGCGGTTCCCGGAGGCGTGCGAGACCGAGCGGCAGATGTTCGCCTCGCTGCTCGGCGCCCGGGTGGACGTCAGCCACCGGGTCGTCGCGGGAGACGCGGTGTGCCGGTTCGTCGTCCGCGAGGATCGGAGCCGGCGGTGACCGGGCGGCGGCGGCTCGCGGTCGTCACGGGCGCGAGCCGGGGGCTCGGCGCGGCGATCGCCCGCCTCCTGGCCCGCGAGCGCTACGACCTCCTCCTGACCGCCCGCGAGCCCCGGGCGCTGCAAGCGATCGCGACGGAGCTCCGGGGCATGGGGGGGTGCGTCGCCACGAGGTCCGGCGACGTCGCGGACCCCCGGCATCGCCGGGCGGTGGCCGCGGCGGTGCGCGGGCGGGGCAGGCTCGATCTCCTGGTCAACAACGCGAGCGAGCTCGGCCCCGCCCCGCTGCCTCCGCTCGTCGACTACCCGCTCCCCGCCCTCGAGCACGTGCTGCGGGTGAACGCCGTCGCGCCGCTCGCCCTCGTCCAAGAGCTGGCCGACCCGCTGGCGGCGGGACGGGGGCTGGTCGTGAACATCACGAGCGACGCGGCGAGCGGCGCCTATCCGGGTTGGGGAGGCTACGGGGCGAGCAAGGCGGCGCTCGAGCTGCTCTCCCGGACCCTCGCGCGCGAGCTCGCCGGCCGCAGGATCTCCGTCGTGAGCGTGGACCCGGGCGACCTGCGGACGGCGATGCATCAGGCCGCGTTCCCGGGTCAGGATATCTCCGACCGACCGACGCCCGAGGTGACGATCCCGTTCTGGGGGTGGCTGCTCCACCAGGACCGGACCGCCATCTCGGGACAGCGGTTCCGCGCCCAAGCGGATCGCTGGGAGCTCCCGGCGTGATCGCGGCCCGCTCGGCGCCGGAGGTCGCCGCCGTCCGCGCGGCGGACCGCACCCCCGAGGCCCGCGGGGTCGCCCGGGACCGGGTCCGGCTCCTGGCGAGCTCCGCGACGGGCGACGCCGATCGGTCGTTCGCGGACCTACCGGAGCTCCTCGAGCCCGGCGACCTCCTCGTCGTGAACGAGAGCGCCACCCTCGCCGCGAGCCTTCCGGCGGAGGGGCCGTTCGGTCGGTTCCGGCTCCACCTGTCTACGCGGTATGGCCCGGATCTGTGGCTCGCCGAGCCCCGCTGGAGCGGCGCCCGTCCCGGACCGCTCCCGATCCCGGACGGCTTGAGGTTCCGCGTGGCCGGGGTCCGCGCGACCGCGGTGGCCCGGTTCCCGGGGATCCCGCGCCTTGCCTTCCTGAGGTTCGACGGGGACCTCGAGGCCGCGATGGCGCGGGACGGAGCGCCGATCCGGTACGGCTACTTCGCGGAGGACGCGCCGCTCGCCGCCTACCAGACGGTGTTCGCGACCGTGCCCGGGAGCGCCGAGATGCCCAGCGCGGCACGGCCGTTCACTCCCCGGCTGGTCCGGCGCCTCGTCCGGCGGGGGATCCGATTCGCACGGGTCGTGCTCCACGCCGGAGTCTCCAGCCTCGAGGACGGGGACGACGTGACCGGAGCCCCGCCGATCCTTCCTGAGCCGTTCGAGGTGCCGGAGGCGACCTGCCGGGCGATCCGTGAGGTCCGCGGGAGCTGCGGGCGGGTGATCGCGGTGGGGACGACCGTGGTCCGGGCGCTCGAGTCGGCGTTCCACGGCGGCGAGGTGCGACCCTCGCGCGGGTTCACGCGACGCTACGTCTCGCCGGCGCAGCCGGTCCGCTCGGTCGATGGGCTCGTCACCGGCTGGCACGCCGCCGGCACCACCCATCTCGCGCTGCTCCGGGGGCTCGCGGGCGAGGGGATCGTGCGTCGCTCGTACGCCCGGGCCCGGGAGCTCGGCTACCTCTGGCACGAGTTCGGCGACTCGCAGCTCTTGCTGCCGGGCTCGGGGCGCCCGGCCCGAGGCGCCGGCGCCTACTTCGCGCTCGAGAGGCCGGCCCGCGCCCGCAGCGCGTGGTAGAACCCGCCGAAGGCGGTCGCCGTCGGGGCGCGAAGGCCCTGCACGCGGAGCTGCTCGCGGACCTCCTTGGCTCCCTGGCGGAGGTCGAGGATCTTCGTGCTGTCGTACTTGTACTGGAACGTCCCCGGCGGCCCCCGGGGGAACGGCTCCCAGTCCTTCGGCGTCGTCACCCGGAGCTCGCTCGGCCGCTTGCCGTCCGGCGAGGAGAACGGAGGGAGGGTGAGGTGCTCTTCGGTGAGCCAGAGCATCGTCGCGTCCCGGATCGCCTGCTCGGTGACCTCGTCCAGCGCGCCGGGGGCCACCTGCCCCTGGACCCAGCTGACGAGGGCGTCGAACGTCTTCTCGGCGTTCTCCTCGAGCATCTGGAGCACCGCGAGGCGCAGCGCGCTGCGGCGGAGCTGCTGGATGCCGGTATCGCTCAGACGGTACTCGGCGGTGAGGCCCACGAGCCCCTCCGCGTTGTTCGCGAGCTCCTCCAGCGAGAGGACGAACAGCGGCGACGCCGCCTCGTCCGCGCCGACGTACCAGAGGGAGAAGGCGCGGCCGTTGGTCAAGAGGATCAACGGGACGGACGCCTCCTTCGCACGGTCGCCGATCGGCCCGAGCTCGGTGACGCTCGCGGTACGGTCCCGCACGTCGAAGAACAGCTTCGGGCGGCCCTCCCCGTCGAGCAGCGCGTAGTCGACCGTCTCCTTCCGCCCGGTCGGATGGTAGTCGAGGTACACCTGGCGCTTGTCGTGCGGGTCCCAGCCGAGCGACGTGAGGAACGGATTGACGATCCAGTGGCGGATCTGCTGCTCCGTGACATCCTGGACGTCGCGCAAGACCTCTCCGGCAACCTGGCCGAAGTCGGTGAGCCGGCGGTTGAGATCGACCGCTTCCATCGACCGCACGATGGAAGGTTCGCCGCTTAAACCTACCCCCGCGCGCGGCGAATCGGGGGCGCTACGGTGTCGCACGCCGGCCGGACCGGGACCGCTCGAGCGACCCCGTCGGCCCGGTCCGGGCCGGGGGCCGCGGACGCTCCCCGCGGCGGCTCCCGCAACCGTTTATCGGGGGGATCCGCTGCCCAGGGTCGGAGCCCTGCCGATGAGCGATCTGGGGGACCGTAGGCTCGGAGCGTTCCTCGGCCTGGTCGGCGCCGTGCTGATCGCCCTGGACGGGTTCCTGGACCTCGCCCGAGGGATCTTCTACGTGCTCGTCTCCAAGGGCGGGCACGCCTTCCTGCCGTTCGACCAGGCGCTGATCGACCTCGTCCTGGCGATGATCGTCGCGGTGTTCAGCGCGATCGGCGGCCTGCGCGGGGAGAACCGGTCGCTCCTCGGGGGGGTCGTCCTCGTCGTCGTCGTCCTCTTCGGCTGGCTCGCGCTCGGGCTGGGCGTCGGGGTCCTATCGATCCTCGGCGCGCTCCTCGCGCTGGTCGCCGGGGTGGTCCTGCTCGTCAGCTCCCGCTAGGCGTCCGGCGCGCCGAACGGTGGGTCCGGCGCGCCGGGGATCTCCGCGCGACCTACGAGCTCCTCGGCGAGCGGTTCCCGGACCGCCAGAGGACGAACGCCACGATCCCGAGGATGAGTCCCACCAGCGCAAGGTACCAGCCGACCGCCGCCCCGAAGGTGTACGACGTGCCGGCCTGGGAAGCCGAACCCCAGAACCCCGAGCAGGGGGTCGTGCCGTTGTAGCCGGTGCACGCGCTGTTGGACCCCTGCTTGACCGCCCAGGGCTGGGCGGCGGGGACCATCGCGACCGCGACGATCAGGAGGAGGATCCCGACGATGCCGAGGCCCATGAGCGCGCCCCGGAACCGTCCGGAGGGCGATCGCACGGCCGCGACGAAGCCGATGAGGCCCGCGATCAGGAGGAGCACGCCGCCGGCGATGGCGAGGCCGAGCGTCGCCTCGTAAAGGTTTCCCACCGTGCCGAGACCGAGCGAGCTGTAGCTCGTCGTCGCGGACATCCCCCCACCCGACTCATGGGTGTTCGAGCCGGGGAGGAACGAGATCGTGTAACCCCCCCCGCTGTAGGCCCACCAGGCGGAGAACGCCGAGACCAGGCCCAGGATCCCCCCGATGAGGAACAGCGCGGCAGCGCCGATCCCCTTCGAGTTCATCGCAGGCTTCGAGGCGGCAGGCGTGTTCGTCGCGGGGCTTCCCGTGGGGCTCGGTGTGGACGGGTCCATTTCGGGCTCCCGTTGGGGGTCGCCGGGGGGCGTATTTGGAGCTTCCGTCGGTCGCGCAGCGGTCCCTCGAGGGGGTTTCGGCGTCCTTCGAGGGCGTTCCCGACGGCGTACTGCCGGTCCGCCCCGTCGGTTCCCCGGCGCGAGACCCGTCCCGGACCTCGACCGAGCGTTCTATACAGGCGCACGGCATCAACCCCCGCTCGGTCCGGGAATCGTGCGGAACGTCTCCAAGAATCAGCTCAGGGTTACGGCCGCCTGGGACGCCCAACCCCGGCCGCCGACCCCTACCCAGCGCCGCATCGAGCTGGCGCGAGCCGCGTCACGGGATCGGGAACCGCTCGCGCTACCGGCGCCTCCCGCTGCCCCGGCGATCGCGCTCCCAGCTCCCGAGCCAGAGCTCGAACTGCCGCCCCCCGCTCCGGTCGAGACTCCGGGCGACCTTCTGCGGGAGCCGGAGCCACCTTCTTCGCTGGAGCCGGGTCCCGGCGCGGTGCCCTCGGTCCCGATCGTCGGGGTGGGCCCCGCCACCCTGGTCACCCCGGCCGAGCCGGGGGTGGGGAGCGCGGACTCGGGGGTTGTCGGGCTCCCGGGGACGCCCGTACCGCTCGAGCCCGCCGAGGAGCCCGCGCCACCCCGCGCCCTCGCCCCGGAGACCCCGGTGGCGGCGGCGGGCGCGCGCTCTCTCCTCGGTCTGCTCGCGCGGATGTGGCTGTTGCGCGAAGGGACCGGTGCCTCGGGAAGCACGGCGATCCCGGCGCCCCCGGAGGCCCCGGAGCCCCCGGCGCGGGCACCTCCCCCCGCCGCCGTCGCTCCCTCGCCCCCGGTCGCCGCCACCACCGTCGCGCCGGTCGCTTCGCTACCGCTGCCCGCGCGGGGCGAGGAGCTTCGGCCGGTGAGCGGGCTCGCGTCGTTCCTGGTCGAGGTTGCGGGGGCGCTCCCCCACGACACGAGCCCCTCGCCCGGGGTCGCCCCGCTCCCGTCTCGACAGTTCGCGAGGATCGCCCACTGCGACTACCCGATCCCGGAGCAGGCGGTATCGCACAACGCCTGCCGGCGGCCGCCGTACCGGCTATAGCGCCGGTCGCCGGGCCCCGCGGGGTTCTGTCAGGCGTCGCGCCTCGCGGTCCAGGAACGGCTCGACCTCCTCGAGCGGGCGGCCGAGGCCCGCGTACGGCGGTAGCCCGAGCCGGTCCGAGAGGAGCCACTCCACCTCGTACGCGTAGACGCGCGAGGAGCCCAGCGCCTCCAGCAGGCGCGCGAGCCGGACCGAGCCCCGCGCTCCCAGGGAGAGGTACCGCGGGGGGAGCCCGAGCGCCGCGAACAGCCGGTCGGTAAGCTCCCGGTACCTCCACCGTCGCGGCCCGCCGGCCGGAACGACCGCCCGGGAACCCCGCCCGATCTCCCGCCGGACGATCGCCGCCAGGTCGGCGGCGGCGAGCGGGCTCACGTGGTAGCCGCCGTCCCCGAACATCGGGAAGCGGCGATACCGCCGCATCGTCCGCAGCATCACGGTCAGGAGCTTGTCGCCGGGCGCGAACAGCATCGTCGGCCGGACGATCGCGTACGCGAGGTCGCTGGCGGCGACCGCGGCGTCGACGCGCCGCTTCTCCGCGAGGTACGGCAGATCGCGCTCGAGCGGCTCGGGCGCCTCGGGCACGCTCAGGTGCACGAACCGCGGGACGCGCGCGGCCGCCGCCGCGTCGACCAGACGCACGAGGCCGTCGGCGAGACGCCGGAAGCGCCGCCGGTGCCCGGCGCGGTACCACGCGAGGGCGAGCACCGCGTCGACCTCCTCCAGCAGCGGGGCCCAGTCGCGGACCTCCGCGACATCGGCGGCCCGGAACTCCACCCCGGCGGCCGGCTCGGCCGGGGCCGGGCGACGGTGCACCGAGCGGATCGCGTGGTCCGGGCCGAACTCGGCGAGGATCGCCCGCCCGACGAGGCCCGCGCAGCCGCCGACCACGAGGAGTCGCGGGCGCCGGCCCGCCCCCGCCGTCATGCCTGGGCCGGAGGACTGGGGGCCGGGCGCGCGGGCTCGGAGCTCGGGACGTACGCCGCGGAGAACCGCGCGAGCCAGGCGTCGACCAGCCGGGGGCGGACCTCGTCGAGGGTCACGGCGCGGCCGAGCTCCCGGGCGAGCGACGTCATGCGGCGTCCGTCCATCGCGCACGGCCGGAACCGGCCGAACGCCGCGAGGTCCGGGTCGACGTTCAGGGCGAACCCATGGAACGTGACCCAGTGGTCGACCGCGATCCCGATGGAGGCGATCTTCCGCTCCCCGCCGACCCAGACCCCCGGCCGACCGGAGAGGTGCTCCGCGGCCACCCCGAAGCCGGCGAGCGTCTCCGCGACGACCGCCTCGAGGTCGCGGACGAACCGACGGACGTCCCGGCCCCGGGGCTCGAGGTCGACGATCGGGTAGCCGACGAGCTGGCCGGGGCCATGGTAGGTCGCGTGACCGCCGCGCTCCACGCGCACGACCTCCAGGCCGCTCGTCGCGGCCCCGCCGTCGTCCCCCTCGACCCCGACGGTGATCACCGGCGGGTGCTCGACGACCACCAGCGTGTCGTCGACCTCGCCGCGCCGGCGCGCCCGGACCAGCGCCCGCATCGCCGCGAGGGCGTCCGGATAGTCGCGGCGCCCCCAGTCAACGACCGACGGCAGGGCCGGGCCTCCTCGCGACGTGCATCGGCTCGCCGAGCCAGAGCAGCGCCGCCTCCTGCAGCGCCTCGCTGAACGTGGGGTGGGGATGGATCGTGAGCGCCAGGTCGCGCACCGTCGAGCCCATCTCCAAGGCGTGGGCCGCCTCGGCCGCGTACTCGCCGGCGGACCCGCCGGCGACGTGCACCCCGAGCAGGGCGCCGGTCGCGTCGTCGCCGACGAGCTTCGCCCAGCCGGAGGTCGCGTGGCTCGCATGGGCGCGCCCCAGCGCGGCGAACGGGAACCGGGCCTCCCGGGCGGCGTGCCCGGCCCGCTCCGCCTCCTCGCGCGTGAGGCCGACGCTCGCGAGCTCGGGGTCGGTGAAGACGACCGACGGGACGACGCGGAAGTCGAACCGGGTGCTCCGGCCGGCGATCGCCTCGGCCGCGACGATCCCTTCCCGGTAGGACTTGTGGGCCAGCATCGGCGGGCGCGCGACGTCGCCCGCCGCGTAGATGTGCGGCACGTTCGTCCGCATCTGCGCGTCGACGCCGACGAACCCGGTCTTCGGGTCGACGGCGACGCCCGCCTCCTCGAGCCCCAGGTCGCCCGACGCCGGGCGCTTGCCGATCGTCACGAAGAGCCGCTCCGCTTCGAGCGTGGCGGTGCCGGCCGGCCCGTCGACGTCGATCGCGACGCCGTTCGGACCCCGCCGGAGCGCGGTCGCCCGGGTACCGGTCCGGATCTCGACCCCCAGGCGGCCGAGCGCGCCGGCGAGCTCGCGCGACAGGTCGGGGTCTAGCCCCGGGAGGATCTGCGGGAGCATCTCCACGATCGTCACCTTGACGCCGAGCCGGGCGAGGAACTCGCCGAGCTCGCAGCCGCTCACCCCGCCGCCGAGGACGAGCAGCGACCGCGGCACCGTCGCGACCGAGAGTAGCTCCCAGGCGTTGACGACCGTGCTCCCGTCGGTCTCGAACCCGCGCAGGGTCACCGGCACCGCGCCGGTCGCGATCACGGCAGCGGCGAAGTCGATCCGCTCGTGGCCGCCGTCCGGCGCCCGGACGTCGAGCGAGCGGGGGCCGGTGAACCGGGCCTCCCCCGCGAGGACCGTCACGCCGGCCGACTTCAGCAGCGTCGCCACCCCCTGCCGCTCCTTCTGGACGACCGCCTCCTTCCACCGCATCGTCGCGGCGAGGTCGAACGTCGCCCCCGTCGCCTGCACGCCGATCTCGGGTCCTTCGGTCCGCAGCGCGTGGTACAAGAGCGAGGCGTGGATCAGCGCCTTCGAGGGGATGCAGCCCCGGTTCAGGCACTCGCCGCCGAGGTCGGCCCGCTCGATCAGAAGGACCTTCTTCCCGAGCTGGCCGGCCCGGATCGCCGCCATGTAGCCGGCCGGGCCGCCGCCGACGACCGCCACCTCCGTCGCGCGCGCGTACGTACCGGCCATCGTCGTCCTCGGCGGGCTCACGCCTCCGGCGGAGGCGACGGCCGTGCGGCAAAAACGTCCTCGGTCAGCGTCGCGGCCTCTGGCGGACCGGTGGCCTCGGCGGCCTCGACCGCGGCCCGGACCGCGGCGTCCGCCTCCTCCACGAGGCGCTCGCGGGCCGGCGCGTCCAGGAGCCCGCGCTCGACCATCCAGCGCTCGAGGCGCAGCACCGGGTCGTGGGCGCTCGCCCGGTCCGCCCAGCCGGCGGGCTGGTAGCGCGTCGGGTCGTCCGAGCTCGAGTGCGCGGTCATCCGGAAGAGGAGGAACTCGAGCATCTCGGGCGGTTGCCCTGCCCGAAGACGCCCGAGCGCACCCGCGATCGCGGCGTGGCAGGCGACGAAGTCGGTGCCGTCGAGCCGGGTGCCGGCGAGGCCGTAGGCGTGGGCCTTCTCCGCGAGCGTCCGGACGGCGGTCTGGTGCTCGACCGGCACCGAGATCGCCCACTGGTTGTTGGTGCAAAGGAACAGGACCGGCAGCCCGTAGACCGCCGCGAAGTTCATCCCGGCGTGGAAGTCGTTCGCGCTCGTGGCGCCGTCCCCGAAGAACGCGAGCGCGGCGCCCGCCTCCCGGCGGCGACGGAGCCCGAAGGCGACCCCCACCGCGTGCGAGATCTGGGTCCCGATGACCGACGACATCGAGACGTAGCGCACCTCCCGGGCGCTCGGGTGGCAGGGCATGTTCCGCCCGCGGGCGGGGTCGAGCGCGTCGGCGAACAGGTGGTGGACGTACGTCCCGAGCGGGTGGCCCCGGACGAGGGCGACCAGCTGCTCCCGCAGCCCCGGCAGGACCCAGTCCTCCCGGGCGCTCGCGAGGCCGGCCGCCACGTTGACCGCCTCCTGGCCGGTCGCCGCCCCGTAGAAGCCGACGCGGCCCTGCCGCTGGAGCGCGAGCATCCGGGCGTCGAGCGCTCGCGCGAGGAGCATCCACCGGTACGCCGACGCGACGGTCCCCTCCCAGGCGTCCCCCAACGCGGCCCGGGCCTCGTCGCGGGAGTACGCCAGCGGGACGACCGTGCGGGCCTCCGCCATCGGCGTGAGGAACCGGGCCGCGGTCTTGAACTCTCGCCGTCCGCCCGGCTCGCGCCGGGGCGGCGCTACGACGCCGGAGGCGGCGTCGGCCCCGGGGGGCCGGAGGGGGGCGCCGGGCGGATCGGTCCGGGGGCCTCCCCCGCCCCCGGTCCGGGCGGTCCCCCCGGGGGCGATGGCCCCGGCGGCCGCCGACGGCGCCGTCGGGCGAGGAGCGCCCCGGCGATCACCGCGAGCAGGACGATCGCGACGACCAGCGCGAGGACCGTGGGCGGGATCCCCGGGGACGGCGAGGAGGAGAAGGTGATCCGGATCGTCTGAGGGGTTCCGTTCTCCGCGACGGTGCCGGCGGCCGGGCTGTCGCGGTATCCGCCGACGGAGCCGACGGTGTAGGCGTACGATCCGTTCGCCACCTGGAAGGTGGTGGCGTTGGTGTTGGTCGAGCGCGTGACCCCGTTGAGGGTCACCGACCACGCAGTCCCCGAGGGGAGCCCGGTCTCGGCGAACGTGACGGCGAACGTCGGGGGGGTGTACTCGAGGACCCGATCGTTGCCGGAGTCGGCCACCCACAGGTTGTCCGATCCGTCGAACGCGACACCGGAGGGGCCGTCCACGAGCGTCGCGCTGGTGCCCCGGACCGGGGTGGTGAGGTTCGCCTGGCCGATCGCCAACGTCGGCGTTTCGTTGGTGGCGAGCGGCGGGAGGTACTCGGCGACGCGGTCCGGCGCCCCCGGTTCGGCGATCCAGAGGTCGCCGGCCTCGTCGAACGAGACCCCGGTCGGCTGGCCGGTCGCGTCCGCACCGGTCTCGTTGATCGTGGTGAAGTTCGGTTGGCCCAGGACGACCGAGGCGGCCATCCCGCTCGACAGCGGCGGGTAGAAGCCGACCGCCCGGTAGTTCTCGAAGTCGGCGACCCAGAGCTCCCCCTGCGGGCCGACGGCGACCCCGTAGGGGAGGCTCAGGTTCACCGAGGTCGTGTTGCTCTGGTTGCCGCTGAAGTTCGTCTGGCCCAGCACGAGGCTCGCCGCCATGTCGTCGGAGAACGGGGGACGGAACTCCAGCACCCGATTGTTGCCGCTGTCGGCGACGAACAGGTCTCCGAGCGAGTCGAAGGCGAGCCCGATCGGATGGGTCAGGTTCGCGGGCCCCGTGCCGGCGCGGTTGAGGGTGAACGACGTCTGGCCGAGGACGACCGAGGCGGGCATGCCGGTCGAGAACGGAGGCCGGAACTCCAGCACCCGGTTGTTCGTCGAATCGGCGACCCAGACGTCGCCGCTCGGGCTGACGGCGATCCCCTGCGGCTCCCACATCCCGACCGGGGAGGTGGCTGCGGTGCGCGAGGTGAACGACGGCTGGCCGAGCACCAGGTTCGCCGCTTCGCCGGTGACGAACGGAGGCAGGAACTTGAGCACTCGGTTGTTCTGGGTGTCCACGACCCAGAGGTCGCCGGCCGCGTCGAACGCCGCCGCGAACGGGATCTGGAGGGTCGCGGAGGTGGTGCCCGACCCCCCGGTGGTGAACCCGGACTGGCCGAGGACCAGCGAGGCGGCCATCCCCATCGTGTACGGGTTCGGGGGCGCGGCGCCGGGGGCGCCGGCCCCTCGAGGGCCCGGCCCGGAGCCCCCGGCGGGAAGGGGCGCGGAGCGCGGGGAGGCGAGCGCAACCCCGTCGAAGGCGGAGACGAGGAGCGCGAGGACGACCCCGACGGCGAGCGCCGGCCGGACCGCCCGACGCCTCCCCGGCGCTCGCGGCCTTCGCATCGTCCTCGAACGAAGGCGCCCCGCCCTTAAAGGGTGGCAGCCGCCACGTCGCGGCGTCGCGACCGCGTTCACGCGAGCTCGGCGAACAGCTGGTGCGGCTCCTCGAGGTATCCTTTCACCGTCGCGACGAACTGCGCCGCTTCGTAGCCGTCGAGGACCCGGTGGTCGATCGAGACGGAGAGGTTCATCAGCTCCGCCGGGGCGATCGAACCGTCCGCCCGGTACGCCGGGCGCCGCTGGATCTTGTGGACCCCCAGGATCGCGACCTCCGGATAGTTGAGGATCGGCGTCGCGAGCACTCCGCCGAGCGCTCCGAGGCTCGTGATCGTGAACGTGCTGCCGCTCAGCTCGGCGCGGTCGAGCTTGCCGGCCCGCCCGCGCTCGGCGAGCTCCTGGATCTCCCGCGCGAGCTGGGAGATGCTCTTCGTGTCGGCGTCGCGGAGCACCGGCACGATCAGCCCTTCCGGCGTCGCCGTCGCGATCCCGAGGTGGTAGCCCGCCCGCACGACCAGCTCGTTCGTCGCATCGTCCATCGTCGCGTTCAGGCGCGGGTGCGCCTTCAGCCCCGCCACGACCCCCTTCAGCACGAACGGCAGGTACGTGAGGCGGACCCCGCCGCGCTCGACGTGCTTGGCCATCCGCTCCCTCAGGTGCACGAGGTCGGTGACGTCGACCTCCTCCACGTAGGTGAAGTGGGCCGCACGGTGCGTCGCCTCGACCATGTGCTCGGCGATGACCCGGCGGATCCCGCGGATCGGGATCCGTTCGAGGACGTCGGCGGTCGCGGGCGGCGCCTTCGCCGCGGCCGGCGGCCGCGCCGCTCCCGAGGGGGGAGCGGGCGTAGAAGAGGCGCCGGACGACGCGCGCGGCGCCAGGTCCGCTTCCGTGACGCGGCCGCCGGGCCCGGAGCCTCGGACCGTCGCGAGGTCGATCCCCCGCTC
>JASHRJ010000135.1 GCA_030037395.1 Thermoplasmata archaeon
CCCCCGCCTCGTTGCGGAGGACCGCCCCCTCTCCGCGGAGCGCCTCCGTGATCAGGAACCTCGGGGCCCCCTCACGCGCGAACGCCGTCGGGTGGAACTGCACGAACTCCATGTCGCTCACCAGCGCCCCCGCCCGGAACGCGATCGCGATCCCCTCGCCGGTGGTGACGGAGGGGTTCGTGCTCTGCCGGTAGAGGCTCCCGACCCCGCCGGTGGCGAGGAGGACCGGCCGGGGCTGGTCGACCTCGATCCCGCTGCCGTCCGGCGCAGAAAGGACCGGGACGGGTCCCTCCTTCCCGCCGGGCAGGAGCGCCCGCAGGCTCGTCCGCTCCCGGGCCTCGATCCCGGCTTCGAGCACCCGCCGCCTGAGCGTCTCCTCGATCGAGGAGCCGGTGGCGTCCCCTCCCGCGTGGAGGAGGCGCGCCCGCGTGTGCGCCGCCTCCCGTCCCAGCGCGATCCGACCCTCCACGGTGTCGAACGGGACCCCGTACCGCACGAGGTCGGCGATCCGGGCCGGCGCCTCCCCGGTGAGGACCCGGGCCGCGGCCCGGTCGACCAGCCCGGCCCCGGCGCGCACCGTGTCGGCGAAGTGGCGGGCGACGGTGTCGTCCGGGCCGATCGCCGCGGCGATCCCCCCCTGGGCGTACCGGGTGTTCGACTCCTCCAGCCGCCCCTTTGTGACGACCGTCGGCCGGAGCCCGAGCTCCCGGCAGCGGAGCGCGACGTAGAGGCCGGCGATCCCGCTCCCGACGATCAGCGGCCGCTCGCGGCGGTCGACCACGACCGGCGAAGCCGACCGGACGGTAAGGCGCTTGGCCGCGCGGGAGCCCCTATCTTCGCCCGCGGCTCCGGCCCGGGGTGCCCGACGGCGGCGGCGCCCTCGCGCTCGCGGAGCTCCTGCGCGATGTTCGCTTGGTCGACGCCCCCGCCCCGGCGTTCGAGATCGCCGCGCGCCTCCCGCGGCCGGACGAGCCCCGCGGGCTGAGCGTGAGCGATCTGCTGGGGCCCCGCCCCGCGTTCTGGCGCCGTCTTCGGGGGTCGCCACCCCCCGAACCGGGGCGGGAGCGGCGCCGAGAGGCCGGCCGGGACTGGCATCGACGCTTCGGCGCGGCGATGGCCGCGGAAGGGGCGTTCGAGGTGCGGTTCCGGCGCGGAGGGATCACCGGCCGCCTAGACCTGCTGGCCGACGTGCCGGTCGAGATCAAGACGGGTTCCCCCGGCCGAGGGCCGGAGGACCTCCGGCCGGAGCATGTGGAGCAGCTGGCGAGCTACTGCGCGCTCACCGACCGACCGTCCGGCCGGCTGGTCACGCTCGGGACCTCCGGCGGAGATCGCCCCGCGGTGACCGTCGTGGACCTCGCCTTCGGCGACCTGGGGGCGATCGCCGACGAGCTCCTCCGCCGGGAGCGGGCGCTGCGGTCCGCGCTGGCCGACGCCCGACCGGACGGGCTCGAGCGCTGTCGATGGTACGGACGGGGTTGCGAGTACCGCACGGCCGGCCTCTGCGACTGCCGCGGCACGGAGGCCGAACCTTCGGCTTGGCCCGGGCTCGGCTCGGTCCGCCGGACCGCCCGCGAGGAGATCGCCCGGCGCTGGGCGAACGCCCTCGCCGCGTCCGACGAGCCAACGCCGTTCGTGGTCCCGAGGTTCTCCGAGCTGATCTACCCTCGACGGGGGTACTTCGCGCGGTCGGGACCCGCCGACGAGCCGCCCCCGGCTCCCCCGCAGGAGCGCTTTTCGACCGGCCTGTACGAGCGGGTCGCGGCCGCGCTGGAGCGGGGGCCGGTCGGGGAGCTGCACCGACTCCCGCCCGCCGGCCCGGCGCCGGAGGAGGAGGTGCTCGCCTGGCAGGGGGATCCCTGCCTGGTCCGGACCTCCGCCGCCAGCGTCCGGCTGATGCCGCGCGACGTCCGCGAGCGGGCGCCCCAGTACCTCGCCGACCTCGGCCTGCGTTGCGCCGCGGTCGGCGCGTCCCGGGGCCGGCTCGTGCTGGCGTACGACCGGCCCGGCCCGGGCGAGAGCCCGATCCAGGTCCTCGAGGTCGAGCTGCCCGACGGCGGTCGACCGTTCCGCCGCCTCGCGCTCGAGCGGGCGTCGGCGATCGACGCCGCGCTCGCCGCCGGGGACGGCTCGCGCCTGCCCGCGTGCCCGGCCTGGATGGCCGAGCGGTGTCCCTACCGCTCCCGCTGCGGCTGCGCCGCCGACGCGGGGCGGTCCCAGCGGTAGATCGTCGCGACGAACGAGGCGCGAAAGCCGAACGCCCGGTAGAGCCCGACCGCCGGCTCGTTCCTCACGGAGACCCACAGGCGGGCCTGTTCGTGCCCCAGTGCGTGGAGCGCGCGCAGGCCCCAGCCGAGCAGGTAGCGGCCCAGGCCGGTCCGGCGCCGGGCCGGATCGACCATCACATCGAGGAAGATCGCCCGGTGGGCGGACCGCTCGCCGGTGAGGAGGGCGCCGGCCAGGCGGGTCGGCTCCCGGGCGATCACGGCGGTCGACGCCTCGTCCAGGAACCGGCCCAGTCGTCCGTCGAGGAGCGCCTCGATCGACCGAACGTACGCGTCGGGCTCGCGGCCGACGAGCAGCGCGTCGATCGACCCTTCGAACGCCCTCCGATCCAGGTCGGCGAGGGCCTCGAGGGTCACCGCGCGCACCGCGACCCGCTCGAGAGGAGCGGGGGGCGCGTCCGGCCACCGGGCATCCTCGGCGGTGATCGGCCGGTCCATCGCCTGCCGCTCGATCACGGTCGAGCCCGGGCGCCCGGCGAGCGCGCCGGCGAGCTCGCGCTCGCGATCGGGGGCGAGGCCGGTGAAACCGAGGTCAAGGCTCGTGACGTCCGGCGGGAGGGACGCGAGGAGCGCCTCGGCGAGCGCCGCCGCCGAGCCCGACGCCTCCCCGGCGTGCAGGTGCGCGAACGCCGCCGGCCCCCGGCGCGCGTAGAACGCGAGGCCGCCTCCGTCGGCGGTCGGCAGGAACCATCCGGGCTTCCGGCCCGCCGCGAGGTCGGCGGCCGACTCCTCGACCCAGGCCCCGGTCGGGTCCTCGTCGCGGCGCGCGAGGTCCCGACGGACCCGCCCGAGCAGCTCCTCGAGCTCGGCCCGGCTCGCCCCCGCGGTCGGCCGCGGCCGGCCGGACGGCGCGCCGCCGCTCACGCCGGGAACTCGCGCAGGAGGATCTGGGCGACGTCGGGGGCGACGGACCCCTTCTCGGCGGGATTCCCGAGCGTGTCGGTCGACAGGATCTCGTCGGTGACCGCCTTGATCCGCTCGAACGCGTCGCGCAGGAACAGTCCGTGGGTGCAGGCGGCGGTCACCGCGCCCACGCCGTGGCGCTTCAGCAGGCGGGCGGCCTCGACGATCGTGCCGCCGGTGGTGATCACGTCGTCCAGGAGGGCCACGTGCTTGCCGGCGAGCGGCGGAACCGACTGCGTCGGAAGCTTGAGCTCCACGTGGTCGCTGTCGATCCGGCGCTTCTCGAGCGCGAACCAGGGCCGGTCGAGCAGCTCGGCCATCCGGCGTGCGCGGTCGATCCCGCCCTTGTCGGGCGATACGAGCACATCGACCGGCCGCTCCTTCAGCAGCCGGGCCAGCGCGGGGATCCCGCTCGCCTCGAACGCCGGCTTGGAGAAGTGCGCGAGCGTCTGGGCCGAGTGAAGGTCGACCGTCACCACCGCGTCGGCGTCCAGCTCGACGTGCCGGCAGAGGGTCCGCGCGCTCACCGGCTCGCCCGGGAAGAAGCGGCGGTCCTGCCGGGCGTAGCCGAAGTACGGCACGACGACGAACGTCCGGCGGGCGCCGGCCTCCCGGGCGGCGTCCTCGAGCAGCAGGAGCTCGATCAGGTCCTCGTCGGTGCGGGTCGACTGCACGATGACGACGTCGTCCCCCTCGAGCCGGCCCCCCACGCGCAGGTACAGCTCCCCGTCGGGGAACCGCTTGGTGAACGGGATGCCGAACGGCGCGTTGCCCAGCTCGCGCGAGATCCGCTCCGCGAGCGCGGTCGACGCGCTCCCCCCGATGACGTGCATCGCGCCCGCCCGGGGGAGCCGTCCGGCGCTTAAAGCCGGCGTCGCGGGGACCGAGCGAGGCTACGGGGCGTCGGAGTCGTCCTTCTCGGGAGAGCTCGCCCGCCGGGCGCGGGCGGCCCGGCGCTCTCGCGTCGAGGTAAAGTGGCTCCGGCGGCGCTCCTCGTAGGAGAGGCGGCGCGGCCGCGTCGGGGCCGGCTCGGCCTCGGGCTCCTCCTCCTCGTCCGGTTCCGTCTCGTCGCGCCAGGCGCGGACCGCGGCCCGCCGGCGCGGTGTCTTCGGCGGGGGCTCCTCCCCGTCCTCCGAGGCCTCTTCCTCCTCCCGGCGCCGGCGCGGGCTCTCGAGCCCCTCGCGGCGGAACAGGTAGTGCAGCCCCGCCGCCGCGAGGATCACGCCCGCGATCGTGAGCCCGAGGAACTCCCAGGACGCGGTCGGGACCTTCCCCGAGTTGCCGTCCAAGAGCAGCTTGAGCGCCCCGAACCAGGGGATCAGCCCCCGGGCGACCCCCACGACCCACCCGGGCTCCACGAGGGTGCTGAGGAGCCCGCTGTCGCTCGCCGGCAGCTGGTCCGCCGCCGAGTTGTTGTCCCCCATCGTCAGGAACCCCGAGTGCGAGCCGAGGTCGGTGGTTCGCGAGAAATCGATGGAGACCGTCCGTCCGCCGATGTTGTACAGCGTGAGGTCGTCGGCCTGGGTGAACCCCACGGTCTGGCACGGCTTCGCGCCGCTCGCGGCGTACACGGCGTTCGGCGCCGAGCCGCAGGCGAGGCCGCTCAGCTGGCTCGCGTTGTACGTGGAGTTGTGCGGGTTCCACTGGAGGAACAGGATCGCCCGATGGATGATCGGAGTGGCGCCGCCGGTCCCGTTGGGGTCGTAGATCAGGACGTCCCCTCGCTCTCCGTAGGTCTGGAACCCGTTCTTGATCCCCTGGACGTAGGTCACGATCGAGCCGTTCGGGATCTTCTCGGCGAGCACGATGTCGCCGGCGTTCAGGACCCCGAGCCGGTCGCCGGCCCCGTGCTGCATGCTGTTCGACTCGACCACGTAGACCGGCGGCCAGTTCGACGTGTACGCGTACAGCGAGACGAGCAGCAGGGCGAGCACCGCGAGCGCCACCAGCGGCTCGAAGTACAGGGAGTCGCGGGCCCGCCAGAAGACCGGCGACCGCTTCTTGCGTCGGGGCTGGGTGTCGTCCTCCAGGTCGTCGGGGTCGTCCGGCTCCTCCGAGTCGCCCCAGCGGCGGAGCGACGGGGGCCGGCTCGTCGAATCGCGCCGGGCCCGGCCCCGGCCGCTCGCCCGGGACGTCCGGGGCGACGGGGTGTTGTCGAGGATATCGTCGAGGTCGTCGTCCTCGTCGGGCTCCCCGCGGGCCATCCGGAGACGGTGCCCGCCGGCCCCGCTTAACCCTTGGCGTCGACCGCTCCCCGAGGCCCCGCCCTTTCGCCGTGGCGAACCGTTATCGCACGGTGCCGGCCGGGGGCGTCGGAGCCCGCGGTGCGAACGATCGACATCTCGATGCCGCTGTTCCCGGGGATGCCTCGGTTTCCGGGGGATCCGCCGTTCGAGGCCGCCCAGGTCGCCCGGCTCTCCGAAGGGGCCCGGTTCGAGCTGTCCCGGATCACGCTGGGTTCGCACGCCGGCACTCACCTCGACCCCCCGCGCCATCTCCTCCGCGGCGGTCGGTCCGTCGACCGGCTCGACCTAGAGGTGCTGGTCGGCCCGTGCCAGGTGATCGAAGTCCCCCGCGAGCGACCGCTCGTGGGCCCGGGGGACCTCCGCTCGGTACGACCCGGGGTCGAGCGCGTGCTGTTGCGGACCTCCAACTCGGAGAGGTGGGCGCGGCGGCTGCGGTACTTCGGGGGCGCCGTCGGGCTCTCGCGGGCGGGGGCCCGGCGCCTCGCCGGGCTCGGCGTGCGGCTCGTGGGGATCGACGCGCTGTCGATCGAGGCCGGGGGGGACGTCCGCCTCCCCGTGCACCGCGAGCTGCTGGCACGCGGCGTGGTGGTGCTCGAGGGACTCCTGCTGGCCGGCGTCCGGGCCGGGCGCTACGAGCTCACGTGCCTCCCGCTCCGCCTGCGCGGAGGCGACGGCGCCCCTGCTCGGGCGATCCTGCGCGGGCCGCTGCCCGAGGACCTTCGGCTCAGTCCCGCTCGTCCGGCGGCAGCAGGTCCGGGATCCCGTCGTCGATCGGGTAGTCGACGTGGCAGCGGGCGCAGGTAAGCGTCCCTCGGAGGATCTCCCGCTCGTCCCGCTCCTCGGCGCGGAGCGACAGCTCCCCCTTGCAGACGGGGCAGCGCAGGATCTCGAGAAGATCCGGCCTCACCGGGAGCCCCCCTCCACGATCCCGTAGCCGATCAGCCGCCAGGCGTTGAGCTTGCGCGAGATCGCGACCCGGGTCCCGGGGAAAACGGTGACCGGCCGGGTGAGCGACAGCTCGACCTCGTCCCCCCGGGCGCTCGTGACCTTGCCCGGGGCGATCGTCGTGCCGACGGTGACGGCGAGGAGCTCGCTCGTGCGGATCTTCTCGACCTTGATCTCGCGCTGCGCGCCGAGCACCCGATCGAGCAGCGTCGCCTTGAGGCGGATCCTCTGGCTGACCGGCGGCAACGTCCCGGCGCTGCCGATCAGCCGGCCGGTCAGCCCGTCGCCCTTCGTGAGCGAGGGGTCGAGGCTGGTCCCGATCGCCGCGAGTCCCCCGGGGTTCAGCTCGTCCCTCGGGGCGCCGCCGGCGACGATCGACGTGATGCGCGTGGTGAGCGCCTCCGCCCGGCCGTTCGCTCCTCCGGCGACCCCGGGGCGGATCTCGATCTCCTCCCCATGCGCGAGCCGGCCCTGCAGGAGAGAGCCGCCGAGGACCCCGCCCCGCAGGTCGTCGGGGCGCGTCCCCGGGCGGTTCACGTCGAACGAGCGGGCCACGTACATCAGCGGCGGCTTCTTCGCGTCGCGCGCCGGCGTCGGGATCGTCTCCTCGATCGCGCCGATCAGGCCGTCGATCCCCGCCTTGTGGTTCGCGCTGATGGGTACGATCGGGGCGTCGGCGATCGGCGAGCCGTGGAGGAAGTCGACCGTCTCCTGCTGGTTCGCCACCGCCTCCTCGGGGCTCACGAGGTCGATCTTGTTCTGGACGACCACGACCTTGCGGACCCCGATGATGTCGAGCGCGTAGAGGTGCTCGCGGGTCTGCGGCTGGGGGACGTGCTCGTTCGCGGCGACCAGGAGCAACGCCCCGTCCATGATCGCGGCACCGGAGAGCATCGTCTCCATCAGCGTCTCGTGGCCGGGGGCGTCGACGAACGACACCGCCCGAAGGAACTTCGCCTCCCCGCCGCACGACGGACACACCGGCTCCACGGAGTAGCCGGTCGGCTTCGGGCACTTCGGGCAGAGGTAAAACGCCGCGTCGGCGTAGCCGAGCTTGATCGAGATGCCCCGCTTCAGCTCCTCGGAGTGCCGGTCGGTCCACTCGCCGGTGAGCGCCTGGGTCAGGGTCGTCTTGCCGTGGTCAACGTGGCCGACGAGGCCGATGCTGACCTCGGGTTGCCGCGGGACCTTCATGACGCGGCAAACAGCTCCGCGAGCGGCTTCGGTCCTCGCTGATCGACGACGAGGCAGATCTGGACCGTGTCCTCGCTGATCGTGTTGCCGCGGAACGTTCGTCGCCGGCGCATCCCCCGCCGGGGGGCGTGGAAGCCGAAGCCGTCGCCCACGTACAGGCGCACCTGCCGCGCTCCGGGGAGGTCCGGCCGCAATGGAAAACCGCTCCGGTCGGTCCCGCCGGTGATGCGGAACGTGTAGCCGCTCGCCCCGAGCAGCTCCCCTCCGACGGTCTCGCCGATCCGCTTCCCCAGGAAACCGGCCGCCTGCGGATCCGCGACGGTGCGTGCGATCGACCGCTCGCGTTCGGAGATGACGAGCTTGTACTCCACCATGGATGCCGAGGGCGAAGGCGCGCGAGCCGGGGGGGATTTAAAAGCATTGTCGCGCCGCCCTCGCGGCACCGGCGGTCCCGGGGGCCGGACGACCGGCCGCCCGGAGCCCGCCGACCGTCCGAGCCCCGGGTTTATCTTGAGCGGGCCGCGTCCAGCGCCCGGGGGGCCGGGCGCGCCGTGATCGGGGCAGGCGACGCGCTGGAGGTGGGCCGGTTCGCCGTCCTCGCGGGCGGTCTCGGCTACGCCGCCGCCGCGGACCTGCGGACGCGGGAGGTGCCGGACCGTCTCTGGCAGATCCTCGGCGGGGCCGGCGTGGTGTTCGGAGCCGTACCGGCGGCCGGGGGCGGTCTCCTGCCGCTCCTGCTGTGGCTCGTCGTCGGGGCGTTCCTGCTGCAGCACCTGTTCCCGTGGGACGACGCGCTCGGCGCTCGTGGGCCGCGGCTCGCCGGGCCGATCGAGGGGTGCGCGTACGCGGCGGTGCTAGCCCTGGTGACGGCCGCGGCGTACCGGTGGGGGCTCGGGCCCACGGCGGTCCCGGTGTCGGTCCTCGCCGTCCTCGCGAGCGTCCTGCTCGCCCGAGCCTTGTTCGAGCTCGGCGTGCTGTACGGGGGCGCGGACGCCAAGGCGCTGATGGTCGTGGGCGTCCTCGTCCCGCTGCTCGCCTCGCCGTGGCTCGGGACGCTGCCCGACACGTCGGCCGTCCTTGCCGTCGTGCCGTTCTCGCTCACCCTCCTCACGAACGCCGCCCTCCTTTCGGTAGCGGTCCCGATCGCCATCGTGGGGCGCAACGTCGCGCGCGGCGAGTTCTCGCTGGCCCGCGGGTTTACGCACTACACCGTCCCCGTCGCGGAGCTTCCCCGTCGCTTCGTCTGGGTGCGAGACCCGGCGCTCGGCCAGGACACGCTGGCGGACGACGCCGAGACGTCGGCGGAGGACGCCCAGCGCAGGGCCGAGGTCGCGCGCCGGCTGGAGGGTCAGGGGGTCCGTCGGGTCTGGGTGAGCCCCCAGCTCCCGTTCGTCGTGCTGATGGCCGCCGGCGCGCTCGCCGGGATCCTCGTCGGCAACCTGTTGCTCGATCTCATCGCCTTCCTGTGACGACGCCGCCGGGCGCTCCCGGGGCGGAGCTCCGTGGAGGGCGGGGTAGGGCTACTCGGGCGGACAGCTCTCCGGAACCGGCACGCTCGCGGGGTCGGGCGGGGACGGCGCCGGGACGGCCCGGCGCGGGGGCCGCGAGGCTCCCGCCGAGCGGGGGCCGAGCGGGAGGTCCACCGTACCCGGCCGCGGCACGGCGTCGCGCAGCGACCGGCGGCGGGCGTACTGCCGCCGCCGCTCCGCGCTCGACGCGGCCGTAGGCCCGCGCTCTGCCGAGAACGTCGGGCGCGAGGCCGGAGGCACCCAGGCCGCGACGACCACCTCCCGTCCCCCAGGCAGGGGGAAGACCAGGGTGCGCGACGAGGGCAAGGGGTAGCCGGCCCCGGAGCCCTCGGGGGACGAGGGAGGGGACGTTCCGCCGCGCATGGGGGAGGAGGGGGCGCGCGAACTACTTAACCCGTAGCATATTTAGGATTCTAAAGGTGGCTCCAGCAAATCGGTTAGAATTCTAATTTATGCGGGAGCGCGCAGGCTGAGGCGCCTGGCCGGCGAAGGGCTGAACCGTGCGGGGCCGGCGCGGCTACCCGGCGACGAGGTGGCCCCGGTCCACGAGAGGCTCCCCGTCGACGGCGAGCGAGCCCCCGCGGAGGTCGAGGAAGGCGAGCAGGTGCGGCGTGCGGGTCTGCCCGCCCAGCTGGGCGTTCCGCCCGATCTCGAGGGTGATCGTGCCCCGCTCCTGGTCGAACAGGAGCGGAATGGTCGAGATCCTAGGGTTCAGTCCGACCGACACCTGACCGGGAGGGATCCGCGGCTCGCC
>JASHRJ010000136.1 GCA_030037395.1 Thermoplasmata archaeon
AAGTTGGAGATCGACGTCGCGTTCTTGCCGTAGTTCGTGACGACGAAGTAGAACCAGATCCCCGAGACGGGTGGGCTGTAGCTGCGGTTCACCGGCGGCAGCTTCGGGCAGCCGCTGCAGAGGTTCGTCCCCTGCAGGGCCGGGAACGACGAGCGGTTGCCGTTCGTGTAGGTGACCTGCGCCCAGATCCCGGTGACGTTCTCGTTGAACGGGTTCGGGTTCGGCCCGCTGGGCCCGGAACCTCCGCCCCCCTTCGGGGCGAGCAGCGCCGGCAGGCCGAACCAGCTCGTCACCGCGCCGACCTCGATCGTCGCGGCCGCTACGCAGCCGACGGCGACCCAGAGGAGCAGGCGGCGGCGACGCCGCGGACGCAGCGGGCGTAGCCCGGGAGGGACCGCTCCCGACATCCTAGAGCTGGTAGAGAGGGACCGACATCACGACGACCGGCGTGCTCCAGGAGATGTCGATCAGCTGGAGCGTGCACGACCCCGGATCGGTGAAGCACCAGACCGGCGCGCCGTGGTAGTCGTCCGCGTCCGGCTGGTTCCAGGTCGAGCTCGGCTCGATCGGCGACGGCGCCTCCAGGATGGAGTTCGCCGTGTGGACGTAGAGGACGATCGACATCCCGGCCGTGAGCTCGGGGGTGTGCAGGTTGAGCGGGTCGAAGAAGCCGAGCCGGTTGTAGTAGACGCTGTTCGCGCCGCTGCCGCGGGGGTCGTAGCTCCCGCAGGTCCCCAGCTCGGGGGCGTTCGTCGAGATGTTGACGTCGCTGCCCGGCACCCACTCCATCGTGTCGAGCATTCCCTGCACCAAGATCGTCGTCTTCGGCGTCGGCGTCGCGTTGTAGCAGACGAACCGGAACTGGATCGACGAAAGCGGGACCGCCTGGGAGACGGAGGTGATGAAGATCTGGCTCGCGTTCATGAGGTTGTAGGAGCCGTTGTTGTCGTCCTCGCACTCGAGGTTCCAAGCGTCCATGTACGTGTTGTAGCGTTGCTGGTCGGTGTGGTTGCCGGTGCCGTTCGCGAGATAGTACTCCCAGTTGTACGGGAGGATCGGATAGCAGTCGGTCGGGTCTCCCCACGCCGGGAACTTGACGCTGTTGGACGCCGCGTAGCCGAACGTCGGGGGCGGGTTCGGAAGCGGGTACCGCACGAGGTAGATCACGACCATCATCACGATCGTGATGGCGACCAGGAGGATCACGCCGATCACCTGGGCGACCCCCTGCCGCCCCTGTCGGCGGCGACGCCACGCGGCCCTCAGCACGCTAACGATGAGTGCGGGTAGCCGCCTATATAGGTTTGGAAGCCGCGCGAGCCCCTGTCAGCCGCCCCGCAGCCCGTCCAGCTTCATCCGCTGCTCGATCGCGGCGATCGAGCGGGCGGTCGTCACGACGGTGTCGGCGTTGAGCGAGATCGAGTCGATCCCCTGCCGCACCAGGTACTCCGCGAACTCCGGGTAGACGCTCGGGCCCTGGCCGCAGATCCCGACCGTGGCCCCCTCCGCGTGCGCCCCCTCGATGAGGAGCTGGATCGCCCGGAGGACCGCCGGATCGCGCTCGTCGAAGTACCCCATCCGCCCGAGCGTCTCGGAGTCGCGGTCCGCGCCCAGGACGAGCTGGGTGAGGTCGTTCGAGCCGATCGAGAAGCCGTCGCAGTGGTGCGCGAAGTCGCGCGCGAGCAGCACCGTCGACGGCACCTCCGCCATGAGGTAGAGCTTGAAGTCGCGCGAGCGGCGGAGGCCGGCCGCCTTCATCGTCGCCGCGATCTCCTCGAGCTCCCAGGTGTTGCGTACGAACGGCAGCATCACCATCGCGTTCTTCAGCCCCTGGTCGGTCCGGACGCGGTGGATCGCCTCGAGCTCGCACTCGAACGCCGGGCGGAACACGCTCGAGATGTACCGGGAGCAGCCGCGCCAGCCGATCATCGGGTTCTCCTCGACCGGCTCGAACGGCTCCCCGCCCGGCATCCCGCGGTACTCGTTGGTCTTGAAATCGCTCGTGCGGACGATCACCGGCCGCGGGTGGAACGCCTGGCAGACCTGGCCGATCCCGTCGGCGAGCCGGCGGACGAGCTCCTCCTTCTTGCCCCGCTTGAGGAGCGCGAGCGGGTGCTCACGGACGTGGGCCGTGAAGATGAACTCGATTCGCAGGAGTCCGACCCCCGAGACCGGAAGGCGCGCGTACTCTGCCGCCTTCTCCGGGACGCCCACGTTGACCAGGATGCGGGTGGCGGTCACCGGGACGCTCTCGTGGGCCACGGCGACCCCCGGCGCGGTCCCCGGCGGCGCCGTCCGCTCGGGGGTCGCCCGGCGGCCGCGGTAAACCGAACCGGTCTTGCCGTCGACCGTCACCTCCGCCCCGTCGGCGATCGTCCGGGTCGCCTCTCGGGTCCCGACCACGCAGGGGACCCCGAGCTCGCGCGAGACGATCGCCGCATGGCAGGTCATCCCGCCTTCGTCGGTCACGATCCCGGCCGACCTCGACATCGCCGGGACCATGTCCGGCGTCGTCATCGCGGTGACCAGGATCTCCCCCGGCTTGAGGCGGTCCATCTCGGCCGGTCCGTTCAGCAGCCGGGCGGTCCCCGACGCCACGCCCGGGCTGGCCCCGAACCCCCGCAGGATCGGCGCCGCCTCCCCCTCGGCGGGGGCCGGGGCGGACGGCCCGACCGTCGACGTAGGGATCGTGGTCACCGGACGGGCTTGCACCACGTACAGCGACTCCGCGTCGCCGCACCACTCGATGTCCATCGGTCGACGGTAGCGTGACTCGATCACGCGGGCCAGCGACACGAGGCGGGCGAGCCGCGCGTCCGGCAGCTTCTGCGTCGACCGCTCCGCCGCGGGGACGTCCTCCCGGCGGTTCCCCCCTCCCTCGGCGCGCACCAGCCGCACCGTCTGCTCGGAGATCTGCTTGTGGACGATCTTCTGGGTGGCGCCGTCGATCACGTAGTGGTCCGGCGTCACCTCCCCGCCGACGATCGCCTCCCCGAGGCCCCAGCCGGCCTCCACGATCATGTGGTTCTCGCCCGTGTTCGGGTCCCGGGTGAAGAGGATCCCGCTGACCGTCGCGTCGACCATCTTCTGGACGAGGACCGCCAGGCTCAGCGCCGCGTGGTCGAACCCCTTCTTCTGCCGGTAGACCAGGACCCGCGGGGTGAACAGCGACCCCCAGCAGCGCCGGACCGCGTCGAGGATCTGGTCGGTCCCCTGCACGTTGAGGTAGGTGTCCTGCAGCCCCGCGAACGAGGCGTCCGCGAGGTCCTCGGCCGTGGCGCTCGAGCGCACGGCGGAGAAACGGACGCCGTGCTGGCGCACGTACGTCTCGTAGGTGGCCACGATCGCTTGGCGCAGGGCGGGGGGGAACGCCGCCGACTCGAACGCCGCGCGGATCGTGCGCGACGCCTCCTCCGTCGACGCCGGCCGGCTCTCGTCCACGGCGGCGATCGCCGCGCGGATCACCCGAACGAGGTCCGTCGCGTCGACGAACGAGCGGTAGGCCTCCGTAGTGATCACAAAGCCGGGGGGCACCGGCAGGCCATGACGAACCAGCTCGCCGAGCTTCCCCGCCTTGCCACCGACCAGGGCCAGATCGGCGTCGGAGACCTCCGCGAGGTCGACGACGAGCGGGGAGGCCATCGGGTCAGCTCTCCCGACGGTCGACCGAGATGGCGAGGAGGTCGGACGCCGGGGAGTACGGGTGCACGGAGCGGACCGTCGTGACCGTGAACGGCCCTGCCGGCGCGAGCGCGTTCTCGACCACCGCCGCCCTCCGTCGGATCTCGTCCCGGGGGACGACCTCGTAGTAGTAGAGTCGGCCTCCCGGCGCGACGAGCGGCGCCACCAGGGTGGCGTACTTAATCCCTTCGTGAGGAAGATTCACGAGGACCCGCTCGGCGGGCCCGGCGGTGCGTACGAAATCCTCCACGCGCGCCTCCAACGGCTGGACCAGGCCCCCGAACGGATAGCGCCGCAGGGTCGCGCGCAGGAGCGCGACCGCCTCCGGGTTCGCGTCCACCGCGACCACGGATCGGGCACTCCCGTCCCGGGCCGCCGTGACGGCGAACGGGCCGACCCCGCAGCAGAGGTCGTAAAACCGGTCCCCCCGGCGCACTTCGGAGGCAACGCGGGCGTGCTCGCCGGCGAGACGCGGCGAGAAGTACGCTCGCTCCACGTCGACGTCGAACTCGAGGCGGTTCTCGCGGTGGCGGGTCGCCCACCCTCCCGAGCCGGCGATCCGCTCCACCGAGCGCCGTCGCTCGGGCCCCCGCACTCCGCGGTCGAGGCCGACGATGCGGGTCGAAGGGACGAAGCGGAGCAGGGCCTCGCCGATCTCGAACCGCCGCGCGAGGAGGCTGTCGGGCAGACGGATCAGGACCACGTCTCCTACGACGTCGAACGCCCTGGGGACCTGGGCGCGCTCGGCCGACGGCCACGGCAGGAGCTCGCGGAAGTCCGACGGGCCGGTCGGGGGGAGCGGGGGGAACTCGCGCTCCCCGAGCTCGCCCCAGGCCGGCAGCACCCGAGCCTCATCGCGGACCGGCAGGACGAGCTGGCCCTCCTCCTCCACGATCGCGAGGTCCTCCCGGAGCGCCCCCGCGTCGGCCAACGCCCGTCGGGTTCGCTCTCCCGCCGCGCGGGGCACGGTAAGCGCCCGAGCTCTCATGAGGGGAGCGCCGGAGAGGGAGCGAGGAGGCGGGGGAGCAGCACCCGACCCCTCAGCAGGGCCGCGGGATCAGACGTACGTCCCGGGGCGCCGAACTTGCTCCGCGCGCCCCCAGCCTTTGGGGCAACCCCCGGCCCGATCACGACCAGCGGGACGGGATCGTCGGAGTGGGCCCGCAGCGCGCACGGGGTCGCATGGTCGGCGGTGACGGCGACCCGGGTCGTGCTCCGATCGAGCCCGGCGACGAACGGGCCGAAGAACGAGCGGTCGATCGCCTCCACGACCTCGCGCTTGCCGCCCGCGTCGCCGTCGTGGCCGGGTTCGTCCGGTCCCTTGAGGTGAACGTAGACGAACCCGAAACGGGCGAGGAGCTCGAGGGCCACGCGGGCCCGTTGCCGGTAGCCCGCGTCCCGGTCCCCGGTCATCGGCCCCACGAACCGGTCCTCGAGCCCGAGCAGCCGGGCGATGCCGCGTTCCACCGGCATCTCGGTCACCGCCGCCCCCCGAAGCCCGTACCTCCGCTCGAACGGCTCGGGCGGCACCTCCGGGACGCTCCCGGCGTTGCGCACGAGCAGGCCGGTCGCTTCGCGGGCACCCCCCCGGGCTCGACGCTGGTTCACCGGGTGAGGAGCCAGCAGCGTCCGGGCCCGGTCGAGGAACGAGTTCACCGCGGCCGCGGTGCGGGCGGCCGCCGGCGTGCCGTCCGTCGGCCGGCAGACGAGCAGCCTCGCCTCCACAGGCTGCCGGGCGGTGCCCATTCCGCCGACCTTCTCGTAGAACGGGTCGGGGTTGGAGATGTTCGGCGAGAGCGCTCCGCCGGAGCGCGGCCGGAACCAGAGGACCCCGCGGTGACCGACGGTCGCCCGGACCTCGGCGCCGATCCCCTCCGGGGCGAGGAGGTCGGCGGCGGTGAGGTCGCGGGCGAGCTCCGCGGCCTCCTCAGTCGCGAGCGAACGACCCACCCGGGAGTCGAGGACCCGGCCGTCCGCGGCGACCGTGGCGAAGTTGAGGCGCAGGGCCACGTCCCCGGCCGCGAGCGGCACCCCGATGCCGATCGCCTCCAGGACCCCGCGGCCCGGGGAGTCGCGGACCGGGTCGTACCCCAGCAGGGCGAACACGCCGGCGTCCGACTCCGGAGCGATGCCGGGGCCGAGGACCGACAGCTCGTCGCTCCAGCCTTGGGCCACGAGCCCGTCCAGGACGGGGGTGAGCGCCGCCTCGACCGGGGAGAGCCCTCCGGTGCGGTCGTCCGGTCGGTCGCCGAGCCCGTCGAGCACGATCAGGGCGCACCGGACGGCGCTCGCGGGTTCGGGCGAGGAGGAGCTGGCCATGCGGAGTTAATTAGGAGGGGCGGTCGTGGCCTTCCGTCCCATGGCGGAGGACCCGGCCCACGGCTTTAGGGGTTTCCTCCGGTCCCGCCTCGGGTTCGTCGTACTGATCCTCATCGCGACCGGCGCGGTGTTCGCGTCGTTCGCGTACGTCTCGCCGATCGTCGCGATCCCGGTGCTCCTCATCGCGGGGCTCGGCCTGCCGGTCTACGTCGGGCAGAAGCGCGGCCGGAACCTCGCCATCCTGGGGCTGGTCGTCATCGTCGCCGTCGCGCCCCTGGCGACCGTGGTGTTCACCGAACAGGTGCTCACCAGCCCGTCGGGGGAGTACAGCTCCGGGGGGGTCGCGCCGTACGAGAGCGGGGGTTCGGTCCTGCAGAACGCGAGCCTGGCGCCGTTCCACGGAGGGAGCTCCACGCTCTTCAGCTGGTCGGTCCGGATCGATCCGCAGTTCCTGGCGTCGTCGCTCAACCACACGAACTGGAGCCACGACGGCCTGGAGCTGTTCGTCTCCACCTGCCCCGGAGCGATCGACCTGAACTCCTCGTACTGCTCGGGAGGGTACCTCCTGTTCACCCACTGGAACTGCTTCGAGGCGGACCCGGCGGACTGTGCCAACGGCACCGGCAACGCGACCCCGGCGCCGAGCCCCGGGACGCCGTTCTGGTTCAACTCGACCGTGGGCTACACCGGCATCTGGAGCTGGCAGATGGCCCTCGTCCTCAACGCGACCAACGGAACCAACCTCACGGAGATCTTCCTCGCCGGCGACCCGAACGACAACAACGGGATCGAGGGCCCGATCGTCGGAGACTTCGGGACGGTCTACGAGCTGCTGATCGAGGAGATCTTCCTCGTGACGCTGCTCTACCTCGGCGTCGTCTTCTACTTCGTCCTCGCGCTCTACGTATGGTACAAGGGCCGGGAGCGCCGGCGCAACGAGGCGGTCAAGCGGCTCGCGCAGCAGCTGCCGCCCGCGACCGGGGGCAGCGGGCCCCCGGGCGCGCCCGTCGCCGGACCGAGCGGTCCCGCGGGCGGACCGGCCCCTCCTACGGGCTCCGCCGCGCCGGCGGCGGGCCCCGGCCCCGAGGAGGTCACCTGCCCGAACTGCTCGGCGGTCGTCTACGCGGGCGAGAGCAAGTGCTGGAAGTGCGGCAGCGCGCTCGGAGGCAGCTCGACCGGGGCGCCCCTCAAGTCGGGACCCCGGGCTCCCGAGTCGTGAGCCGGCTCGGCGAGATGGCACGCCGGGATCCGGGGCCGCCTAGCTCAGGGTGAGGAGCGTCGAGTCCCAGACGTACCCCACGACCTGGGTCCCGTCGGTGACGGTCACGAGCATCCAGAGGGTGAACTTGTCGTTCGCCGCGAGGTTCGAGCCGCCCGGCTTCCACCGGGTCGTTCCGCCCTCCAGGTTGACGGTGTAGAACGACGCGTCCCCGACCGTGCTCGAGGCGACGGTGCCGCTGGTCGCGGTGCAGCCGGTCGACGGAGTGCAGCTCGTGATGTTCGACCACCAGGAGCCGTTGAACGTGAGGCTCGCCGGCCCGCCAAGCGGCGACGTGGTCCAGTTGTCCCAGACCGAGACGTCCAGGTAGGGGCAGCTCGTGCTCGTCGAGCAGGAGTGCGAGAAGGAGGTCTCCGCCGACGTCCACGGAGTGCCGGTGGTGCCGGTGCTGCTCGACGTCGTCGTGTAGATATCGCCGGCCAGAAGGCCCTGCGTGTAGATCGTCGTCGCCGCCTTGACCGTGCCGAGGCCGGTGAGGGTCACCGACGCCGTGACGGTGACGCTGGAGTTGAGGAGCCAGGTGCCGAAGGTGCTCGTGCTGTAGAGCACCACGTCGGTCGGGCCCACGAGGTTCTTGAGGGTCTGCCCCGCAAGGGTCGTGGAGTTCTTGTAGACGGTCTTATCCCGACCGCCTTCCAGCTGGGCGACGGTGAAGTTGACAGCGGCGTTGACCTTGGTGGTGCCCGTGTAGTTGACCGTCGCGGTCAGGTAGATGTTCGGCGGCCCGGTTACGACCGGGAGCGGCGGGGTCTGCGTCACTCCAGCCACCACGGTGAACGAGCCCGAACCCCCGCCCCCGCCCCCGGTGCTGGCGCCCGAGATCGCGATCGCGACCTGGCCGGCGACCGTGGTACCCGAGGTGTTCTTGCCCTGGATGAACCCGACGTAGGAGCCGTTGGTCGTCGTCGCGTGCGCCGAGACGTTGTAGACCCAGCGTCCCGAGACGTTGACCATCTTCTGGGCGGTCGACGGGAGCCCGGGGATCTCGCTCAGCGTGATGTTGACCTGCAGGGTCCCGGTGTTGCCGTAGATGAGCGCGTAGATCTGGAAGGCGCTGCCGACGGTCGGGTTGGACGGGACCGTGCCGGTCGACACGACGACGGGCGGGTTGTTCGGCGTCACGCCCGGAACGTAGGCCGTATACAGGAGCGAACTCGGCGACACCACGTAGACCGTGAGGTTCGAGGGCAGCGGGATCGGGGTGACGAACCAGGTGATCCAGTACTGCCCCGCGCTCCAGCCGGCGGTCGAGTTGCCCATCCCCCAGGCGACCGGGATGCCGCTCGACTGGTGGAACTGCCAGTCGGCGGAGGAGGCGGTGGACTCCAGGTAGACCTTGTCGCCGGACGGGACGATCGGCCCGGCGCCGTGGAGGATCCACAGCCCGTGGATCGAGCTCGTCCCGTTGGTGGTGACGCTGGCCTCGAACTGGTCGACGTTCTGCGGGGGAGGCGTCGGAAACCGGGTGACGAACGCGAAGATCGAGGCGAAGAGGACGACCGTGAGGGCGAGCAGGAGGATCGTCGCGACGACGTCGGAGACCGCTCGACGGCGTCCGGACCGCCGGTGCCAACGTCCGGTCCGCCGCGAAAGCGCGCTCCCGCCGCCGAGCGTACGGCCCGTCATTCCTGGGTGGAGACCCCCGCCGTTTACAGGCGGGACTCCTCTATTTAGAGGTTATCGCGTAACGAGGAAGGCTCGGGGGCGAGGCGAGCGTCCGACCCCCTGCCGCCGAAAGCTCCGGGCGAAGGGGTCGGCTCCGAAAAACCGGGAGGAAGGGGTTCCCCCGACCGCTCTCGCCGATCCGAGAGCGGCCGGGAGGCTTCGGCAGGGTCTACAGCGTCGCGGAACCGCTGATGCTCGACGACGTCGAGGGGATGACGTTCAGCGAGTCCCCCGTCGACGCGTAGCTCGTAGCGGAGACCACGACGAACTCCATCGCCGCCCCGACCGGCGCCGGGGAGGTCACGGTCGCCCACGCGGTCGTGTAGATCCCGATCACCGTCGAGTTCAGGTCGTAGACCAGCACCACGTACCAGCCCGACGTCGGGTGGTAGCAGGTGGCCTGCGCCAGCGCGAACGTACCCGTCGTCTTACAGCTGGCCGGCGCCGTCCCCGGGGAGATGCCGATCGACGCGCTGTTCTCCACCGACAGGCCGAACAGCGACAGCGTCACCGTGCCGGTGGTGCCCGTCA
>JASHRJ010000137.1 GCA_030037395.1 Thermoplasmata archaeon
GCCTCGCCCGGCGGGTCGCCCACCTTGCCCCGCTGGGCGACCCGGCCGGCGCGGCGGTCCGGGCGCTCGCCGCCCTCAGCCGGGAGCCGACCGTACGCAGGCGGGAGCTCGGCGTCGGCAATCTTATCAAGGGCACCCTGCCTCCCCGTCGCTCCCGATGAAGCCGCTCGATCTCCTGGAGCAGAGCCTGCACAAGCGCGTGCTCGTCGCCACCAAGGGCGGGCGCTCGTTCCGCGGGGTGCTCGACGCGTTCGATCAGCATCTCAACCTCGTGCTCTCGTCGGCCGAGGAGGTCGACCAGGACGTGGTGACCCCCCGGGCCGGCGTCACCCTCGTCCGGGGCGACTCGGTCGTCTACATCTCGCCGTAGGAGGTCGCATGGGCAAGGGAACCCCGGCGCAGCGCGGCGGCAAGATCGTGCACATCATCTGCCGGCGGTGCGGGCGGCACGCGTACCACCGTCAGAAGAACGTCTGCGCCTCGTGCGGCTTCGGCGCCTCCGCCCGGCGGCGCGGATACTCCTGGGCGAAGCTCCGCTAGGCCGGCTCCACCCCGGCGGCCGCGGGCGGGAGACGGCCGGCTCGCCGCGCAGCGCGAACCGCAGACGACGGCGCGCGGCGCGACGGATCCCCACGCGCGGCCCGACCACGATCCTCGCGACCGGCCCTCGAGGGAGGCGGACCGCGAGGCGGGCGCTGCGGACGGCGTCGAGCCCGTCGTCCCGGATCGTGATCCCGAGCGCTCGGCAGAGCCGTCCGGGCCCGGAGGCGCCGGGGGGCCCGCCGGTCGCGAGCGCCCCCGCCCTAAGGAGGACCGCCTCCCCGGGCCGCGTGACGAGGTTCGCGCAGACGACCTGGTGGATCCGGTAGACGTACAGCGTGCCCGGCGGTCCGAACATCGAGCGGTTCCGCCGGGTCGGGCCCCGGTAGGCGTGGCTCGCCGGATCGCGCCGGAGGTACGCCTCGGTCTCGACCAGTCGCACCGAGCGCTCGCCGGCGGGGCCTCGGGTCGTGAGCTGGCAATCGAGGAGCGCGCGGGCGACCTCCGCCGCCGGACGGTCGAAGAACCGACGTCGCACCCGGCCGGCGCTAGACAAGCTTGCCCCGGTCGCAGAGCGCGATCCCATCGACCGCCACGGTCGCGCCGCCGATCGTGATCCACGATAGGTAGCGGCACCGGCTCGCGCCCCCGTACGCGCGGTTCCCCCCGATCGCGAGGGTGACGGCCCCCTCCTCCTCGTCCTCGGCGCGCGGAACCCCGGGCGCGAGCGCCCCGTTCAAGCCGAGCCCGAGCAGCGCGACGGTCTCCCGGCCGCGGGGCGCGGCGCCGAACTCGCCCTCGAACGCCTCCGCTCCCTCCGCGTACCAGTAGTTGCGCAGCCGGCCTCCGTCCAGCTCCCACTGCGCGCCGGCGACCCGACCGCTCGCCAGGTAGCTCGGACGGTTCGCGACGGCGGTCCCGGTCGCCGACCGCTCGTCGACGGCGACCACGATCGAGCCGGGCGGCGAGGTCGCGACCGCCCGCCCTCCGCGGCGGTCCCGCCGGTCGACGCGGCCGTCGTCGAGCCACGGGGGCCGACGGCGCAGCGTGAGCCGCACGTCGGTGCCGTCGTCCCCCGTGATCCGTACCTCCCGACCGGCGCCGAGGAGGGTCTCGGCGTGGCGGCCGGCCGCCTCGATGCTGTCGTAGTCGGCCTCGGTGATCCCGCGCAGCAGCTGGCTTCGCCACATCGCCCCGGGCACCCCCCAGAACTCCGCCTCCGGGTCCGAGGCGTAGCCGAGGAGGCACCGCAGGCGGCGAGGGCCCCAGCGTTGCCGGGGCGCCAGCCACAGCTCGTCCCGGCCGAGCAGCGGCGCGAGGAGGTCGGAGGACAGACCCCGCAGGCGCGGCCGGTCGGCCGGGCCGGGGAAGTAGAGGATCGCGTCCGCCGCTCGGAACGCCGCGCGCGCGGTCCGCCCGAGCGTCGCCCAACCGGCGGTGGACCGGGCGAGGTCGATGCCGCGCCAGAACGCCGCCTCGTCCTCCAGCAACAGGAGCGGACGCGCGCCCAGGCGACGGGCCTCCGCGACGACCGCCGACGCCCAGGGAAGGGTGTGGTTCCAGCTGACGACGACCACCTGCTCGCCCGGTCGGAGCCGCAGCGCCGGCCCGGCGAGCGCCCGGGCGACCGCCGGCGGGCTTGCGGGGCCGGCGGCCATCCTGCGGTCGAGGGTCCCGCCCCCCTTAACGGTTGGACCGCCGACGCAGCTCGGCGACGCACGCCACGCTGTCGCTTCCGGCGCGGCCCAGGATGCGGGCGGCCTCCGTCAGCAGGCGGGCGGGATCGTCGAACGGCGGGCGGAAGCCGACCGGGGCCGGCGCCGGGGGGAACCGGCGCCAGCCGCCGGTCCGCCGGGCGGCACGGGCGGCCACCTCCGCCACCCGACGCCCCCGCGAGAAGTCGGCGAGGTCGCGGAGGAGGTCCCGGGGCCAACCGGCGTCCCGGGCGATCCGCAGGAAGCCCAGGATCTTCTCGGGCCGATGGCGCCGCTGCGCCGGTCCGGTGCCGAGGACGCCGTTGAAGTAGAGGAACGGCCCGCCGAGCTCGAGCGCCTCCAGCAGCGACCGGCTGCCGGTGACGATCCGGCCCGCGGCCGAGCGGAACTCCCGGCGCCACGCCGCCTCGGAGGAGGCCCGGGAGCGCAGGACGACCCGGGGACCGGGCGGTACCGTGCGCCAGGCGCGCGGGCTCCGGATGCGCAGCCGCGCCGCCGGAGCCCCCCGGCCGAGGCCGTCCGCCACCGCCGGCGCGATTCGCTCGGCGCTCGCCGGGCTCGCGTACCAGACCCAGTCACGCCCCCCGCGGCGAGGACGCCCCGGCCGCCCCGGCGCGCCGCGCCGCCACAGGGGACCCGTCTGGACCGCCTCCGGGAACTCGCGAGCGAAGGCGCGGTCGTAGCGGAACGTGGGGAACAGATGCAGAACGTTGTCGGTGCCGAAGGCGCGAAAGCGCCGGTACGCCCGGGCGAACTCGTCGCGCTCCGTGCCGGCGGCGGCCCGCCCTGCGACCCCGCCCTCCCGAAGCCGCTCGAGGTTGCCCCGGCGCGAGGTCAGGGTCCGGGCGAACTCCTCGAGGCTCACGTGGAGCGTCGCACGGTGTCCGTAGGCCCGCTCGATCTCGGCCGCCTCCTCCGACCACGGGCCGGGGCGGCCGAGGGGTCCCGGGGTCCCCGGCGCGGCGGTGACCCCCCACGAAGAGGAGAGCGTCAGCGCCGCCCGTCCCCGGGGCCGGAGCGCCGTCGCCCGCGCGTGGGGCGGCCACGCCCACGGTCCGACGACCCCCGGCGGCAGCGGCCGTCCGGCGCGTCGGTAGAGCGTAAGCGAGAAGCCCGCCCGCCGCAGGTGACGGCCGGCGGCGAGCACCTCGGCGACGTCGCCCGCGCCCGCGCCGAGGACCGCCGGCATCAGGTAGACGTCGACCCCGACGTCCCGGCGCCTACGTGCTGGAACGGCCGAGCGTAAAGAGGTCGTACGCGGCGTGGAATCCCACCCCCTCCAGCGCCCGGCGGCTCTGCGGGCGTCCCTCCGGCACGCTCGTCGCGATCCGCACCGGCGTCCGCGGGGCGAGCCACGCCCCGGCCGTCCGCACCAAGGCCTCCGCCAGCTCGGGGTCGAGCGACGGGGCCACGAGCGGGCAGCTGAGGTGCGCCGCCTCGGTCGCCGGGCTCACGACCGCGGAGAGGTGGCCCTCGATCCCCCGCCCCCGGTCGACGACCCAGGCGGCGGCCTCGGCGTCGAACAGCCGATCCGCCAGCGTGCGGGACCGGTAGTCGGCCGGCCGCGCCGGCAGCACCTCACGGGCCGCGGCCGGCATCGTCCGGTTCGCGAGCTCCGCGACCGCTCCGGCGTCCTCCCGCTGGAACGGACGGACGGACGCGACCTTCGGCGCGACCGCGAGGTCGACGGGCCGGTCGTGCACGAAGAGCCACTGGTGGTCGAGCTCCCGATAGCCGGCCGAGGCGTAGAGGGTCCGGGCGGCGGTGTTCGAGCCGAGCACGTTGAGCGCAACGAAGCGGCGCCCCCGGCGCGCCGTCGCCGCGCGGGCGGTGTCCAGGAGGCGGCGCGCGTAGCCGCGCCGCCGGAAGGCGGGGGCGACGACCACCATGCTGAGGAACCCGGTCTTCGGCGGGAACGACAGCAGGGTCGTCGCGACGAGGTCGCCGTCCTCTTCGACCACGAAGAAGCGGAACGGCGCGCGGCCCACGAGGCGGAGCAGCCCGAGCAGGAGGCGGAGATCCGGTCGGTAGAGACGCCGAACGATCCGGGCATACCCGTCCGCCCGCGTGCCCAGGATCGACTCCTCCTCGGGGAACTCGCTCTTCAGCAGCTCGAAGAGCCGGGGGGCGTCCGCGCGCCGGAGCTCCCGCAGCCTCACGCGGTGCCCCCGGCGAGCCGGAGCAGCTCCCGCAAGGTCGGCACCGGTCCGGACGGGTCGCCCGCCGCCGCGAACGCCGGGCGGACCGGCCGGTCCAGCTCGGGGGCCTCGAGCCGGCGGCGGGCTCGGGCGACCGCCGCGGCGACCGCGCCGTCGCGGGGGCCCGCCGGGATGCGGGCGAGCGCCGCGACCGTGGCCTCGAAGAGGCGCTCCTCCGCCCCGGTCGATGGCAGCGCGCCTTCGACCGGAGGGGTGATGGGCGCCGCCCGCCCCGGCGGCACGCAGCCGGCGAGCAGCCGAGCGAGCGGCCGACGCGCCGCCGGGTCGCCGAGCTCGCCCAGGGCCCACACCGCGGCGAGGCGGACCTCGGGCGACCGGTCGCGAAGGGCGCTGCGGATCGTTCCGGCGGCCTCCCGACGACCGAGGCGTCCGAGCGCGTAGATCGCCCCGCGTCGGGGCCAGGGATGCGGGTCCCGTGCGGCGGCGAGGAGGCGGGGGGCGTCGCCCGGGGTGCCGAGCGCGCCCAAGGCGGTCGCAGCGGCGCCGCGGACCGACCACGCCGGGTCGGTGAGGTGGTGCCGGGCGGTCGGACGGCCGGCCGGCGCGCCGATCTCCCCGAGCGCGTGCAGCGCGCAGACCCGCAACCACCGCGCGGGGCTCTCGGCGAGCGCCCGGAGCGCGGGCACCGCCCTTCGGTCGCCGATCCTTCCGAGGGCGATCGCGACCGACGGCTTTTCCCAGGTCCCGGGCCCGGCGAGGCGCTTCAGCAGCGCCGGCACGCTCGCGCGATCGGCCCGGCGCCCGAGCACGACCGCCGCCGCGGCCCGTACCCTGGGCGCGGGATCCGCGAGGAAGCCCCGGATCCGGGCGAGCTCCCGCGGGCTCGGACCGCCTGCCTTGCCGAGCGCGAGCACCGCCGTCCGTCGCACCCGGTCGGACGGGTCGGCGAGGAGCGGCCCGAGCGCCGCGAGCGCCGCGCGGCCCCCGAGCTCCCCGAGAAGGCCGGCGACCGCCTGCCGCACCTCGCCGGACGGATCGTGCGCCCGCCTCCGCAGGACGCGCAGGACCTCGTCCGAGCGCGGGGCGCGCGTCCGCCGGGAGCGCCGGACCCCCCGGCGCGGCGCTCGGGTCCCCACGGCGCATTCACGCGGTCGGAGGAGAAAACGTACCCACGGCGCCGGCGGCGAGGGCCTGCTGGCCGGGCGCTTCCGGCGATCGGAACGGGGCCCGCGGAGGGCGCGCGGCACCGTCCCAACGGGCAAGGAGATCCGCCCGTCGCACGCCGAGCGGGGCGAGCAGGGTCTCCGCCTCCCGCGCGAGGAGCTCGAGGTACGCCCCGACGTCGTACCGCTCTTCGCCCGTCAGGAGCTCGGCGGCCCGGACCCGCGCGCGCCAGGAGCGGCTTGCCCGGTCGAGGATCGCGAAGCGCACGGTCTCCCCCGCGCCGCGCCGGGCCCCGGCCTCGCCGAGCTGCCGCAGCGCCGCGACCGAATCGGTGAACGTCACGAACGCCTCGGGCGCCTGGCCGATCCGATGGGCGATCAGGAGCTCGTCGACCGGCCAGGCTCCCGTCCGCAGGCGCTCGGCGAACAGGTCGGCCCGACGGAGCGCCCGCGGCAGGCGGGCGCGGACCCCTTCGGCGTCGGCGGCTCCCTCGAACAGCGAGAGGACCTCGAGCTCGAACCGGCGCAGGAACGTGGGGGTGTCGTGCCGGCGCCCGCCGATCCCACGGAGCTTGAACTCGCCGCGCTCGTAGAGACCGTAGTAGCGGTTTGGCACGCCGAGGCCGTGGGTGACCGCCGGGAGGAAGACGATCCAGCGGTAGCGGCCCTCGTAGCCGAGCGGGAGGTCGAACCTCGCGCTCGCCCGGCGCGCGAACGCCTCCGGGTCCGGCGGATCCTCCGGCGCGAGCGGGCGGAGCCAGAGGGAGTCGACGATCCCGTGGACGACCCGGTAGCCGGCCCGCTCCGCCTCGGCGAGGAGCCCGGCGAGGAGCTCGCGGGCGTAGGCGTTGATCGCCTCGTGGCACTCGATCCGGCCGAACCGGGCGTTCCGGTAGCCTTGGTAGCCGAAGGCGGTCACCAGGATCCACTTGAGCATCTTGATGCGCTGGCGGAGACGGCGCGCCGCCTCGGGGGCGAGCCCGGGCGTCCTCAGCGCCGCCTTGTAGGCGAGCCGCCGGGCGAGGAGCGGTTCCAGCGTGCGCGGGATCAGCCCCTGCCGTCGCGTGCAGGAGCGGTAGCCGAGCCCCGGAGCCCGCCATGGGCTCGCGGGGCAGCAGCGACAGTCGAGCGTCTCGGCGGAGAGGTTCTTGCGGACCATGAGGTGCGGGTAGAGGCTCGCGAAATCGAACTCCTCGACCCGGTCGTGAACGCCGACCGGCGGCAGCAGGATCACCCCGCCCCGGTCGGAGGCGACGAGCGCCTCGCCGGTGCGGAACTCCTCGGGCCGGTTCTTCTTCCACGGCACATGGACCCCGTGCGCGAGGGCCTGTGCCATCTCCATGGCGGTGAAGCAGGTCCCCGGCGACTGGCGCGCGATCGTCTGGAGCGACAGGCGCGAGAGCCGGGCCGCGTCGACCAGGCCGGCGAGCTCCGCGTCATCGTACAGGAACGAGTTCGCCCGGTCGAGGTGGAAGCGGCCCGGGACCGGGTACGTCGCCGCGCGGTGGAGGACCCGGCCGTACGAGGTGAACGCGCGGGCCGGCCGGGCCGGCGCGAACGGCGCCGGCTCCCGGCCGAGCGCGAACTCCTCGGGGCGAAGGCCCCGCTCCGCCGCTCGCCGGTAGAGCCACGGAAGGTCGAACTCGTCGCCGCCGTCGGTCAATAGGACGTCCGGCTCCGTGCGGGCGATCTCGTCGGCGAGCGCCCGCAGGACCGCCTCCTCCGGCCCGTCGAGCGTCCGGTCGCCAAGGCGGACCATGCCGATCCGCCCGTCGGGGGGTGGGATGCGGCCCCGCCGCTCGCCGGCGAGATGGACCTCGAGCCGGGCGACCCGGAGCGGGGGCGGGAGGTACTCCACGGTCTCCGCGGCCTCGGTCGCCACGAGGGCGCGGTCGGGGCCGTGCACGACCGGGGCGAACGGGTAGAGGCGGTGCTCGAGGTGGTAGAGCTGCGGGGGCGAGAGATCGACGTCGTACAGCGTGAACGTCGCGTAGCCCCCGAGCGCGTCGACCGCGCGGGCGAGCGTCCGCCGGGCGGAGTTCACCGCCGGCACGACCCGGAGCACCGTTCGCGGACGGCGGTCGAACAGCGACGGCCGCCCGACGATCGGTTGGCACCCGGCGACGGTCGGCGCTCTGCGCAGCCGTTCGGCGAGCCGGAGGAGCTCGGCCCGGGGCCCGGCGACGAGGAACGGAGGGCGGTAGTCGACCGACGTCCGACGAACCCGTCCGTTGGAGCGGTCCTTCACCCAGAGGACGACCGAGCGGCCGTCGGGGCTCTCCGTGATGTCGAGCAGCCAGCCGTCGGGCACCGACCGCACGCCGGCCGCGGTCAGCGGAGCCCGCGGGTCCTCTCCGCCGCCTCCGTCCGAAGCCGTCCGGCGAGGTCGGTGAGGACCGAGAGGAGGATCGACTCCAGCAGGTCCGGGCTCCCGACGTACGTCGCCTGGGCGGCGTAGCGACGTGCGCCTGTCCGGACGAGCTCGAACGCCGCCCGGTCCTCGGGCGTCGTGAGCAGGCGGGCGAACGCGTCCCACCGCTTCATCCGCTCCTCGAGCGCCTGACGGTACGTCGGGGCGGTACGTCCCACGCGATCACCTCCTCGACGGAGCCGCCGCCGAACTCTTCGATCCCCCGCTGGCCCGGCGGCCGCGGGACGAGCGTCAGGCGGGCGTCGTCCCGCAGCGCCCGCAGGCGAAGCGTGGTCGGCCCGCGCGCGATCGTGAGGCAGTCCGCCCAGCGGGGACCCGCGTCGGCGAGCCCGGGGAACCGGGCCGGTCCGTCCGGCCCGAGGGTGAGCAGCAGGGGAAGGCGGACCCGCCGGAGCAGGACGGCGAGCGTCCGGGCGATGCGGCGTAGCAGCTCGGCCTGCTCCTCGGGGGGGATCTCGTCGTCGGTGAAGAGGGCCGGCAGGTCGTGCCCGACGAGCAGGGTCGGCGCGTGCCGCCGCACCTCCGCGGTCCACCGCTCGACCAGCGCGACCATCTGGTAGGCGGTGAACGCCCGGGCGAGCCGCACCCGGCGGACCGTCTCCCGCGCGTCGACCCCCAGCGCGCGGCCGAGCTCGCCGATGCGGTACGGATGGAACCGGTTCCCCCCCTCCAGCAGAGAGATCCGACCGCGAGCCCGGGCGCTCCCGGCGTAGAGGAGCTCGACCAGCGGCTCGACGGCGACGGGCGGCCCGGCCCATATCGTGGCCTCGCCCGGGGAGAACCGACGGGCGAGCCACGGGAACAGCGCCGGCGAGGACGGGAGGAGGGGCCGTCCCCGCTCCCGACGGGCGCGGCCGTCCGGGGCGAGAGGGATCGGGGACGGGCGAGGGGCCGACGGGCGCTGGGGCGTGGGACGCGGCGCGAACGGTTCCGTCTCGTCCGGCACGCACGGGTCGGCGAGCTCGGGCGAGAACGCCGGCTCGACGGAGAGGGAGGCGAGCATGCGGGCGACCCGGCAGCTCGAGCGGCCGGGACGCTCTAAAGCGGCCGCGCGGGGGACGGCGAAACAGACCCGAGAACGGACCGTTCCCCTCCCGGGTTCCGCCGCCGGCGGAGACCGGCACCCTATCCGTCGAGGGGACGAAGGGACGGCCCGGAGGGCTGCGGGATCCCGAGCTCGGCGGCGAGGCTGCGGCAGTTCGACGCCGCGTCGCCGCGGAAGTGGTTGTTGAAGAACCCGTAGACGGCGGTCGTCGTCGCCGCGAGCTCCCGCAGCCGCGGCACCCACGCGGCGAGCTCCTCGGCCGAGTAGGTATAGTCGTACCAGATCGGGCGCCCGTGGCCGTGCCAGCGGACGTAGGCGAACGGGGCCGTCACCTCGGCCGCGATCGGAAGGTGCGGCCCGTCGACGACCACGTTCGCGAGGCCGAACTCGCGCAGGAGGGCGTACGACGCCGGGACCCGCCAGGACCGCTCCCGGAACTCGACTGCGACCGGCAGCTCGCCCGGCAGCGTGGCGTAGAACGCTCGGGCGACCCCGGGGTCGAACGGGAGCGATGGGGGCAGTTGCAGGAGCGCGGCCACGAACCTCCCGGCGCGCCGGAGCGGCGCCAGCACCTCCAGGAACCGGCCGAGCTCCTCGCCGGCCCGCTCGAGCCGGAGCTCGTGGGTGATCGTCTTCGGGAACTTCGCGGCGAAGCGGAACCGGGGCGGGGTCCGGCGGACCCACGACGCGGTGACCGACGGGTCCGGCAGCCGGTAGAACGTCGAGTTGACCTCCACGATGGGGAAGCGGTCGGCGTAGAAACGGAGCTTGTCGACCGCGCGCGGCGGGTAGACCGGCCCGACCCACTCCGGATAGTCCCAGCCGCTCGTCCCGAGCAGGAGGGTCCCCACGCGCGCCTCGGCCCGGCCATCGCACGGGCCCACGTATAGGTCCCGCGGGAGGGGTCCGCCGACGCCGCGGGGAAGGGCGTTGCGGGCGGTCCGACGCAACGCTATGAGGGGGCGCGGCTCGAGCCTACCCGAAGGCGATGGTCCAGGTCGACATCGACATCGCAAAGTGCACCGGCTGTTCGCACTGCCTCGACGTCTGCCCGACGAACGTCTTCGAGCTGCGCCCGCGCGAGGAGGTGCCGGACGTCGTCGACGACCCGGCGGTCGCCGCGAAATTCCAGTTCCGGGGCGAGAAGTCGTTGGCGGTCCACGGGCCGGAGTGCATCGTCTGCGAGGCGTGCCTGTTCGAGTGCGAGGGGGAGTGCATCCTGATCACGGACGACGAGCAGCACGTGCACCGCTCGACGTACAAGTAGGCCGGAGCCGGGGGTACCCGTGTCGCTCGTCGCGTTCAACTACCGCTTCCGGACCCGGCTGCCGGCGTCGGCGGACGCGGCGTACCGCTGGGCGACCGACTACGCCCCGGACGACTGGCGTCGGATGGGACGCGACGGGACCCGGCGGATCCGCCTCCTCGCGGCGGGGACGATCCTGCTGACCGACCGGGTACGCGTCGACGGACGGTTCGTGACGAAGACCCGCCTGGTCCGCCTCCGGCCGGCGGAGCGGGCCTGGACGAACACACACGTCGGCGGCCCCACGCGCCACTCGCAGTTCCTCTATCGTATCCTCCCGCGCGGCCGCGGGGCGTCCGTCCTCGAGTTCGTGGGCCTCCAGGTCGAGCCGGCCGCGCGCCCCCTCTCCCGAGCGGCGCTCGCGGCGCGCGCCCGGACCGTGGCCCGCGAGGACGCCGCCCTCTGGCGCCGCCTCGCCCGGGCGATGGCCGAGGAGCTCGGCACCGCGGCCTCCGGCCGGCGCGCCTGAGCCGCCGCTGCGCTCCCGGCGTCGCCGGCCCGAGGAGCCGTTAAATAGGGAGGAACCCCGCCGGCTGCGCCGTGCCCGAGCCTTCCGCGCTCCCCGGTCGGACGGTCGTTCTCGGGGAGCGCGAGCTCGCGATCGGCTTCCGGCTGATCGGCCTGAAGGACGTGGTCGAAGTGACCGCCGACAGCTGCGTCCCGGAGTTCCAGAAGGCGATGGCGAACGACGCGTTCAGCCTCGTCATCGCGAGCCAGGCGATCCGACCCCGGCTCTCCGAGGCCCAGCGGGCCCACGCCGACGCCTCGCTGCGTCCGCTCGTCGTCTTCATCCCGACCCCGACCGGGGAGTACGAGGTCGAGAGCATCGGCGCCCTGGCGAAGCGCGTTCTGGGCGTCACGCTCGCCCCGGCGAGCTAGGAGGCGGGCATGGCAGGGGTCGTGGGGCGCGTCTCAGGACCGGTCGTCATCGCCGAGGGCCTGGACGAATCGCGGATGTACGACGTCGTGCGCGTGGGCACGCTCGGGCTCGTCGGCGAGATCATCCGCCTCGTCGGCGGCACCGCCACCGTACAGGTCTACGAGGACACGACCGGCCTGCGACCGGGCGACCCGGTAGAGAACACCGGCGCGGCGCTGAGCGTCGAGCTCGGCCCCGGCCTGCTGACCTCGATCTACGACGGGGTCCAGCGTCCGCTCGACGCCATCCAGAAGAACGTCGGGGACTTCATCACCCGAGGGACCGTCGCCCCCCCGCTCGACGAGACGAAGCGCTGGGAGTTCACTGCGACCGCGAAGACCGGGGCGGAGGTCGGCCCCGGGACTATCCTCGGGACGGTCCAAGAGACCAGCCTCATCCTGCACAAGATCCTCGTGCCGCCGGGGATCCGGGGGACCCTCCGGCAGCTGGCGAGCGGGACCTACACGATCCGGGAACCGATCGGCTCGGCGACGAGCGGGACCGGTTCGACGCCGCTGTTCTTGGCGCACCGCTGGGTCGTCCGGATCCCGCGGCCGGTCGCCCAGAAGCTCCCGCCCGACATCCCGCTCGTCACCGGCCAGCGGGTGATCGACTCGTTCTTCCCGGTCGCCAAGGGCGGGACCGCGTGCATCCCCGGACCGTTCGGTTCGGGAAAGACGGTCTGTCAGCAGCAGCTGGCGAAGTGGGCGGACTCCGACATCGTCGTGTACGTCGGCTGCGGCGAGCGAGGCAACGAGATGACCGAGGTGCTCGCGACGTTCCCGAACCTTGTGGACCCGAAGTCGAAGAAGCCGCTGATGGAGCGGACGGTCCTGATCGCCAACACCTCCAACATGCCGGTCGCCGCGCGCGAGGCGAGCGTCTACACCGGCATCACGATCGCCGAGTACTACCGGGACATGGGCTACGACGTCGCCTTGATGGCGGACTCGACCAGCCGCTGGGCCGAGGCGATGCGAGAGATCTCGGGTCGGCTTGAGGAGATGCCGGGGGAGGAGGGCTACCCCGCGTATCTCGGCCGCCGCGTGGCGGAGTTCTACGAGCGGGCCGGGCGCGTCGTCGCGCTGTCGCCGGACGGCCGGCGCGGCTCGGTCACGGTCGTCGGCGCCGTCTCGCCCCCGGGCGGCGACACCTCCGAGCCGGTGAGCCAGAACACGCTCCGGGTCGCCCGGGTCTTCTGGGCGCTGGATGCCGCCCTGGCGTCGCGCCGCCACTTCCCCTCGATCAACTGGTTGCAGAGCTATTCGCTGTACGTGCCGGACCTTGCCGCCTGGTACCGCAAGGAGCTCTCCGGGGAGTTCATCACGCTCCGGCAGCGGGCGCTCGAGATCCTCCAGAAGGAGGCGGAGTTGCAGGAGATCGTCCAGCTCGTCGGGGTCGACGCGCTCCCCGAGCGGGAGAAGGCGACCCTGGACGTCGCGCGGATGCTACGCGAGGACTACCTCCAGCAGAGCGCCTACGACGCCGTCGACACCTACTCCTCGATCCAGAAGCAGCTGCGGATGCTCCGCGCGATCCTCGCCTTCGGGGACCGGGAGCAGGAGGCGATCGAGAAGGGCGCGACCGTCCAGCAGCTGCAGCGGCTGCCGGTCCGGACCAAGCTCTCCCGCATGAAGTGGGTACCCGAGGCGGAGCTCGGGGCCCAGTTCGATCAGATCGAGCTCGAGGTGAGCGGCGCCGTGGCGGCCGTCATCTCCGCGGGGGCGGCCTGATGGCGGCGAAGAACGGCAAGACCGCGAAGGCGGCCCCGGAGTTCCCCGAGGTACCGGTCGACTACCGGACCGTGGACCGGGTGAGCGGGCCGCTGCTGTTCGTCCGCGAGATCGACAACGCCGCCTACGGGGAGATCGTCGAGATCACGCTGCCGAGCGGGGAGCGCCGGCAGGGCCAGGTCCTCGACTCGCGCAAGGGCCTCGCGATCGTCCAGGTCTTCGGGCCCACGATGGGCATGAGCGTCGAGCAGACGAGCGTGAAGTTCCTCGGCGAGGTCGCGACCCTCGCCGTCTCCAACGAGCTGCTCGGCCGGGTCTTCAACGGCCTCGGCGAACCGCGCGACGGGGGCCCGCGGATCGTCAGCTCGACCCGGCTCGAGATCGTCGGCAACGCGATGAACCCGTACTCTCGGGAGGAGCCGAGCGAGTTCATCCAGACCGGGATCTCGACGATCGATGTCAACAACACCCTCGTACGCGGCCAGAAGCTTCCGCTGTTCAGCGGTGCCGGCCTGCCGCACAACCAGGTCGCCGCCCAGATCGTCCGGCAAGCGAAGCTACGGAACTCGAGCGAGGGGTTCGCGGTGGTCTTCGGCGCGATGGGGATCACGAGCGAGGAGGCGAACTTCTTCCTCAAGGAGTTCGAGACGACCGGCGCCCTCGAGCGGACCGTCGCGTTCCTGAACCTCTCGAGCGACCCGTCGATGGAACGGGTCGTCACGCCGCGCATGGCGCTCACCGCCGCCGAGTACCTGGCCTACGAGGAGGACCTGCACGTGCTGGTCGTGCTCACCGACATGACCAGCTACTGCGAGGCGCTCCGCGAGGTGTCCGCGGCGCGGGACGAGGTGCCGGGGCGTCGCGGCTACCCGGGCTACCTGTACACCGACCTCGCGACGATCTACGAGCGGGCCGGCAAGATCCACGGACGCAAGGGATCGATCACGCAGCTGCCGATCCTCACCATGCCGGCGGACGACGTGACGCACCCGATCCCGGACCTGACCGGCTACATCACCGAGGGCCAGGTGTACCTGAGCCGAGACCTCCAGCGCAAGGGGATCTATCCGCCGATCGACGTGCTGCCGAGCCTCTCGCGCCTCATGGGCCAGGGGATCGGCAAAGACCGGACGCGCGAGGACCACCGCGGCGTCTCCGATCAGCTGTTCGCGGCGTACGCGACCGGGAAGGACCAGCGGGCGCTCTCGGCGATCGTCGGCGAGGAGGCGCTCGGTCCCATCGACCGGCTCGCCTTGAAGGCGGCCGACCGCTACGAGCGCGAGTTCGTCACCCAGCGACCGGACGAGGATCGCACGATCGACGAGAGCCTCCGGATCGCTTGGGACATCCTCTCCGACTTCCCGGACGCCGAACTGAAGCGGATCCGACCCGAGTTCCTCCAGCAGTACCGCGCGCACCCGCCGGCCGCCGGCCTGTAGCACGGAGGAAGGCGTCGGCCGTGGCCGTCGAGAACGTCCGGCCGACGCGGCTCGAGCTGCTCCGGACCCGGCGCCGGATCGTCGTCGCGCGTCGGGGGCTCAACCTGCTCAAGCTGAAGCGTTCGGCGCTGATCGTCGAGTTCTTCCGCGTCTCGAAGGAGGCGATGCGCCTGCGCGGCGACCTCCGGCAACGGATCGCCCGGGGGTACGAGGCGATCCGGCTCGGGGAGACGATCGAGGGGCCGACCCGGCTCGAGAACATCTCGATGCTCCTGCCGGACATCCCGTCGGTCGCCGTCGCCACGAAGAACGTGATGGGGGTCCGGACCCCGCGGGTCGACGGCGGCGCCTTCGGGCCGCTCCCGTCGGTCTCCCTGCTCGACCTGCCGACGTCGGTGGCGGAGGCGGTCCGTCGCTTCCAGGAGATCTACGAGGTCGTCCTGGACATCGCCGAGAAGGAGAACGCCCTGCGGCGCCTGCTGCGGGAGATCGAGAAGACGAAGCGGCGGGCGAGCGCGATCGAGAACGTGCTCGTCCCGCGGCTCGAGGGGATCGTGCGGTACATCAAGTTCCGCTTCGACGAGATGGAGCGCGACTCGTTCAGCATGCTCAAGACCGTCAAGCGCAAGCTCGAGCAGGAGGGGACCGGTGTCGCGGGCGCCTGAGCCCGTCGCCGGGCCCCGGCCCCCGGGAGCCGACCGATGAGCGCCCCGACGGTGCCGCCCGCGGACGTGGCGACGGTCGAGGCGCTGCGGAAGCTCAAGGCCGTCGAGGCCGAGTGGGACGCTCGCCTGGCGGAGGCCCGCCGCGACGCCGACGAGGCGATCGGCCGCGCGCGCGAGGAGACGGAAGCGGCGCTG
>JASHRJ010000138.1 GCA_030037395.1 Thermoplasmata archaeon
TCCCGCTCCCGATGGCCGGCCGCCGCGCGGCCCCCCCGACGCGGCCGCTCCCCCGTTAAGTAGCCCCCCTAAGCTGCCGCGGAGCGAGGGTCGGCATGCGCGTGGCGCGAGCGGGGGTGGTCGGCGCCGGCACGATGGGCGCGGCGATCGCCGAGGTGCTCGCCTTCAACGGGATCGAGGTCGTCCTCAAGGACATCGATCGCCCGACGGTCGAGCGGGGGCTCGAGCGGGTCCGCGCGATCGTGGGCGAGCTGGTCCGCTTCCACGCCGAGCGGGCGGACCGGGAGATCGCACGGCTCGAGGCGGCCGCCGGCGGGCTCTCGGAGGAGCAGAAGGCGCGCCTGCGGTCGGGGCTGGCCCCCAAGGTCTCGCGGGCCCGGGGCGACGAGATCGTCGCGCGCGTGCGCGGGGTCGCCGAGTACGACGCCTTCGCCGATCTCGACCTCGCGATCGAGGCGGTGTTCGAGCGGGAGGAGGCGAAGCGGCCGGTCCTCGAGGCGCTGGACGCCGTCCTCCCGGAGCATGCCGTCCTCGCCACGAACACCTCGTCGCTGTCGGTCACCCGGCTCGCCCGGGGCCTCCGCCATGCGCGCGCGACCGTTCTGACCCATTTCTTCAACCCCCCGTACACGCTCCCGCTGGTCGAGGTCGCCGGCGGGATCGAGACGCGCGAGGAGGTCGTCGGCGAGGTCCTCGAGTTCCTGCAAGGCCTCCGGAACCACCGGTCGAACCTCGTGCCGATCCGGACCAAGGAGTCACCGGGGTTCGTCGTCAACCGCCTGCTCATCCCCGTGCTCAACGAGGCGTGCTTCGCGCTCGACGAGCAGGTCGCGGGGGCGCGCGATATCGACGTGGCGATGAAGGCGGGCGCGGGCATGCCGATGGGACCGTTCGAGCTCGCGGACATGATCGGGCTGGACGTCGCGCTCGAGGTCGCCGAGACGCTGTTCCGGGACTTTGGCGACCCGAAGTACCGTCCCGCCCCGCTCCTCCGCCGGATGGTGGCGGCCGGCCACCTCGGGCGGAAGACCGGCCGCGGGTTCTACGAGTATCCGGGCTAGCCGGTCTGTGGCACGAACGGGCCCACGACCCGAGCGAGGGTAGCGGCGAGGCAGTGGACGGCACCGCGCGTCGTCTCCGGCCCCCGGAGGCAAGCCTGTCCACCGTGCTTTGGTGGTCGGAGCTCGGGTTCGCCCGGGCGCTGGAGAGGTGGCCCGTCCCCGGCGATGCCGCGCTTTCTCGGGGTCGGTCCCCGAGCGCGAGGTTCTCGGGTCAGGTCGGCCGGGGTTCCCGTGACGGTACGCTGACGTCGTCCCGATGCGGGAGACCGGTGCGCGGTGCGCCGCGATCGCCACCGATCGGTTCCGTGCCGCTCGCGCCGAATCCGGAAGCTATAAGTCGCGGGGGCCGTTGCCGGGAACCCGAGGCTCCGGCGACCGAATTCGGGGGCCCCGCGTCCGGGAGCGGGAATGCTGCGAGGAAGGGGCACGGGGCCGGCGTGGGCCGTCGCGGCCGTAGCCGTCCTACTCGGCCTGGTCGGCATCACGCTCGGACCCGCGTCGGGGGCGCACACGGCGGCGGAGGTCCCGAGCGGGGCCGCGACGGCCGGGATCCTGCCGGGCCCACCGACTCACGCCGCCGCGGCGGAGGGCTACGCGGTGTCGGACTGGAGCCAGTTCCACGGCAACGAGAGCCACGACGGCCTCTCCGTGTGGCCCGGACCTACCGTCCCGGAGCTCGCGTGGAGCAAGCCGTGGGCCTCCAGCGAGAGCGGACTTACCGAGTCCGACGGGGAGCTTGCGGTCAGCAGCGGCGTCAACTCGTCGGCCGGCGTCGGAACGCTGAGGGCCATCAACGAGACCACCGGGGCGAAGACGTTCTCGTACAGTATCCCCGTCAGCTGCAACAACGCCTGCGCCGCCGGCGCGCCCGCCACCGTGTACGTGCCGATCGGCGGTGGGGTCACGTTTGCCACGAGCTACGCCCCCATCACCGGCGGATGCGACGTCCTCGGCGTGACGTGCATCCCCTATCTGTTCGCCGACCATGTGGCGAGCGGGTCGCTCGACTGGTCCTCCGGCAGCCTCGTGCTAGGCTCCGGAGGCACGCGATCCGAGTACGGCGCGAACCTCCTCACCTACTCCGACGGATACCTCTACTCTGCGGCCGACGCCGGCCGGGACGTCGAGGGGTTCCTGAGCTCCTCCGGGGACCTCGAGTGGAACTGGACGCCGAAGGCCGGGGCGGTCGACACGATCCCCACGGTGGGAGGCGGACTGGTGGTGGTCGGGTTCTCCAACCTCCACAACCTTACCGCGATCTACGCCGAGAACGGCAGCGTCGCCTGGAACTACAGCTTCGGCTCCGGGTACGCCGATGCCGCGCCCGCGTTCTACGATGGGACGTTCTACTTCGGGACCACTTCCTCCGTGCTCCTGGCCGTCTCCTCCTCCGGCAGCGTGGTCTGGACCGCGACGCTCGGCGCGCCCGTCGAGTCGACGCCGGCCGTCGCGGGCGGGCTCGTCGTCGCGGGCGCGGACAACGGCGACCTGTACGCGCTCAACGCTTCGAGCGGTGCGGTGGTGTGGAACCGTTCGCTGGGCGGGAGCCTGCTCGCCTCGCCGGCGGTCGCCAGCAACGGGGTCGTCTACGAGGGGAGTTCCAGCGGACTGTTCGCCGCGCTCAACCTCTCGACGGGGACGGTTCTCTGGAGCGTGAACGACACGTCCCCGGTCACCTCGTCTCCGCTCCTGGACGACGGCTACGTGTTCTTCGTCGATCAGTCCGGCACGATCTTCGCCTACGAACAGGCGTTGGCCCTGGCGGCCCCCGTGCCGTCGACCCAGACGCTCGACCAGGGGCAGACCGGGACGCTCACCGTGGCGACGCCCACGACCGGCACCCCGCCGTACTCCTACCAGTGGCTCGAAGCGCCGGCGGGAACGGGCTCGTACTCGGAGGCGACGGACTGCCGGCAGCCCACGACGCTCAGCTGCGTGTTCGAGACGAACGCGTCGACCGCGGCGGGGACGTACCGCTTTGAGCTCCAAGCGACCGACAGCGCGCCCACGCCTTATCTTGCGGTGTCCGCCGCGGCCTCGATCGTCGTGGAACCGCAGCTCGTAGTCCCGAACCCGATCCCCTCGAGCCAGGGCGTCGACCAGGGCCAGACCGCCTCGGTCGAAGGCGTCGCCCCCACGACCGGGACGCCGCCGTACACGTACCAGTGGTTGGAGGAGGCCCCCGGCAGTGACGGGTTCGCGAACGCCACGGCCTGCGCGGCCCCGACGAGCCTCACGTGCGTCTTCGTCACCGGCTCGGCGACGCCGACCGGCGCGTACGCCTTCGAGCTCGAGGTGACCGACCGCGCGGCGGTGCCGACCGTGGCCGCGTCCGCGCCGGTGACCGTCACGGTCAACCCGGACCTCTCGGTCGGGCCCCCCTCGCCGTCCTCCCAGGCGGTCGACCAGGGCGAGACCGCGACCGTGGCCGGCGCGCCGCCGACGACGGGCACGGGGCCGTACACGTACGCGTGGCTCGAGAAGGCGCCGGGGGCGACCGGCTGGGCCTCCGCCACCGCCTGCGCGGCGCCCGCCAGCGTCACCTGCTCGTTCGCGACGACCGAGGCGACGGCCCTGGGCACGTACGCCTTCGAGCTGCAGGTCACGGACAGCTCGGAGTCTCCCGAGACCGAGGTCTCGGAGGGGGTGGGCAACGTGACGGTCGACCCCGCCCTCGCCAGCCCCGGCGGCCCGACCGTGCTCGTGCCCAAGCTGGATCTGGGGCAGACGCCCACCGTGGTGGCCGCGACACTGCCGGCCGACCTCGGCGGCACCGGGGCGGTCTCGTACTCGTGGCTGGTGGCGTGGAACGGCAACGGCTTCGTTGCCGCGACGTCGAGCCAATGCACGACGCCGGCGGGGCCGGCCTCCGGAGGACTCACCGTGGACTGCTCCGTCGGCCTGACCGCCGCGCCGGGCACCTACGCGTACGAAGTCGAGCTCACGGACTCGGCGACCTCCCCCCAGACGGCGGTGTCGGCCGCTGCCGGTCCGGTGGCCGTCGCCGCGGCGCTGGAACCGCCGGAGGCGCCGACCGCCAGCGCGGCCCTCCTCGACGTCGACCAGGGACTGAACGTCTCCGGGGCCATGCCCTCGACGGGAACCCCCGGCTACTCCTGGACCTGGCTCGTGTCGGTAAGCGGGGTCCCGTTCCAGCCGGCCACGGAGTGTGGGGTGAACGGCGGCTCGGGGGCCGGCGCAGGGGCTCGCGAGGTTTGTTCGGTTTCGCCGGGTCTCCTGACCGCCGGGAGCGAGTACGCGTTCGAGTTGCAGGTCACCGACAACGCGACGTCTCCGTCCACGGTGGCGTCGACGGCGTCCCGGACCGTTCGCGTGAGCGCGGCGTTGGTCGCCGGCCCGGTCACGCCGGAGGACCCCACGATCGTCTCCGGCAGCGTGGTGGCCCTGACGGCGGAGGCGGCGGGCGGGTCGGGAGCGTACCGATACCAGTGGTACGCGGGCAGCTCACCGAGCTGCGCGGCGGACACGGCCCTCGCTGGGGCCACGGCGGCCACCTACAACGCGTCCCCCGTGCGGAGCACGTTCTACTGCTACGTGGTGACGGACAGCGCGTCGGTCCCTGTGAGCGTCGGTTCGGCTACCGATCGAGTGACGGTCGCGCCCCCGGCCTCCTTCCTTGGGCTCCCGCCGGTGGAGGGGTACGCCCTGGTCGCCGGGATCATCGCGGCGATCGCTGCCTCGGCCCTCACCGTGCGCGCGCTCCGCCGGCGGAACGGATCGCACCCGCCGTCCACCGCGGGGGGATCGGGGCCGCCGCAGCCTCCCCCCTGACGCGAGGACCAGCCTGTCCGTAGGACCCGAGCCCGCCCGTCGACCGGCCGGGCGCGGGGGGCCGGAAGGAAGGAAGGAAGTCGAACCGAGGGCCCTGCCTCCGACCGCTGCCGCCCACGCCGTCGGGGCCGACCGGTACGGGGTGGACCTGCCCCAAGCGGCCTCCTTGATGAGCCGAGGACCGGACCGCATCTCATCGGGCGCGCGGCAACCCACTGCCGGCCCCCCCACGCTCCCGGTCGGGGGCCCGTCGGTTCGCCGAGGGCGCTCTCAGACCCCAGACCCCGCCGCGACGGCGACGGTCCCGGAAGCCGGCGAACCCCCGGCCGGGGAAGCGGCCGACGCGGGCGTCACCGCGACCGCCGCCTGCTTGGTGGGCGGAGGGGGCGGACGCGGAGGCGGCGGCATCAGCTGCTGCTTGAGGAAGCCGACGATCTCGCCCCAGGCCGGCTCGGCGAGCGCGACATCGTAGGCCCCGAGGTCCCTCGAGAGGAAGCCGTGCCGGGCGCCCGGGACGGTGACGAACCGCGCGCTCGCGCCGACGTCGCTCGCCCGCAGCTGGTGCTCCGCCCGCTCGGCGAGCCGGTCGGCGGTGCCCCGCACCAGCAGCACCGGCACGGTGACCAGGTTCGGGAGGTGCGCCGGACGGACCGGCACCGGGTACGCCAGCGCCACCGCGGAGACCCCGACGCTCTCCGCCGCGAGGGCGAGCGCGACGCTGGCGCCGTACGACGTGCCGAACAACGCCGACTTCGTCGGTTCGACCATTTCCCGGGCGAGGAGGTAGCGCATCGCGTCCGAGCACAGGCGGAGCAACGAGGCGACCTTCGGCGAGTCGGCCGGCATGCCGCCCCGGAGCCAGGCTCCCGAGCGCATCGCGACGTGCAGCGCCGGCCCGATCCCGTCGGTCTTTCCGAGGTCCGGGATCAGGACCTCGAACCCCTCCCGGGCGAGGCGGATCGCGCCGTCCAGCAGGGTCGTGGTGATCCCGAAGACGTCCGGCACGATCAGGACCACCGGGTGCCGGATCGTCTTCGCGGGCGTGAGCACGATCGCCGGGGCCGTGCCGCCCGAGCGGGCGGTCGTAGGGAACTCGACCCGTTCGCTCCGGTACAGCGGGGCCGGGGCGCTCGGGGGCTTCTCCGACTTGATCCAGCTCTTGTTGAGGAAGTCAAGCACGCACAGGCGGTAACGCTCCTTCTCGAGGACGACGACCGCCTGCCGTTCCCCGCAGATGTCGCACACGCCGATGACCCCGCTGCCGAACTGGGCGTCGGCAAGCTCGAGCAGCCGGTCGTCGTCCCGCATCGCGCGCCGGTGCCTCTCGAGCCGGGGCCGCTTCTTAACGGTTCGGACGGCGCCGTGGGCGGGCCGGATCCGCGGCGGCCGCGCCGCCCTTGCCGAGGCGCAGGCTGAGCCGCGCGCGGTCGCGCGGCAC
>JASHRJ010000139.1 GCA_030037395.1 Thermoplasmata archaeon
CCTCGGGTAGGAGGGTAGGCGGGGTACCCTCCGGGATGGCGACCTCCGACGCTCCCATCGTACTGGCGGCCCGCAACGTCCGCAAGTACTTCCCGATCCGAGGCGGCCTGCTCTCCAGCCACGTCGGCGACGTCCGGGCGGTCGACGGGATCAGCTTCGACGTCCGGGAGGGAGAAACCGTCGGGCTGGTCGGCGAGTCCGGCTGCGGCAAGACGACGGCCGGTCGTCTCTTGCTCCGGCTGATCGAGCCGACCAGCGGCCATGCGTTCTATCGGCCCCCGCCGGAGGTGTTCGACCGGCTGAACCGGCTGTACGGGGCGCTCACCCCATACAGCTCCGGGGAGGAGAACGGCCGCGCGATGCCGCCCGAGGCGCACGCGGCGCTCGGGGAGCTGAACCGGCTCGCGGACCGCTACTCCCTCTACCGCCGCTCCCCGCGCGGGATGCGCGCGCTGCGCGGCAAGCTCCAGATCGTCTTCCAGGACCCGTTCAGCTCGCTCAGCCCGCGGATGCTGGTCCGCGACATCATCGCCGAGCCGCTGGAGATCCACGGCATCGGCACCCGGGCCGAACGGCGGCGACGGGTCAGCGAGCTCCTAGCCGACGTCGGGCTGAACCCGGAGCACGAATGGCGGTTCCCGCACGAGTTCTCGGGCGGCCAGCGCCAGCGGATCGGCATCGCGCGCGCGCTCGCGCTCCGCCCGGAGTTCATCGTGCTGGACGAGCCTACGAGCGCCCTGGACGTCTCGGTCCAGGCCCAGATCCTGAACATCCTTCGGCGCCTCCAAGCGGAGCAGCGGCTCGCCTACCTGTTCATCTCGCACCATCTGTCGGTGGTCCGGGCGATGAGCCAGCGGGTCGTCGTGATGTACCTGGGGAAGGTCGTCGAACAGGCGCCGACCGAGGAGCTGTTCCAGCGCCCGCTGCACCCGTACACCCAGGCGCTCCTTTCCGCCATCCCGATCCCCGACCCTGAACTGAAGCGCGAGCGGATCGTGCTCCAGGGGGACGTGCCGAGCCCCGCGGCCCCGCCGCCGGGGTGCCGGTTCCACACGCGGTGTCCTGCCGTGATGCCGGTCTGCTCCAAGATCGAGCCCCCGTTGCTGGAGGTCCGCCCGAACCACCTCGTCGCCTGTCACCTGTACCCGACGCCGTGGGCCGGGGGCGCCGGCGGCGCCCTCCTCTCCACCGAGCCCCTGCCGGCACTGGCCGCGGCGGGGGCGTCCCCCGGGGCGCCGGCGGAGCCGCCGCTCCCGTCGGGCGGTTCGGCCGCCTGAACAGGGGCGCCCGTGCTCACCCCGGCCCCCCCCGCCCCGACCACCCCGGAGCACGCCCTCACCCCGGACGAGGAGGCCGCTCTCGGCGAGGCGGCCGATCGGCTCGCGGTCGATCGCCAGCGGGCGCTGAAGGACCCGGGGAGCTCGTGGCGCGACTGGTTCCTCGGCGTCTGGGCGAAGTGGTGGCTCGGACTCGCGTTCGTCGTCGTCGACAGCTGGATCGCCTCGTTCTGGGCGAACGACGGGGTGTTCAGCGGGTACGACGCGGCGTACCTGGGCGCGTCCCTCGCCGTGGCCGTCTACCTCGAGATCCTGCTCTACCTGTTCCTGTGGCGGATCCCTTCCGGGCCGCTCGACTCCGCCGGCCGCCGGTTCCGGCCGAGCTGGAAGGCGCTGCGCGAGATCGGGCGCTGGGTGCCGGTGTCGGAGCGCCGGGCCCTGCGCACGAGCGCCGGCCCGGCGGAGGGCGCCCCGGACCCCCGGGAGTTCCTGTAGCCGAGCTCGCCCGGCCGCCCTCTAATAGGGCGCCGAGGTTCGCCCCCGCCGTGCCGGCGCGTCGGGCGCTCCGCCTCGCCCCGTCGCTGCTGAGCGCCGATTTCGCGGACCTCGCCGGCGCGATCCGCGCGGCGGAGGCGGGGGGCGCGGACGCCTTCCACCTCGACGTGATGGACGGGCACTTCGTCCCGAACCTCTCGTTCGGGCCGGCGCTGGTCCGGGCGGTCCGGGCTCGGACCAAGCTGCCGCTCGATCTCCACCTGATGATCGACGAGCCGCTCCGCTACCTGGAGGCGTTCCACCGCGCCGGGGGGGACACCCTCGTCTTCCACGTCGAGGCCCGCTCCGACCCTGCGGAGGTCCTTCGGGCCGGGCAACGGCTCGGGGTCGCGGTCGGGGCGGCGGTCCGGCCGGAGACGCCCGTGGATCGGGTCCTGCGGCTCGCCGACCGGCTCGACCAGGTCCTCGTGATGAGCGTCCATCCGGGGTTCTCCGGCCAGGCGTTCCTGCCGGAGGCGCTCCCCAAGCTCGCGGAGGCGCGCCGTCACCTCGCGACGCTGGGCCGGGAGGTCGACCTGTCGATCGACGGCGGCATCACGCCCGAGACCGCCGGCCCCGCCGCCGAGGCCGGGGCGACGTTCTTCGTCTGCGGCAACTCGGTGTTCGCGGGGGGCCCGGTCCCCGAGAACCTCCGGCGCCTCCGGACCGCCGTGGAGGCCGGCGCGGCCCGTGCGGTTCGCTGAACTCGCCGCCGCCTACGAGCGGCTCGAGGCGACGGCGAGCCGGCTCGAGATGCGCCACCAGCTCGCGGAGCTGCTCCGCCCCCTGCGGGACGGCGATCTCGAGCGGGCGCTGTACCTTTCCCAGGGCCTCCTCCGGCCGGAGTACGAGGGGGTCGAGCTCGGCGTCGCCGACTCGCTCGCCCGGCGGGCGGTGGCGACGGCAAGCGGCGCCCCCGAGCCGGAGGTCGCTCGGCGTACCAAGGCCTCCGGCGACCTCGGCACGACCGCGCAGGAGCTGCTCGGCGCCGTCGCCCGGCTCCCGGGCGACGAGCCGCTGAGCGTCGCCGCCGTCTACGCGGCGCTCCGCGGCATCGCCGCGGCCGAGGGGGAGGGGTCGCAGGAGGCGAAGGTCCGCGCGCTCGTCGGGCTGCTGGCCCGGGCCTCCCCGCAGGAGGCGAAGTTCCTGCTCCGGTTCGTCCTGGGCACGTTGCGCGTCGGGGTGCGCGAGATGACGATCCTGGACGCGCTGAACGAGGCGTTCGCCGACGGCTCGAAGGCGTCGCGCGCGGCGATCGAGGGGGCGTTCAACCTCTCGAGCGACCTGGGCCTGGTCGCGACCCGCCTCGCGGGCGACGGGGTGGGCGCCCTCGCGACGATCGGGCTCGAGGTCGGTCGGCCGATCCGGCCGATGCTCGCCGAGCGAGAGCCCACGCTCGCCAAGGTGCTCGAGCGGATGGGGGGGCGCGCGGCCCTCGAGTACAAGTACGACGGCCTGCGCGTGCAGGCCCACGTCGCGCACGACGGGACCGTCCGCCTGTTCTCGCGCCGCCTGGAGGCGATCGGCCCGCAGTTCCCCGAGCTGCTGACGGAGCTGCCGAAGGCGATCCGCCGCGCTCCGGCGATCGTCGAGGGGGAGTGCGTCCCGATCGATCCGGACACCGACGAGATCCTGCCGTTCCAGGACGTCGCCCGTCGCCGGGGCCGTAAGCACGACCTCGCGCGGGTCCAGGCGGAGGTGCCGGTCTGCCTGTTCCTGTTCGACGTCCTCTTGGACGGCGGGACCGCCGTCTACGGCCGGGACTTCCCCGAGCGGCGGCGCCGCCTCGAGCAGCTGCTGCGGCCGACCGAGCGGGTCCGCCTCGCCGCGCAGAAGGTCGTCGACGGCGTCGGCCCGGCGGGCGCGTTCCTGGACGAGGCGATCGCCGCCGGCGGCGAGGGGGTGATGGCGAAGTCGCTGCGGGAGGGGAGCGCCTACCGGGCGGGGGCGCGGGGGTACTGGTGGATCAAGTACAAGCGGGACTACACCGTCGGGCTCGGCGACTCGATCGACGGCGTGGTGGTGGGCGCCTTCCACGGCCGCGGCCGCCGGGCCGGAAGGTTCGGGGCGTTCCTCCTCGCGGTCTACGACCCGAAGCGCGACCGGTTCGAGTCGTTCACGAAGGTCGGCAGCGGCTTCGACGACGCGGCCCTCGCCGAGATGCCCGAGAAGCTCGCCCGGTTCGCGTCGGAGGCGCCGCCGGACGGCGTCGACACGGGGGTCGTTCCCGACCGGTGGTTCCGGCCCGCCGTCGTGCTGGAGGTCCGCGGGGCCGAGCTGACGCTCAGCCCGGTGCACCGGGCCGCTCTGGGGGCGGTACGAGAGGGAGCCGGGCTCGCGCTCCGGTTCCCTCGCTTCACCGGCCGCGTCCGGTCCGACAAGGGACCGACGGAGGCGACGACCTCCCACGAACTGCTCGAGATGTACCGCAAGCAGGTCCGCCAGGCGACGCCCGACGCCGACGGGGACGCGGAGAGGTCCTGAGGCCCGGCCGGCCGCTCCACCCTCGAGCGGAGCGTGCGTTTGCGCCCAAAGACATAAGAAGGCCGGCAGGGCTCGCCGCGCCGGGAACGGGCCATGCTGGTCGAGATGACCGAACTGTTGGGACGCCAGATCTACACCCCGGACGGACGCCTGCTCGGCGAGGTCGACAACGTCGTGGTCGACGTTGAGGGGTCGAAGATCGACGGGCTCTACGTGGCGGAGACCAGCCCGATGTTAGTCGACGACTCGCGGGCCACCAACGTCCCGTACCGCTGGGTCGCCGCGGTGAACGACGTCGTGCTCCTCAAGTACTTCCCCCGCCGGGTGTCGCTCAAGAAGAGCCCCTCGGCGCGCGCCGGCGCCGCCGAGGAGCCCGCCGTTCCCGCGCGCTAGGGCTCGCGGGGATAGCCAAGCCCGGTAACGGCGCAGGACTTAAACGGCGGCCTCGGCCGCCGAGGAGATCCTGCCGCGCAGGCGTTCGCCGGTTCAAATCCGGCTCCCCGCATCCGTCCCCGGGGGACCCCCGGCGTACCTCTTCGGGGGCCGGCCGCTGAACGCCGCGTGCGGCGGGCGGCGCTCGTCCGGCTCCTAGAGGAGGTCCCGCCGTTCGCTCGGCCGCGCCCCGACCTCGAGCAGGTGGTGACGCCGGCCGAGGCCGCGGCGACGCTGCTCGCGACGGCGGACCGCTGGGACGGGCTGGCCGGCCGTTCGGTCCTCGACCTCGGCTGCGGCGGAGCTGCTCTTGGCCGTCGACCTCACGATCCAGGTGGTCGTCTCCGCGGGCCCCGCGGTCCGCCTGAACGGCGACGCGGAGGCGCTCGCCCGGAACCCGTACCTGCGGGCCGCGCTCGCGGCGGCGTGGCCGAGCGCCGCTCCGGTCGACATCCGGTCGATCAGTCGGGTCCCTCGGGCCGCGGGGCTCGGCTCCTCCGGCGCGTTCGTCAGCGCCCTGGCGGCCG
>JASHRJ010000140.1 GCA_030037395.1 Thermoplasmata archaeon
CCGGCGACGTCGGCCTTCGCCCCGCGGAGCCAGCGGCGCGGCTCCCCGCGCGGCAGGACGAGCACGTCCCACTCGCGGGCGCCTACCGCCGTCACGTCGTTCGCGACGACCCAGTCGGCGCCGGACTCCTCGGCGAGCTGTCGGCCCTCCCGCTCGAGCTCCTCGGGGGGAGCGCCTGCGAGGAGCTTGAAGGCGACCAAGCGCCCCGGCGGCGGGGCGAGCTCGCGAAGCCTCGGGAGGAGCTTCGGCGCCCGATCGAGGTCGAGCCGCAGGCGTGGCCGGCCCCGCGACGGGATCTTGCCGGCGACCGGGGCGACGGTGTAGTCGGAGAGCGCGGCCGGCACCAGCACCGCGGCCGCGGCGCGGAGCTCGGCGCGGCGCGCGGCCGCCAGCTCGAGCAGGTCGCGGACCGCGCGCCAGCGGCGCACGGCGAGCCAGGACGGCAGCGGCACGCTGAGCGCTCCCGCCCATAGCTCGACGTCGGCCCCGCGGTAGTGCGCCTGGTTCGCGAGGGCGATCGCGGTGGCCCCGCTGCTCTCGTTGGTGATCGACCGGACGGCGTCGATCGGCTCGTGCGACGCTCCGCCGATCACGACCGCCCTTCGTCCGGCCCAGGGCCCCCGGCCCAGCCGGTGGAGCACGGCGGCCGCGACCTCCTCGGGCGCGGCGATCTTCTCTTCCCCCTCGGCCGCCGGCCCGAAGAGGACCTCCACCCCCCACGCGCGCAGCTTGGCGAGGCTCTCGCGCACCGCGGGGTTCTCCCCCATGAACGAGTGCATCGCGGGCACCAGCAGGATCGGCACCCTGCCTCCGAGCGCCACCGAAGCGCAGGAGGTCACCGGCGTGTCGTCGATCCCGTGGGCGATCTTCGAGATCGTGTTGGCGGTCGCCGGCGCGATGAGGTACAGATCGGCCTGGCCCTCGCCGGGGCCGAGGAGGGTCACGTGCTCGACGTTGCCCGTCAGCTGCAGCACCGGCGGGTGGCCGGTCGCGAACTCGACCGCCTCGGGGGTCACCAGACGGGTCGCCTCAGGGCTCATCACCGCGCGGACCTCCGCGCCGTGGCGCAGCAGCTCCCGGACGACCCGCGGGACCTCGACCGCCGCGATCGACCCGGAGATCCCGACGACGACCCGGCGGCCCTCGAGCAGGCGGGTGGTGCGGCCTCGGATCGCTCGGCTGGGGTGCACGGCGACGCTCCTCCTCAGGGGCGGGAGCCGGTCCGCCTTCTTACCGCCTGTGCCGCCGGCCGTGCCGACGTTGCCGTTATGGGGGGCGGCCGCTCGACGCGTCCGTGACGCCGGAGCGGCCCGGAACGGGGGCGACCTCGCAAGGACCGGGAGGCCCCCCGTCGGGCCTTCCGATGGTCGTCGCCGCGGGCGGCCCCCGGGAAGGCCTGCCTGCCCTCCCGCCCCGACCGGCTGCGGAGCCGCGGACCGTCGAGCGGGGGCTCGTCGTCTTCGACCTGGACGGGACCCTCCTGGACGATCTCGGCCTGATCGGTCAGGTCGCCGCGGACGTCCTGGAGAAGGCTTTCGGCACTCCCCCCGAGGAGGGCCGGATCCACTACCTCGCGACGACCGGCATGCCGTTCGAGGCCCAGTTGGCCCAGCTGTACCCGGAGTCGCCGCCGGCGCTTCGGGCCACGGCGGCTCGGACGTTCCACCAGCGCAAGGTCACCGAGGCGTACGCCCGCGCGGAGCCGTTCCCCGAGGTCCCGAAGCTGTTGAAGCGGCTGGCCCAGGACCGCTGGACCCTCGCGGTCTCGACCGGGGCCGAGACCGAGATGGCAGAGCTGCTGCTCGAGCGGGAGGGCCTCCGGTACTGGTTCGACGCGGTCCTCGGCTCCGCGGAGGGCACCAAACGGGAGCACCTCACGGAGTACCGCCGGAGGTACCCCGGGGTGCCGGTGTTCCTGGTCGGGGACTCTCGCTTCGACATGGAGGCCGCCGCCTCGGTCGCGGGGGTCGTGCCGATCGGCCGAGCGAGCGCGCTGCACGACTGGGCGCTGTCGCCGCGCGACCTCCAGAAGTGGGGGGCGGCGTGGGCGGCCGTCAGCCTGGCCAGCCTACCGGAGGTCCTGCCCCGCCTCGCAGGGCGCCGCGCGCCCCCGGCCAACAAGGCCTCCCGATCGCCCCGCCGCGGGCGCAGGTAGGGCCGGGACCGAGACTCTCCCGGCACGGGCAGGGTCCCGCGCCGATTTGAACCCGGGTCGAGGGATCCACAGTCCCCCAGGATAACCAGACTACCCCATCCCGGCCACGGCCCTAGACCGAGGGCGCGGAGAAAAGGTTGCCGCGAGGCTCGTCTCCGTCAGGGACGCGCGGGTCACCTCGGGGGCCCCCCGGGCGGGAGGGGCCGACCCTCCTCCAGCGCCTGCCGCCACCCGAGCCGGAAGGCCCGCGCCTGCCGGCCGACGTAGATGAAGAACCCGCCGAACCCCACCGACATGCCGGCGGCGAGCCACACCCCGGCGTACGCGAGCCCGGCGCCGGCCCAGTACAGCCCTGCGCCGAGGGCGAACCCGAGGGCGATCGTCACCCCGCCGCCCACGACGAACGTGGTCTCGCGGAGCACCACGGGCCCCCCTACGTCCCGGCCCTGGCCGGGGGCGTCCCGGACCCGGGCGCCGACGCCGCGCTGCCGGGGCGATGTCGACCTGCGGCGACGCCACCGGCCATCGGACCGCCACCGGTCCCGCAGCTAATCGGTTTGCTGGGGTCGCCCCGACCGGCCGAGTTATGAGCCGGGACGACGGTGCTCGCCTGTGACGCTGGTCGCCTTCTCGACCGTGGACCGGAGCGCGCTCCGTTGGCTCCGGACGCAGGACACGCCGGCCGGTTTCTCCCTGCTCGCCGGCGAGCAGGAGGTCGGCACGGTCGCGTTCGTCCGCAGCGCCGGCTCCCTCGCGGTGGCGCGCTCGGCCGAGAGGGCCTGGACGCTCAAGCGCGCGGGGTTCCTCGCCCCCGGGATCGTGGTCCGGCTGGAGAACGGACTGGAGACGGTCGCCCATCTCTCGGCGCACCTTCGGCGGCACGACATCTCGATGCAGGGCGGGCTGTCATACTCCCTCCGGCGCTCCGGGCACCTCCCTCCGGCCTGGAAGGTCTCCGGGGACCGGGGGGAGGAGGTGCTGCACATCGAGCCCGTCGCCGAGGGCCGGCACCTGCGGGCCGGCGCGGTCGTCGTCTCCTCCCGTCCCGAGGCTCCGGAGATGCTGCTGCTGAACCTGATCGCCTGGTACTTCATCGTCCTCACCTGGTTCGAGGACGAGGCGCTCGAGACCCTAACGCCGTACGAGGGCCCCGACCCTCCGGTCCGCGCCGACGGCGCCCGCTGAGCCGCTAGACCCGTTGGAGCCCGAGCTTCCAGAGCTCCTCGAAGCAGGTCGAGCAGAGGTTGTGCATCTGCGGCCAGCCCTCGGCAGGCACCTGGGTGATCCGGCTGATCGTCTTCTGGCAGCGGTCGCAGACGATCGACTGGTCCCGGATCACGTTCCCGCGGCTCCTCTCCAGGCCCGCGGCTCTACCGGGGACCCCTACAAAACGGGGCGGGACGCCGATCCGGGCCGGCCCCGGTCTCCCCCACGCTGGCGTCATCTCCCCCGAGCGGTGCTCCGGTCCATGACCCGGGGACGGCCGGCCGCGACCGTTCCCCCCAGGATGGGAAGGGAGCTGCGCGAGCTCGCGGGCGACCGGGTGCGCGGAGCCCGCGCGCTCGCGCTGGCCGCGTCGCGAACGCTCGCGGCGGAGTACCCGCGCTGGCGCCGCCTCGAGCCGTCGCAACTGCGCCGGGAACTGCTCGCGGCCGCCGCCGCGCTCGAGGCGACCCAGCCGGCGATGGGGCCGTTCCTCCGGTGGGGCCGTTCGCTCCGGGCCCTCGCCCGGCCGTCGCCCGCACCCGCCCTCGCCCCGAGGCTCGCTCGATTCCTCGCGCGGGAGCGGTCGGCCCTAGGACGAGAGCCCGCGCGACTGCAGGCCGAGGTTCGACGTCGCCTTCCGCCGCGGCTCCGGATCCTCACGATCAGTCGGAGCGAGAGCGTGATCCGATCGCTGCTCAGCCTCCCGGCCGCCCAGCGACCTCGCGAGGTACGAGCCCTGGTGAGCCTCCCCGGTGGGGAGGGCCGCGCGACCGTGCGCGAGCTCCGTCGAGGAGGGCTCACGGCCCGGCCCGTCGCGGACCGTGACGGGCCGCGGGAGGTCCGGGCGTGCGACCTGGTGCTGGTGGGGGCCGACGCTGTCGATGCTCAGGGGACGCTGGTCCACAAGGTCGGGACCTTCGGGCTCGCCCGGGCCGCCGCGCAGTACCGACGGCCGGTCGTGGTCCTCGCCGGCCGTTCCAAGTGGGTCCCGGCTCGCCTCTCCCGTCACCCTCTCCCCGCCGCCTTCGACCGGACGCCGCGGCGGCTCATCACCGCCTACTGGACCGATCGGGGGGAGCTCCGAGGAGGCCGAAAATACTCGGGCGGCCTGGCTCGCCGATGAGCGTTCCCGGTCTCCCCCGGGTCGGTCCCGAGGCGTTCGAGGGCCGTCGGCTCCGCTCCCGCGGTACCGTCGCCGTGGCGTTCCTCGCGGACTGGTGCCCGTTCTGCCGCGACTTCGAACCGGGGTTCGCGGCGCTCGCGCCGACCCCGGGCCTCGGGCTCGAGGTCGCCGATCTGACCTCGTTGGAGAGCCCGCTGTGGGAGCGGTTCGAGGTCGACATCGTCCCGACGGTGGTCGTCTTCGCGGACGGCGAGGCGGTGTTCCGCGCGGACGGCGTCGCAGGGGAAGGCCTCGGCCCGGAGGCGCTGGAAGGGGTCCGGCAGGCTGCGAGGAGGACCGCCGGCCGATCTGCCTCGGCTTCGCGGCGGAGCCCGGGGCCGTAGGCCGATGCTCCGGCGCGCCGTGTCCGGGAGGCTGCGGTGACCGCCGAACCCGGCCGACCGGTGGCCCTGGTGACCGGCGGGGGGACCGGGATCGGTCGGGCGATCGCCGGCGGCCTTGCCGCCGACGGGTTCGACCTCGCGATCGCGAGCCGCTCGGCGACGCACCTCACGGAAGGGGCCGCCCGGCTTCGGCCCCTGGGCGCCCGGGTCCTGGAGGTCCCGACCGACGTGCGGCGGCCGGAGGAGGTCGAGGCGCTCTTCGCCGCGATCCGACGCGAGTACGGCCGCCTCGACGTGCTGGTCAACAACGCCGCCGGCAATTTCGTCGTCCGGACGGAACAGCTCTCCCCGAACGGATGGCGGGCGGTCGTCGGGATCGTGCTCGACGGGACGTTCTTTTGCAGCCGGTACGCGTTCCCGCTCCTCCGGGAGCGCGGCTCGGCCTCGATCGTCAACGTCGTCGCGTCGTACGCTTGGATGGCCGGTCCGGGAACGGCGCACTCCGCCGCCGCCAAGGCCGGGGTGATCGCCCTCACGCGCGCGCTGGCGGTCGAGTGGGCCCGGCACGGGATCCGGGTGAACGCCGTCGCGCCGGGACCGGTCCGGACCGAGGGGACCGACGAGCGGCTGTGGGCGTCCGAGGCGGTCCGCGCGACCGTGGAGCGGACCGTCCCCCTCGGTCGGTTCGGGACCCCCGAGGAGATCGCCGACGCGGTCCGGTTCCTCGTGGGACGCCGGGCGTCGTACATCACCGGCGAGGTGCTCGCGGTCGACGGCGGCCAGTGGCTCGGACGCGGGGTGATGCCGCTCCTCGACGGGCTCGCCGGCGGCAGCGACCGCCCACCCCGGTAGCGACGGACTACGTCGTCGGCACGTTCCGCTCGAGCAGGAACGTCCCGAGCACGCCCACCACTACGTCCGGGTCGGATCTCTGGGGGGCGTAGCCGACCCCGGTCAAGACCCGGACCGTCGCGTTGGGCAGATCGGCGCCGAGCGCGCGTACGACGCCCGCGGCGCCCAGAGGGCTCAGCTCGCCGCAGGTCGCCAGCACCGGGAGGGCCAGCGCTGCGACCTCCGCGAGCGGCGGCCGCGTGGCCTCCGGGTCGGTGATCTCGAGGGCCCAGGCGGCCGCGTTCGCCCGAAGGCGGCGCCGGTCCTCCGGACCCTGCCGGTCCCACCGCTCGCCCGGCGAGCCGAACGCCGCCAGGAACCCCTGGGCGGCGGCCTCGGTGTCGCCGGTCCGCGCCCGGGCCGCGAGCTCGGAGAGGCGCCCGTCCCTGCCTTGCAGCACCGGTCCCTCGGGGGATCGCCCGCCCAGGAGGTCGACGAACGGAGGCTCGTGGAGCGACGCGCTCCGCACCAGCTCCGGCCGTTCGGCGGCGAGCCGCAGGACGATCGCCCCCCCGAGGCCGTGGCCGTGGAGATGCGCCGGATACAACCCGGTCGCCTCCAGGAGGTCGCCGAGGTCCCGGGCGTTCGCCGCGATCGGGCGCTCGCCGGCGGGGGCGGAACTGGCTCCGTGGCCGCGTCGATCGTACGTGAGCACCTGCAGGCTCTCGGCCAGCCCTGGGACCACCCGGTCCCAGGTCCCGTGGTCGTCCCACCCGTCGTGGACCAGGACCAGGGGGTCCCCCTGGCTCCCGCTCCGTTCGTACTCGAGCTCGCCGCCGGGGACGCCCACGCGCTCCACGCTCTCCCTCGGGTCTCCGCGCTTCCCCGGACGAGCCGAGCCGGCGCATAGCGAGAGCGCTGCCGCCGAGGCTTTGTAGGGCGCGGGGGTGGCGCGGCCGGGACGATCGATGCCGCAGTACGCCGTGCTGGTGACGTGGACCGAGGAAGGGATCCGGACCGTGAAGACCGCTCCGGCTCGCGCCGAGGAGTTCCGCCGATCCGTCGCCAGCGCGGGAGGGAAGGTGCTCGCGCTCGTGCACACCATGGGGGTCTACGACGCCGTCGTGATCGTGGATCTCCCCTCGGACGAGGTCGCGAACACGCTGCTGCTCCGGCTGGGGAGCGACGGTACCGTCCGGACCACGACCCTCAAGGGCTGGTCGCCCGAGGAGTTCGCCCGACTGGTCGAGCGGGTGTGACCGAACCGCCCCGCGGGGCCCGATGAGCGCGATCTTCCAGCGACCGCTCTGCGAGATGGGCCCGGCCTACGACTGGGCCTACCGGCCCGTCCTCGGCGAGCCGGACGTCGGGAGCGGAGGCCCTTGCGACGACCGGCCGCATCGCGTGGAGCTCGCCTCCGCCGCCTCCCCGGCGGGGGGGCCGACCTCGAGCTTCCGCCCGTTCCTCCTTTGCCCGGAGCACGAGGCGCAGCTCCGCCGGCACGACCGCCGGCACCCGGGGGGTTCCCGGTTCCGCGGCCCGGCGGCCGGCCCGTGACCGGCGAGGGCGGACTCTCGGCGACCTCCCGGCTGCGGACGGGCCAGGGGCTCGAGCTCCCGCGCCTCGGGTTCGGGGTCTTCCAGGTGCCGCCCGGCGAGGCGACGCGGACGGCGGTGGGCCACGCGCTCGACGCCGGGTACCGCCTGATCGATACGGCGGCGATGTACGCCAACGAGGAGGACGTCGGGACGGCCGTGCGCGCCAGCGGGATCCCGCGCGAGGAGATCGTCGTCACCTCGAAGCTGTGGCACACCGACCACGGGTACGCCCGGGCGCTGGAGGCCGGCCGCAGGAGCCAGGAGCGCCTCGGGCTGGGGCCGATCGACCTCTACCTGATCCACTGGCCCCGGGCCGAGTCCCCGGAGCTTCGGCTCGAGTCCTGGCGCGCCCTCGAGCGGCTCCGGGCCGACGGGGTCGTCCGGGCGATCGGGGTGAGCAACTACACCGTGCGCCACCTGGAGGAGCTCCGGGCGGCGAGCGACCTCGTCCCGGCGGTCGACCAGCTCGAGTTCCACCCGTTCGTCTACGACCCGGAGATCCTGCGGTACGCCGCCGCCCGCGGCGTGGTGCTCGAGGCGTACTCGCCGCTCACCCGCGGGCGCCGGCTGGACGACCCGAGGATCGCGGCGATCGCCGGGGCGCACCGGCGCAGCCCGGCCCAGGTCCTCCTCCGCTGGGGCCTCCAGCACGGCCTGGTCGAGCTTCCGCGGTCCGTCCGGCCCGAGCGGATCCGGCAGAACGCCGCGGTGTTCGACTTCGAGCTCACCCCGGCCGACATGAGCTCGCTCGACACCCTCGCCGGCGGGGGCCGGGTCACCGCGCTCGACCCGGCCGCGATCCCGTAGCCGGAGCGGCGGTCCCCCGCCTGCGCGGCGCGGGGGCCCGAGCGGCGACTCAATTAATATATTCCGCGAGGTGAACGATGGCCGTCAACCATGGTGACCGTCGAAGTCGCCCACGAGAAGTGCACGGGCTGCTCGCACTGTCGCGACGTCTGTCCGGTGACCGTCTTCGAGATGCAGCCGCGGGAGAACTGGCCGAACGTGGTCGACGACCCCGCGGTGGCGGCGAAGTTCCAGTTCCGGGCCGAGAAGTCGGCCGTGATCCACGGTCCGGACTGCATCATGTGCGAGGCCTGCCTGTTCGAGTGCGAGGGCGAGTGCATCACGATCGTGGACGACGAAGGGACCGTCCACAAGTCCACGTACAAGTAGGCGTTCGCCGCCCGGCGCGGGCCGGCGGACCGAGGGGTCCTCTCCTCGGGGGAGGCCGAAGCTCCGGGGCAACGGCGGCTCGGTGCCTACCCCGACGTGCGGACCGGCCGGTAGAACGCCCGGCGGACGGTCGCCGGCGCTCCGTCCGCCGGGAACCTGACCCGGACGCCGGCCGCCCGCCCGAACATCGTGAACTCGAGGGAGTACCAGACCGCGGTCCATCCCCCGCCCGGGTCCCGGAACGCCTCCCCGAAATGGAACGTGGAGTCGAGGACGCCGCTCGCCCGTCGGGCGAGGGGGTACGCCCGCGCGAGCGCCTCCTCCTCCGACGCGGGGAGCCCGACGCTCCCGGACGGCTCCAGGAGGCCCTCGGCGACGTACGGGCCGGCGACGAGCCCCCGGCCGAGGACGTACCGAGCCCAGGTCGTCCGCTGGCGGCCGCCCGCCACCCGCTCGGAGAGGACCAGCCAGGCGAACGGGTTGGTGGTCGGGGCGACGTGGTCGAAGTCGCCGAGCGCCCGCTTCCGTTGGCCGACGCGGATCCGGCCGGCGAGGCGGACGGCGAAGTAGGCGGCGAAGAACGCCATGAGCAGGTAGACGGTCGCCAGGTACACCGAGAACGGCAGCCGGTTCCGCTCGACCCCGAGCAGGAGGTAGAACGAGGCGACGGAGACGACCAGCGTGACGAGGTTGATCGCCCGGTCGGCGTCGAGCTCGAGCCGACGATCGGAGAACGGCAGCAGCGGCGGGACCGAGAAGTGGGTGAAGCCGTCCTGCGCGATGTGGCAGAGGCCGCCGACCTCGAGCACCAGGAAGTAGATCGCCACGCTCCCGGGGGCGAGGAGGGGGGCGACGAGGGCCCCGACCCCCGCGACGAGCGTCACGCCGAACAGCGAGTGCGTGATTCCGTGGTGGCGCAGGATCGGGAACCGCCGGGCGAGCGGGAAGAACAGCGCGTCGGCGTCCGGCAGCCCGCCGCCGAGCGCCCCGGCGGCGAGGTACTCGGGGCGGAAGCCGACGATCCCGAACGTGACGAGGTAGGCGACGAGGACGTGGGTGAACAGGTCCACGGCGGTGCCCGGGGGCCCGCTACAGCAGACCCTCCTCCATCACCTCGACCGACTCGACGTCCGGCAGCTTGGCGAGCGCGTGCTCCGTCGACTCGAGGACCCCGCCGGTGTCGTCCATGACGACCGAGACGAGCAGCGACCGGAGCCCGAAGGCGACGTCCTTGACCTGGCTGCCGCGGACCGTGACCCCGTTCGGGAGCGACGCCGGCAGCGCCCGGGCGACCGCGGCGAGGTCCGTCTCGAGCCCGCGCGGCATGAGCCGGAAGAGGACCGCGACCTTGCCCATCGGCCGCCCCTACGGGCCCTCGAAGGCGCACTTCGGGCACCGGTAGGTCACGCTCTGGTCCCGGCACCGCGCGCACCGCCCGATCGGGGTCTCGCCGCAGTTCGGGCAGGTGAACTGCGTGGTCCCGGGACCGCGCAGCCCGCGGCCGCAGGAGGCGCACTTCAGATCGGCCCGGACGCTCAGCATCGCTCGACCTCGAGGGACCGCCCCGGCCCGGCGCGCCTACCGGCGTGCCGCGCCCTGACGGCGCGCGGCCACTCGGGTGGCGAATATAAAGAGTGCTCCGAAGAACGCCACGATCCCGGCGACCACCCAGAGCGTGTCGTTCGGCGGACCGGCGGGGACGTAGAACGTGACCGACAGCACGGTCAGTCCGCGGCCGAACGTCACGAGGCCGTGCTCGTTCAGCAGCGACAGGGTGAACGTGTGGTAGCCGGCCGAGAGGCCGGTGGTCGCGTAGCGGTACGTGAGGTTGTACGTCGAGTTCGCGCTCAACGCGGGGACCGTCACGTTGCCGATCGCGGTCCCGTCCAGGTAGACGTTGACCGAGAACGCGAGCACGCCGGCGTACGGTCCGGTGACGAGCACCGCGCGGACGGTGTACGGCATCACGACCGTGATCGTGACGGTGAACGTCCGCGACGTGGAGTTCGTCAGCAGCGTGCTCGTCACGTCCACCGACAGGGTCAGGCGCTGGGGGATGCCGCCGATCGTGACGTTGAGGTCCACGGGCCCGGTGAGGTTCGTGATCGAGCCGTTCGTCGGGGTCACCGACGAGCCCGTGGTGTTCGCGCCGCTGAGGTTCACGGTGTAGGTGAGGTTCCCGACGAGCGTGCCGTTGACGACCGCCGGCCCGCCGGTCGCGTTCAGGTAATAGGTCACGTTGTCGAAGATCGGCACGACCGACGGACCGGTGACGTTGCCGCTCACCGGAAGGCTCTGGGACGCCGCGGGGGCGGCGGCCGCCCCGATCCCCAGGACGGCCAGCACGCCCGCGGCCGCGAGGAGGAGCGCGAGGGCCGCGGCGAGCGGAGGAACCGACCTCATCGCCGGGTCCACCTCCGGGTCCGCCACCAGCGGTACGTCACGATCCCGACGATCAGCGCGATCGCCGGGGTGAACGCGGCGAGCGGGAGCACCCAGACCGGCAGCCCGCTCGGCCCGGCGGCGAGGCTCGGGCCCGTGACGACCAGCGAGCCCGCCTTGGGCCCCACGGAGGTGCGCGGGATCGGGAGGCGGAAGGTGCTCGAGAACTCCCCTCCCGTGCCGACGACCTGCGCCAGGACGGTCACCGAGCCGGGCGGCGCGGCGACGGTCGCGTTCGCGCTGACGTTCAGCGTGACCGTCGAGTTCTGGCCGGCGGTCAGGTTCAGGTTGCCGGAGGCGTTCGCCGTCCCGTTGATCGTCCACGAGGTGTTCCAGCCGAGGGAGGCGAGGCGGGCGGCGTCGACGACCGTGAGGTTCACCGTCTCGTTGGTGTTGCCGGTGTTGTTGACGTAGAAGGTGGTGATCGCGTCGCGGGGACCGACCTGCGTCGGCTGACCGGCGATCGGCCCGGCCGCGAGGCCGTAGTAGCCGACCACTTGGACGATCGGCGCGGGGCTGACCGCCCCGGCGTCGGTGCCGTTGCCGAGCTTGAAGGTGAGCGCGACCGGCGGGTGGGTCACGGCGGTGCGGGCCGGCACGGTGATCAGCACCTCGCCGGAGGCGTTCGCGCCGGGGGCGAGCGTGAAGTTCGCGGGGGAGAAGGCGAACGTCCATCCCGCCGGCGAGCCGACCGGGTGGACCGTCAGCGGCTCGTTGCCGGTGTTGCGGACGGTGAACGGCACGGTCACCTGGCCGCCGGCGTTGACGACCACCGTCCCCGGTCCCACGACGCTCCCGCCGACGGTGGCCACGATCGGCACCGAGAGCCCGAGGTACTGCGCGACGTTCCCGGTCGAGACGACCACCGACGCGCTGGCGGTCGCGTTGCCGGCCACCCCGTTGCGAAGGGCCGAGGCGTTGGCGGTCACCGAGTACGTCCCCGGCGCGAGCATCAGCCCGAACGTGGTGTCGGCGGCGAGGCCGGGGAACCGCACGACGTTGCCGAACGCATCCTTGACGGTGATCGTCGTCGGCCCGGTCAGGGTGACGCTCCCGTTCGGGGAGGCGACGGTGAGCGACGCCGTCCAGGCGGGCGCGAGCCGGATCGTGACGTTCGTGCCGGTCGACGGGAGGGCGAGCAGGGCCCCGATCGCCGCCGCGCCGGTCCCCGAGCTCGAGTTCGCGTAGTACATGTAGGCGCCGGGCCGCAGGTCCGTCGAGAACGTGCCCGAGGGAGCCGACAGCACCGTGAGGTTCGTGGACGGATACGGTCCCGCGAGGCGCACGGTGCCGTCGATCGGGGCTCCGCCCGCGGTGGGCACCAGCGTGCCGTCGATCGGGACCAGCACCTCGGTGCCCCCGAGCGTCAGGGTGCAGGAGGCCTCGTCCGCGGAGAGCACGCAGGCCGCGTCGGCGGCCGTCGTGTAGGACATGTTGTACGTGCCGTTCGGGCCCGAGGTCGGGGCCACGACCTGCGCCGACGCGTTGTAGGTGCCGGGCGGAAGCGTCGCGGAGAAGGTCCCGGACTTCACGGCCAGCACGCTCGTGAGGCCCGCCGGTCCCCGGAGCGTCACGGTGGTGTTGACCGCGAGCGTCGTGCCGTTCGAACCGACCAGGGTGCCGGTGAACGCGACCCCGGGGACCGAGAGGCGGAGCGCCGGCCGGATCGTGCCGTTCGCGAGCACCGTCACGTGGCTGACGTTGACGTAGGTGACGCCGTTGCCGGTCCCGGTGACCGTCGCCGAATAGCTCGCGGGGGTGGCGCGGAAGCTCGCCGTGTACTTCGTACCGTTGACGGAAAGGTTCAGCGCCGCCGACGCGAGCGCGACGGTGACGTTGGCCGCGGCGACCCCGGCCGGTAGGTCCAGGGCCCCGGTCGCGTTGATCTGCGGCACGACCGTCAGCGTGAGGTTCGCGTAGCCGGCCCCCCGCGGGATCGTGGCCGAGAGCGCCTGCGACGGGAGGTAGACGGTCGCCCCGTGGTCGACCGTCGCCGACGCGGTGAGGGTGTAGTTCCCCGGCGCGAGCGAGAAGGAGAACGGCGGGTTCCCGCGCAACGTCTTGTCGGCGGTGCCGGCGCTCACGCCGGTGACGTTGACCGTGACGGAGGTGTTCGACGGCAGGCCCGGCACCCGCAGGGAGACCGCCGTCGGGGTCATCGCGAGCGGGAGGGTCGTGAGGTTCCGGAGATCGCCGGCCGACAGCCCGCAGGCGTCGTACGACGAGAAGCCGTAGGCGGTGACGTTCAGGCAGTAGCCGCCGGTCGTGCCGGACGGCGAGGTCGGAAGGTAGAACACGACGTCCCCGCCGGCGTTGGAGGTCTGCCGGAGCGACGGCCCGGTCGGATCGCCGCTGACGGTCACCGTCGCGTTGCTCGCCGGGACGTCCACCTCACCGTGCGAGTCGACCACGCCGATCGTGAAGCTCGAGGTGACCGAGGCGCCGAGGTCGAGCGGCAGCGTCGTCGTCGTGGTCAGGTTCGCCCGGAAGAACCCGGCGAGCGGCGCCACCGCCGTGGAGTTGGTCCCCTGCAGCGTGAGGAAGCTGTAGCTGCCCGCGGGCAGCCGGAGCGCGACCGACCCGTTTGGGGCCCCCCAGGCGATCGCTTCCGATCCGTCCGCGCCGTTGGCGATCACGACCGTCTGGTTCGAGGTGGAGTTCGAGGCCCCGGAAGCCGGGAACCGCACGCTCAGCGACGGAAGGAGCGTCAGCGTGGAGGCGGTGGTGGTGCCGGGGCCGCTGACGTTGAGGGTCGCGAGGCCCACGTACGGCCGGCCCCTCACGGTCGCGGTGGCGTACACCGAATAGCTGCCGACCGGCAGCGCGAGCCGCGCGACCCCGGCCGCGCTCGTGGTGCCCAGCGTCGAGTTGGTCGACGCGTTCATCACGGCGTCGATGGCGCTCCGGGACGTGCCGGCGAACGAGAGCAGCGGCGTGAACCGGACCGACGCGTTCGGCACCATCGTCCCCGCGGCCGCGACGGCGACCGCCACGGTGCCGACCGGCTGGATCGTCAGGTTGACCGTCGCGGTGCCCCCGGGCGCCGTGACGGCGGCGAACGCCGCCGGGCTCGAGACGTACGCGGGGGAGCCGGTGGCGCGGACCGTGTAGTTGCCCGGCGAGACGCCGGTGAACGTGTAGCTGCCGCCGCTCCCGGTCCGGGTCGAGGCGACCACCCCGCTCGCGTTCGTCAGGTTGACCGCGGCCCCCTCGACGCCGGCGTGCGTCGACGCCGAGATCACGGAGCCTTTGATCGTACCGGGGCTGAGGGGCAGGGAGAGCTGGCTCGTGCCCCCGGCGCTGACGTTCTGGGCGCTCTGGTTGTAGGTGACCCCCGCGTAGACGACCTGGACGCTGTAGGAGCCGGGAGGGACGTTGGTGAGGCTGAACGTTCCGCTCGGGTCGGTGGTGGCGGTCATCAGCGTCACGTTGTTCGCGTCGACGAAATCCACCTGGGCGCCCGCCACGACCTTGTCGGTGCTCGGTTCGTACGAGGGGGTTCCCGAGACGTTCCAGTAGACCTGGCCGTTGACCGTCGCGTTGTCGACCGTGAACGTCCGCGCCATCGTCGGGGCGGTCGGGCTGAACCCGAGCGCGTTCGGGATGTAGATCTTGGTCGACGAGATCAGGTTCGTACCGGACTGGTTGAGCGAGTCGAGGGCGCCCGCGGTGACGTTGACCGTATCGTTGCCGGGCGGAAGGATCAGGCTGAACGAGCCGTTCTCGGAGGTCACGGTCGTCATGTGGGGGGTTCCCCAGGCGTCGTAGACGGTGACCCGGTCGCCGGGCACGGGGGTGCCGTCCGGAAGCTGGAGACGACCGTACAGGGTCACGCCCGGGTAGTAGACCAGGATCGACTCGCCGCCCTGGAAGTACATGTCCGCGGACGTGTTCGCCGTCCCGCCGGTCTTGTTGGCGATCTCCAACGCGGTCGGGCGGTTCTCGGCGACGTTGCACCCCGGGTTCGCGGTGACGTTCTTCACCCCGGGGCAGACGTACGCCGTCATGTACTCGATCTCGAAGTGCTGGAGCATCCAGCCCGGCTTGAGCGGGTACGCCTCCGCCGCTCCGCTCAGCCCGGGGATGCCGCCCGAGAGGCCCACCTCCGAGCCGTTGTAGCCGATGTAGGTGCGGTACAGCATCGTGTTGTAGAACGGCGCCGACCAGTTGATGTTGTACTGCACCGCCGAGACGCCGGCGGGCAGCGGACCGAGCGGGTAGGTGTTGCCGTCGGACCCGAGGATCGTGACGTTGAAGAACGTCGTGGGGACCCCTTCGGAGTTCACGACCCGACCCGTGAGCTCCGCCGGCGCGTAGAAGATCCCCGTGTCGGAGCCGCTGAACGGGAACAGCCGGCTGTCGACCATGTCGTAGCGGATCGACCAGCCGGTGTAGAGCATCAGGTCGTTGTAGACCTGGGAGACGCCGTTCAGCGAAAGGTGGTCGGCAAGGTAGTACGAGACCACCAGGTACATCGCGTTGTCGTCGGTCAGGGTCGAGGGGTCGACCGGCAGGTACTTCGCCGGGTCGCTGACGACCATCGCGTAGTCGCCCGACTCGTCGTCCAGGTACCGGTGCAGGAGCGTGAGGTTCACCCCGTCGGCCGCGAGGATCTCGTTGAGCTGCGGGGGCAGCGTGGGGATCCCGGAGGCGTGGATCTCCCCTTGCAGGAGCGTCGCGGCGAGCACGCCGATGGCGAGCGACTCGTTCTGCGCGAGCAGGAACTGGCCCGCGGGGTCGATCCCGTTCTGGAAGTTGTCCGCGACGCTCGGGTGCTGGCCCTGGTCGATCGCCTGGAACCCGTAGTCCCACCAGCTGATGAACGCCGGACGTTGCGGCTCGGGGATCCCGGTGTCCTGCGTCGCGAGCCAGTTGTACGCGGCGCTGTCGTACTGGTTCGGCGTGTCCAGGCCGGAGCCGGCAGCCCCGAGGATGTTGCTCGCCGGGGACGACTGGTTGAGCTTCAGCCAGGACGGCAGGGTGTTGTTGATCTGGACCGCGACCGCGTCCTTCGTGTTGCTCGGGATGCCCGCGTCCATCGACACCCAGATGTTCGGCAGCAGCACGCCGACCACCAGCGCGAGCACGAGGACGTGCCGCGCCTTGAACGACTTGCGGAACGCGGTCAGCGTCCCCCCGCGGTCGGTGAGGGAGGCGACCGAGCGGCGGAGCTGCGGGTAGCCGCCGACGTCGAGGGTCCGATGGATCGCCTCGGCGCTCAGCAAGGCGTACGCCGGGGTGCCGACGAGGAAGAACTTCGACGCCGAGATCGGGAGGTAGACGGAGGTGATCGCGAAGATCAGGAAGGCGATGTGGTGCCGCTTGAACCGCTGGTGGACCAGCAGCCACCCGAACATCGCGAGGCCGACGAACGCGAGGAAGAACGTCACCACCCCGTAGCCGATGATCAGCGCGTCGATCGACGGCGCCTGCGCCTCGGCGATCGTCGAGTAGATCAGGTTCTTCACGAAGTAGTTCTGCCCGGTGACGACCGCCGTGAAGAACGACGGCTCGACCAGCTTGAGGGCGATCGCGCCGGCGGCGACGACCCCGATGAGCGCGGGGATCGAGAAGACCCACGGGATGTCCCGCATCAGCAGGAACGGCGTGAGGAGGGCGAGGGTGCCGAAGAACAGCAGGATCGGGAGGTCGAGGAAGACCCGCGCCTCCCCCTGGACGACGTAGTACGGTACCGCCATCGCGAACGCGATCAGCCCGATGATCCAGATCGAGACGTAGAGGCCGAACGAGTCGATGTGCCGGATCCGCTCGATGAGCATCGCGACCAGCGCGGTGAACCCGATCACCAGGATCGCGAACGTGTACCCCTGCCAGGAGAGCGCGAACGCCCCCAAGGCGACCCCGGTAAAGACCGACCACTTGACCGCGGTCCGCTCGGTCCTAAGGTAGCCGAGCAGCCCCGGCAGGTACTGGCGCGGGTGCCGATAGCTCTCGACCCACCGACGGTGGCCCACGGCCTTCACCGTACGGATGAACGCGTAGACGACGACGAGCAGGATGAACGTGTAGTACGACTGATAGTCCGCGTAGCCGAACGTCGACGTGTCGATGCTCCCGCTGAGGAACGGGAAGATCAGCGCGGCGACCAGTCCGGTGCGCCGGCTGCTGACCTCGCGCCCGATCAGGTAGATCGGGAACACCTCGAGCGCCGCCCAGAGCGGAGCCTGCAGGTCGAGGAACCACGCGCCGGAGTTGACGGCGTTCCCGCCGAACACGGGGGCGAACGCCAGCCCCAGCGCCGCGCTCATCCAGTCGAACAGCGGCTCCCGCGGGTTCGTCGCCCCGATCGGGAACTTGAGCATCGGGTCGTAGATCAGATTGTGATTCGTGAGAATGATGTAGGTCACCACGCGCGAGTGGTAGTACGAGTCCGATCCGCCCGCGTACGTGTACAGCGGCCCGTACTGCTCGACGATCGGGTAGGTCCAGATGGTCCGGATCGCGAACGCGATGCTGAACGCCAGCATCAGCAGGGCGATCGTCCATCCGTGACGTCGCCACCACTCTGCGGAGCGCGGATCCATCCGTCGCCGGGCTCCCTAAGACCGGCGGCGCGCGAGACCGAGGGGCCGTATAAATAGCCTCGCTCAGCGGCGCCCGGCCCCGGCGCCCGGCGACGCCGGGCCTGCCCGCGGGCCCCGACTACGGGCCGCCCGCGCGGAACCGGTAGAACGCCCGCCCGTCGGCCGAGAGGTACGGCTCGACGGCCACCGCTTCGCCGATGGCAAGCTCGCTCCACCCCTTCCCGACGATCCGGCCGAACAGCCGGAGCGGGGCCCCCTCCAGGTCGACCAGCCCCACCGCGAACGGCACCTCCTGCTCCATCCCTAGCGGGGCCCCGGCCAGGACCGCGCTGAAGGCGTAGAGCCGGCCCCGCTCGGGGAGGTCGACCCATTCCAGCTCGCCGGTGTGGCAGCGGGGGCAGACGGTCCGAGGGGGCCAGGAGATCTGGCCGTCGCGGAGGCACCGGGTCGTGGACAGACGTCCCTCCCGGAGCCGGGCGAAGAAGCGGGCGAGGCGCGTGTCGGCGTCCGTCTCCCGCGGGAGGAAGTCAAGGAGGTACGGCGCGGACCGTTCCGCCGCGGGCGGAGGGAGGGGCGGCGCGATCTCGAGGGCTGGCCGGGGGCGCCTCGGCTGCGGCGCGCTCACGTCGCCTCCCCCCGCTCGTAGACCATGACCGAGTGCACGTTCGCGCTGCCGGAGAGGTTGTGCACCAGCGCCCAGCTCGGGTCGCGCACCTGACGCGCCGGCGCGACCTTGCCGGCGAACTGCTCGTACACCTCGACCGCCTGCGCGATCCCGGTGGCGCCGAGCGGGTGGCCGCAGCCGAGCAGCCCCCCTCGGCAGTTGACCGGGAGCGTGCCGCCGAGCTCCGCCTCCCCCTCCTCGACCCACCGGCCCCCGGCGCCCGGCGGGCAGAGCCCCAGCGCCTCGTACTCGACGATCTCCGAGATCGAGAAGCAGTCGTGCAGCTCCGCGAGATCGAGCTCGCCCACGCCGATGCCGGCGCCCCGGAGCGCCTCCCGCGCCGCGTGCCGGAGGCCGACCCACTCCGTGAGCGAGCCGGCGTTCGCGAGGTTGTGGAAGTCCGAGTACTGGCTCGTGCCGCGGATCCACGCCAC
>JASHRJ010000021.1 GCA_030037395.1 Thermoplasmata archaeon
TCCGGGCGGCGTCTTCGACCCGGGGGACCGGACCGAACAGCTTCGCCTGGAGCGTCGTGTCGGCGATGTACTTCCCGGTGGCGAAGAAGTCGAACATCGCCGAATAATCCCGCATCGACCGGCTGAACCGAGCGAAGAAGTGCAGGAAGTGCAGCGTTCCCGACCCTCCGGGCTTCACCGTCCGTCCGAGCACGGCGGTCAACGTCTGCGCGAGCTCCTCGGTGGAAAGGGGGCGGTCGGAGCCGAGATCGATCCGTTGGTTCAGGCCGATCGACTCCTCGGTCGCCCGCGCGAGGACCCGAGCCACTTCGTCCGGATGGATGAACGTAATCCGGACCCCCGGCGGCATCATCCGGAACACCTTACCTCGGCGGACTCCGCGGGCCAGGAAGCCTCCGGAGCGTCCGCCGAGGAAGGCCCCCGGGCGAACGGCCACGAACGGGACTCCCCGCTGCTCGAGGAGGTCTTCGGCCTCCTTCTTGGCCCAGAAGTGGGGAACCTGGTGGGCGAGATCGCAGCGTAAGATGCTGAGCAGAACGAATCGCGGGACGGTCTGGCGCCGGGCGGCCTCTACGAGGTTCCGATTTCCCTCAAAGTCGGTCCGGAGCGAGTCGCCCTTCTTCCGCTTGGAGTAGCCGATCGCGCTGGAGACGACGGCGGAGACCCCGCGCATCGCCGGGTCCAGCGATTCCGGCACCAGCATGTTCCCGCGGACCACCTCGACGCCGAGGCGCTCCAGGCGAGTGGCGTCGCTCCCAGGTCGGACGAGGGCGCGGACCCGCTTCCCGCGCGCAAGAAGCTGGTCGACGACCCGGCCGCCGAGGTCGCCGGTCCCCCCGACGACGAGCACGGTCCGGTCCCCCGGCGCCGTCTGTCCGCCGGCCCGTGCGTCGCCGCCGGGCGCATCGCGTTCCGTCATCCTACCCCGGCCCCGGGGAGTCAGAGCCCCTCGTACGCGGGCTCGTGTCGCCGGCGATCGCGCGACCGCCGCGCTCCCGGGGAACGGGAGTCATCGGAGCCCCCCCGCGATCCACGTCATCGCCGGGATCTCGAGCCGGTCGCCCCGGCGATACCGCTCGCTCTCCGCTGCGATCTCCGCGTCGACCGTCCGGCGCGTCGCCGGATCCAGCGGGTCGTACAGCCGAGCGATCGGACCGGCGATGGCCCGCTGGAAGGTCCAGTACTCGGTTCCGTCGCGGAAGTTCGTCATCCGCATCGGGAGCTCGACGCTCTCGACGTCCCGGTACCCGGCGCTCGTCAGGGCGCCCGGGAGCCGATCGGGGTCCCCGAACGCGAACAATCCCGGGCTCCCGGGAGCCGGGGTCGGGACCTCGGTGTAACGCCGGAGCACGTCGAGCGGGATCCGAAGGAACGGGTTCGCGGCCGGGGGCCCCCAGGCCGCGAGCGCGACCGCGGCCCCGGGTCTCAGGACGCGGTGGACGAATCGAAGCACGCCGACCGGGTCCGGGAGGAACATGATTCCCCAGCGCATCGTGGCGGCGTCGAACGAACCTTCGGGAAGCGCCAGGGCCTCGGCGTCACCGGCTCGGAACTCCACGTTCCTGAGCCCGCGGGCGGTCGCCTTTTCGCGGGCGACCGCCAGCATCGGTTCGGCGATGTCGATGCCGAGGACGGAGCCTCCGGGAGCGACCTGCTCGGCGATTGAGAGCGACGGCTCGCCGGTCCCGGAGGCGAGGTCCAGGACGCGCATCCCCCGAGCGATCCGGGCGCGCCGGATCAGGGCTTCGGAGACCGGACGCGAGAAAGCGACCAGGGTCTCGTCGTAGGTCTTCCAGCCGACCGAAGCGGCGGACCAAATCGCTCGCTCCCGATCCTTGATCGCGGCGGGGTCCTCTCCAGGAGGGGCCATCTCGGCCGGTCACCCCTCGCCCCCATAAAAGTGGGGGGCGGAGCGAGGTGGACCGAGCGCTCTCTCGCAGGCCGCCGTGGTAACTGACGGCGCAGCCGTTCCATACGACGGTCCGCGAGAGGACCTCGACCCCCCGGGCCTTCCACCGGCGAGACGGACCCACGACCTGGAGCGGTCCTTGAAGGCTCCGAACACGCCTTCGATGACCGCCCGGCACCGATACTGACATTCGGCCTGTCGTCGGCGACGGAACGGGTCGAAGACCATCGCCCTCCAGGCGCCCACTCCCTTCGCCTTCACCCGGGTGAAGTCCCTCGAGGATGATCCGCAGCGTTCCTCGCGGCTCCCCTCGGAGCCGGCGTTTCCGCGGGTCGCAGTGATTCGGGTTCGACACCGGCTCGCTAGCCTCACCGGAAACATCATGGGAGGATCCGAAGTCCCCCCGCTGTGGACGGCGGCGATGCGAGTCTGCTGAACGAAGCGGCGGCGCGGGCCGGCCGTTACTTGGAGTCGCTGCGAACTCGCCCGGTGAGCCCGACCGCGGATGCGCTCGAGCGGCTCGGGGCGCTGTGCGGACCCCTACCGGAACGGGGGGAAGATCCCGCCCAGGTCCTGCGTCTGCTCGACGAGGTTGGCTCCCCGGCTACGGTGGGCTCGGCAGGCGGCCGGTACTTCGGGTTCGTCATCGGAGGTGCGCTACCCGCCGCGCTCGCGGCAAACTGGCTCGCCGGAGCGTGGGATCAGAACGCGGCCGTCGAGGCAATGTCCCCGATAGCGGCACGTCTCGAGGAGACGGCCCTCGCGTGGATCCGGGAGGCGCTGGGACTCCCACCCGGCGCGCGGGGGGCGTTCGTCACCGGAGACACCATGGCGAACCTCTCGGGGTTGGCGGCCGCGCGGCACGCAGTGCTCGAGGCCGCCGGCTGGGACGTCGAGGCCCGGGGTCTCTTCGGGGCCCCGGCCGTGTCGGTTGTCGTCGGGGAGGAGGTCCACGTTTCGGTCCTCAAGGCACTCGCCCTTCTCGGGTTCGGGCGCGACCGGGTCGTTCGGGTACCCGCCGACGAGCAAGGCCGGATCCGCGCCGATAGGTTCCCGGAGCTGTCGGGACCGAGCATTGTCTGCGCGCAGGCCGGGAACGTCAACACGGGGGCGTTCGACCCGGCGCGCGAGCTTTGCGAGCGGGCGCATCGGAGCGGCGCTTGGGTGCACTTCGACGCGGCGTTCGGCCTCTGGGCCCGCGCCAGTCCGGACCGCAGGAGGCTGACAGCGGGCATCGAGGACGCCGACTCGTGGGCGATCGACGCCCACAAGTGGCTCAACGTCCCGTACGATAGCGGCGCGGTGTTCGTGCGCGACGGGCGGCACCTTCGGGCCGCCATGGCGGGAGCCCCCGCTGCGTACCTTCCCCGATCGCTCGAGGGCGAGCCGATGGAGTACGTCCCCGAGATGTCGCGACGAGCGCGGGGCGTCGATGCGTGGGCGGCCCTCCGATCGCTCGGACGGTCGGGGCTCGCCGACCTGGTCGACCGATGCTGTCGTCACGCGGCTCGGATGGCGTCGCTCCTCCGCGCCGGCGGGTATCGGATCCTGAACGAGGTCGATCTGAATCAGGTGCTCGTCTCGTTCGGGAACGACGACGAGACGCGGCGGGTGATCGCCGCGGTGCAGAAGGACGGCACCTGTTGGTGCGGCGGCACGGTCTGGCACGGTACCACCGCGATGAGGATCAGCGTCAGTTCGTGGGCGACGACCGAGGACGACGTCGACCGGTCGGCCTCGGCTATACTTCGGATCGCCTCCGATCGGTCCTTGTAACGCCGCGGGGGGCCGGCGGCCTCGTTTCGGAGCGTGCTCGGCGCTCTACCGGCCGGCCGACCCGACGATTCCGCGGGAGCCTCGGACGACGCTCGCGCCCCGCACGCCCGCGCCGGAACGCGCCACGCATCCCGCCTGCTGAGTTTCCGAACGGGCTCCCTCGGCCTCCTACCTCTCGCCACCTCGACTCTGTGCCGGTGACCCTACGATCCAAAGGCTCGTCCGGTCGTTCGAAATTCCGCTCGGCGCTCCGGGGGCGACCCTCCTGCCGGAACCGCACACCGCGGCCAGCCGCCGGGACCGTGGGAGAGCCCGGAGGGATTTCGCGCGCCCGCGTGCGTCTCGAGACAGCCCTCGAGGACTCCCGGGGCGGGCCTTCCACGTCGGCCCAGCACCCTCAGGCCCTCGGGGGCGTGCGCCGACGCCGTCGGCGATCCTGGGGTCATCGCCTCGACCGTGTCGGCCGGGCGAAGAAGCGCGCCGCGCGGTCTCGAGACCGTCAGCGTGCGGGTGGGGAGGCCGTTACAGGGACCTGCACCGCCGACCGATAGGCGGCTGGCGCCGCGACCGGAAACCGAGTCTGGGGTTTCCCGGGCGTCCGACGCAAGTAGATCCCGGGACCTCGCTGGGCTTCCGGAGCCGAGGGGAACAGGTTGGGCCGGCTCAGCAGCCGTCGATCCGCGGACCCCCGTCGCACGCGAACGGACCCGGGAGCGACCGGAGGGCCGGGTGGCCTACGTGCGGGAACGCGCCGGGCGCCGCCCCCGGGCTCCTCGCGGGACGCTCTCGTCGTGGCGAGGCGGGTCACCGGGCAGCCGGTAGCTTCGAAGCAACGCCAGGAACCGCGGGTCGTCCCGGATCGGGTCGAAGAACACGCCTCGGTAGTACAGCCATAACGTCGCGTCGCCCTCCCGGTAGTCCTGCTCGAGGAGATCGAGCGCTCGCGCGCGCTCCCCCAGCGCGGAGTAGAGCATGGCAAGGTGGGCGGCGGACGTGTACGACTTCGCCTCGCCACGCTCCGCTTCCTCCGCCGCTCGGCGCCCCGCATCGGGACGCCCGACCAGCGCGTCCAGGAGAGCGCCGTCGAACCGTTCCGAGTCGGTCGCTCCGTCCCGGGGACTGTCCGCCATCCGGAGCGCGTCGGCCGGTCGCCCGGCCTGGAGGTAGGTGAGCCCCAGATGGAGCCGATGGGCGAGCGACTCCCGGCGGTGGTGTCCCCCCGCCTCCTCGGCCATCCGAACGCCGACCTCGAGGTTGCCGCTCAGGATCTCCACGAGAGCCAGCGTCATCTGGTCGTACCCCCCCGGGTCGAGCAGGATCGCGCGACGAAGCACCTGTTTCGCCTCGTCGTACCGTGCGAGGGTCCTCAGGAGCATCCCGTAGAAGCGGTAGGCGACGACGTTGCTGGAGTTCAGGGCGATGGCGTTCGTGAACTCCGTCTCGGCGAGCTCCCAGTCGTGGTCGAACTGAAGGGCGATGTTGCCGAGCGCGGCGTGGGCCTCGGACAGGTCCGGCGATATCTCGAGCGCCTGTCGTGCCAGCTCTCGCGCTCGGGGTATCACTTCCCGCATGGCGACCTCGTCCCCCGCGACGGTGACGTAGAGGTTCGCGCAGGCCGCGTACGCCTCCGCCAGGGTCGGGTCCACGCGGATCGCGAGCTCAAAGAGGCGGACCGCTTCGGCGTAGCCGTTCTCGTGGGGGTTGCTCGCGGCCACCAGCCCGCGGAGATACAGGTCGTAGGCCTCCCCGGTGGTCACGGTCCCGAAGCGAGGATTCGGGACGGGAGGAGGCCGCTCGTCGGAGCGGCCGGTCCGGTCGATCTCCAGCCGGAGCGCTTTGGACGTGCGCTTCGAGATGTCCTCCTGGACGGCGAACACGTCGTCGACCTCCCGGTCGTACCGATGGCTCCACAGATGCCTCTGGGTCTCGGCGTCGACCAGCGTGAGAGAGATCCGGACCTGGCGTCCGGACTTGCGCACGCTCCCCTCCACGACCGTGTCGACCCCGAGCTCGCGGGCGACCTCGGCGATCGATTTGGGAGCGGTCTTGTACGGCGCCACCGAGGTGCGAGCGATCACGCTCAGCCCGCGGACCTGGGAAAGCTCCGAGATCAACTCGTCGGTCAGGCCGTCCGCGAAATATCCGTCCTGAGGGTCGGAGCTGATGCTGGCGAGCGGGAGGACCGCGATCAGTCGGTTCCGAGATCCCGCGGCCCTCGGGCGACGCCTCCCCGGCTCGATCCAGACCGGCACCACGCGGTAGATGCTGCCCGAGGCGCGAAGGTTCTTGAGCGGGGCCGGGGGCAACCTCGCGAACGTCGTTCCGGCCTTGTTCGCGACCTGGTCGTAGACCTGTTGGGTGAGGCAAATGCCCTCGGGTTCGGCCAGCGCCACGATGCGCGCCGCGATGTTCACCGAGTCGCCGAGCACGTCCCCGTCGGTCTCCACCACGTCCCCCACATGGATCCCGATCCGGATCCGGATCCTCCAGGGGTCGGCGATTCGAAGGTTGTAGTAGTGGAGCATCCGCTGAATGTCGAGGGCACAGCGGGTCGCGTCGAGCGCGCTCTCGAACTCGACCACAAAGGCGTCGCCGACCGTCTTCACCTCCCGCCCGTGGAACTTCGAGAAGATCGGGCGGAGGAGCCGGTTGTGCCGGTCGAGCAGCGCCAACGCGGCCGCCTCATCGGCTTGAGCCCGGGAACTGTAGCCGACCATGTCGGTGAACATGATGGCCGCCAGGCGACGGCGTTCCTCGCCCACGCAGACGTCACTCCTGCGCTGCAAGTTAAAGCTCCGTGTCGTTCCGGGGTCGATCCACCGGTCGAGCGAGTCAGGGCAGGGCCTCCCCAGGAGTGACGCCGGAGACCGCTCGCCCCACGGGAGCTCCGCGGACCCCCCCGCCGCCGCTGTTCGAGTCCCTCGGCCGTAGCCTAGCACGTCGGCCCGGGCGGACCGGCCGGCGGCAAGGGGCGGGCCGCGCCGCTAGCCCCGAGCGGCCGGAGGGGGGTTCGGAGGGCGCGCCGACGCGGGCTTCGGCCTCGGGAACCACGCGAACACGAGACAGAGGGCGCCGACGCCGGCGAGGCTGAGCCCGAGCAGCGGCGAGGCCACGCTCAGATCGGCGGTGACGTTCGGCGGGTGCGCACTGGAGGAGACCGCGAAGTAGACGAGGCTCCCGCCGGACGGGATGTTGAAGCTCTCCGAACCTCCGGTCCCCGAGGAGTTCGCGATCGTGGCGTTGGCTCCGCAATCGTCGTTGAACTGGGAGGGGCTCTGATCGGACTGGAGCTCCGAGCTGGTGACGGCCTTCGTGCAGGTCAACGCGACGAACCGGACCAACGCGGGGGACGACCACGCGAGGTGGGCCGCGGTACCCCCGGTCGCCGAGGGGCTCGCGGCGTAGATGTTGTAGCCGATCGGGCATCCGGAACAGGCCTCCGGAGAGTCCGCGGCGAACGTGGCGTCGTTCGGGAAGATCGTCCCGACCATGACGACGGGACCGGCGATCGCGAGGGCGATCCCGACGACGACGAGGACCTTCCGCAGGTGAGCCCCCTGCGACCGCGAGGGGCGGTCTGGGTTATCTTGACTCCTCCGGGCCGTCCTCGCCCCCCGCGGGCCGGCCACGGCGGACGCTCTTCGGACCCGCGCGGTGCGATAGGTTCAACCCACTCTCGGGCCTTCGGGACCGCGGTGCGCGCACCGAGGTCCCACGCCCCGGAGGCCTCGCGGGAGGCCCGAGAGCTCACGCCCGAGCGGTGGGCCGACTTCGAGGGGCTCTTTCGCAAGTACCACGGCGTGCAGGCCGGCTGCTGGTGCATGTTCTACCACCGGGACGGCCCGACCGGACCGCTCGAGAGCGCGTCGCGGCAGGAGCAGAACCGTCGGGATCACCTTCGGCTCCTCCGCGCCGGGGGCGCTCACGGGATCCTGGTCTACCGGGGCTCGGAGGCGGTCGGCTGGTGCCAGTTCGGCCGCCGGGAGGAGCTGCCGCGCGTCGAGCGCGGCCGGAAGTACCGTGCGCTCCGGGACCGCCTCGGGGATCCGCCCGCCTGGAGGATCACCTGCTTCTTCGTCGACCGTCCGTTCCGACGCCAGGGGGTCGCTCGCGAAGCCCTCCGGGCGGCGCTCCAGGCGATCGGACGCCACGGCGGCGGGGTCGTCGAGGCGTACCCGTCGACGGACCCGCGAGCGGTGGCCACGTGGTTCGGCTCCGAGCGCATGTTCGCCCGCGAGGGGTTCCGGACCGTCCGTCCGTTCGGCCGGAGCAACGTGCTCGTGCGACGAAGGGTCCCGGGCCGGGCGCCGGCTCGGCGCGCGGCTACGCCGCCCCGAGGTGGACGGCCGCCAGCGCGAGCGCGGCCCCGAGGGCGAGCCCGGAGACCGGGCCCAGCGCCCACCCGGTGAGGATCGAGCGGATCGGCTTCCACAGGACCGTCGCCTGCCCTCGCGCGAGGCCGGTCCCGAGCATCGCCCCCACCAGCGCCTGGTTCATCGAGGTGAACAGCCCGAACCCCACCGAGGCCAGGATCACGGTCGACTGGGCAAGCTGCGAGGCCGTGGCCATCCGGGCATCCAGCCGGACCAGGTCGAACGCGACGGTCCTGAGGATCGGCCGGCCCCACGTGAGGACGCCGACCGCGAGGCCGAGCCCTCCGATCGTCCCCGCCACGACGAGCCCGAACAGCCCGGTCATGACGAACGCCCCGGAGGCGTTCGCTACGTCGTTCGCCCCCATCGCGAACGAGGCCGCGGCCCCGACGCCGACGAGAGCGCCCGAGGCGGCCGGGCCCAGGCCCGAGGGTGACGGGCCGGCTGGTCGGAGGCGGTCGGCGGCCTTCAGGTAGAGGTAGCCCAATCCGAACGCGGCGAACGGGGCGACCGCCCAGAGGAGGAGGAGGGTCCCGATCGTCGACCAGTCGATGGAGAGCCCGGCGGCGAGCCCCGCGCCGACCGTCGAGAAGACGAGGATCTGGATCGTCGAGGTCGGGAGCGTCAGGAAGTTGTAGGCGCTCGTGAGCGCGAACGCGGAGGTCACGATCGCCACCGCCAACCCCAGCTCGACCGTCGGCGACGCGAGGATCCCGTGCCCCACGGTCGCTTCGACGCCGTGGCTCGCGAGCGCGGCCCCCACGAACGCCAGCGGCGCCATCAGCAGGAGCGCGCGGCTCGCCCGGACCGCGCCGGCCGCGTACGGCATGCCCATGCAGGCCCCGGTGTAGTGGGCGCCGATGCTCACCGCGAAGCCGAATCCGACGGCGATCAGGAGGTAGGACGTGGCCAGCATCGGCGCAGGGGACCCGCCGTCAGGCGCGGGGCGCGCTCCGCGACGGTGCGGGCCCCGAGAGCACTGCGGTCCGGCCCCCCAGGGGGTCGTTCCGGCCGATCTGTGCTGTCGGGGTCCCGAGCCCCCGATCCTCGAGCAACAGCGCCCGATCTAGACGCTCGTTCGGGCCGACGGCAAGAGCGCAGGTTAGGCCCCAACCTTGGCCGACCTGGGCATACCCTTCGGCGAATCGCGACGCCCTCCCGCGATACAGGTATCGCGCCGGGCGGCCGTTCTGGAACCCCCGGGGGCCGGCGCGGACCTCCCCCACGCGGAAGGAACCTCCCCCGGGGGGGACGAGGTTCGACTCGAACGTCCCGTCGGCGTACGTCTGGTCGAGCGGAGCGATCCCCACGCCGGTGGGCAGCGTGACCAGGCTCCGGTTCCTCGCGGCCGGCGCCCGCGCAACGGAGGCCGTGGAGCCTACGGGCCGGCACCGCCGGAGGTGGAGCCGGAGGGCGGCCCCGTGCGGGTACCGGAGCTGCACGTCGCCCCCCGTTCGCAGCCGGTCGGCGACCCCCTCCGCCCGCCGCAGCAGCCGGGGGCCGACCCAGGTCCCGTCCGGGGGCTCCGACCGCCGTGCGTACCCGTCGACCCCGCACATCGGGCCCAAGCCGGCCGGCCCGGTGACGGCCCGGCGCGCCCGGGCCCCGCGGACCCTCGACCGGACCGTCTCCTCGGAGGTTCGTGCCGGGACGGGCAGGGACACGTCCGGCTCGCGGCCAAGGAGCCGCGCCTCCGGGACGCGGCGACGCCACCGCGCCGACAACGGTCGGTCGACCCGCCAACGAGCGGCAAGGAGCCAGTTAGGGAGACCTTGGGCCGCGCGCCGGACGATGCTCGCCCCCAGGCCCCGAGCGCTGGCGACGGACCTGCGGCGGTCCACGCCGGCGCGCTCCTCTGGGCCGAGGTCCAGCGGCGGGGCGACGCACACGGCCCGGCATCCCGGACCCCGGATATAACTCGCCCCGCGGCCGCGCAGGGCGGAGTGGGGTGCCGCAAGTGTTGCGCAGGGCGATACCGTAGATACCCGCGAGGACGGTACCGGGACCGATGACCGACGGTACGTCCACCTCCCGGCCTGCCCGCTCGACCTCCTCCCGCCGCCCGGCGCCGAGTCCCTCCGAGGTCGCCCCCGGGGTCTACGTCGGCGGCTGGAACGACGCCCTCCGCTTCGACGGCGCGCGCTACTGCGTCATGGACACGGTGCCCGACGAGGAGGTCCCCGCCGACGTTCGGCTTCCCGTCTACGACCCGACGAAGGACCGCCCGCATCGAGAGAACCTAGACCAGCTCGCGGAGCTGGTGAGCGCGGCTCGAGCCCAGGGCCGCCCGGTGCTGCTGTTCTGCGGGTACGGGATCCGGCGGGCCCCTCTCGCCGCCGCCTGGTACCTGCACCGGGCCGAGGGGCTCTCCCTGGACGCCGCCTACGACCGCATCCGCCGCGTCCGCCCCAAGGTCGAGCATGTTCGACAGTGGGTCGGCGATCGCAGCACACTGGGGACCGCCGGCGGCGCGAGCGGCTGATGCACCCGGAGACGGACCCGGATCCGGTCTGGGTCGCCGGGCTCGCCGGCTGCCCGCCGGCGAGGGCCAAGTGGGCGGTGTCACGCGCGCAGGCCGAGGGGGCGCTCTACCGCCATCTCGCCCGAGAGCACCGGTCGGAGGGCCGGAGCTCGTACGTGGAGATCGACGCCCCGCTCGAGCTCTACGCCGTAGCCCGCCTTCTGCGTCCCCGCCATGTCCTGGAGGTAGGCGTTTCCTCCGGCGTATCCTCGGCGTACCTGCTGCGCGCGCTGAAGGTCAACCGGTGCGGGCGGCTGCACTCGATCGATCTCCCGCGCCGGGGTCCGGCGCGCCGGCGAGCCCGACGCTCCCCTGGCTCGTGGAGCCTTCCGCCGGGCCGAGCGTCCGGCTGGGCCGTGCCCCGCGCCGTTCGCTCCCGCTGGGACCTGCGGCTCGGGGACAAGCGCGATCTCCTGCCCCGGTTGGCCCGGGAGCTGTCGGGCATCGAGCTCTTCGTCTACGACGTCCCCCACGACGACGACGACGCGGCCGACGAGTTCCGGGCGCTCGACCGGATCCTCTCTCCCCACGGCGTGGCGATCGTCGACCACGGGCCCTCGGGGGACCTGTGTCCGGCGCTCGCCGCCTGGGCCCGCCGCCGAGGGGCCCGGCCGTTGCGGCGGGCCGGGCTCGGGCTCTACGGCTTCCGGGCGAGGTGACGCGGCCCCGCAGGGCCGCCGGAGTTGATATGTGGCCGCGCCTTGGACGGGCGGAGGGACATGGCGCAGCTCTCCGATGCCCTGGCCAGCGCGGGCCGACAGCTCGAGGCCCGTCTGCAGACGCACCGCGACCGGATGATGAAGGAGGGGCTCCACGCGGCGCTCCCGCAGTCCTGGCGCTTCGAGACCGAGTCGGAGAGCGCCGTGCTGCGGCTCGGAGCGGACGGCCGGGTCACGGTCGGGGCCGACGTGACCGAGCCCCCGTCGGTGATCGTCCGGTGGTCCCAGGCCCGACTGCTCGACGCGCTGCTCTCCGGGCGCAGCAACGAGCACGACCGCCTCTCCCCGCCCACCATCCGCTTCACCACCGACGCCGGCCGGAAGGCGTTCAGCCTGCTGGGCACCAGCCTCGGGTTGTAAGACCCGCGGCGCCGGGGGCCGGCCCCCGCTCTCGGGCACGGCGGCAGCCGAGGGACAACCTTTAAGTTACTCTGAGAAATCGAATTACGCGAGGTAATCACAATGACCGCCCCGATCCGAACCATCGCCCGCCGCTTTCCCGGGGTTCCTACCCTGGAAGGGGCCGGGGTCCGGCTCCGCCGATCGTTCGCGAACGCCGAGGTCCCCCTGTTCGACCCGTTCCTCCTGCTCGACCGGTTCGGCTCCTCGGAGCCGGCCGACTATCTCGCCGGCTTCCCGTGGCACCCGCACCGAGGTATCGAGACGGTCACCTACGTCCTGGACGGCCGCGTCGCGCACGGCGACACGCTCGGCAACTCGGGCGTGATCGCGAGCGGCGACGTGCAGTGGATGAACTCGGGCAGCGGCATCGTCCACCAGGAGATGCCCCAGCGCACCGACGGGACGTTCCGCGGCTTCCAGCTCTGGCTGAACCTGCCGGCGCGAGAGAAGATGTCGACCCCGGCGTACCGGGGCCTCGAGCAACGGCAGATCCCGAGCGTACGGACCGACAACGGCGGCGAGGTGAAGGTCGTCGCGGGGACGTTCGGCGGGGCCGAGGGACCGGTGCGCGGCCTCTCGGTCGAGCCGACGTACCTGGACGTGCGCCTGACCCCGGGGGAGCGGTTCGACGTCGAGGTCCCGGCCGGCCGTACGGCGTTCGCGCACGCGATCGAGGGCTCCGGGCAGTTCGGGCCGGACGGCTCGGACCCGGTGCCGGCCGGGGAGACGGTCCTCTTCGGGGACGGCGGATCCGTGACCGCGACGGCGGGGGCGTCCGGGACCCGGTTCCTGCTGGCCTCGGCGCGGCCCCTGCACGAACCGGTCGCGTGGTACGGACCGATCGTGATGAACACGCGCGAGCAGCTCGCCGAAGCGCTGCTCGAGCTGCGGCGCGGCGACTTCGTCAAGGAGCGGCGGCCGATCGTGGAGGCGTGAGCCCGTCGCTCGGTCGCGCGGTGAGCCGGCGCACCGCGGTCCGCAGGACCCGGACGGAGCGCCGCAGCTCGGCCACCGAGACCGACTCCCGGCTCGTGTGATCCAGCCGGGCGTCCCCCGGGCCGTAGGCGGCGCCCCCGAGGCCCCACGCCGGGCCCACGACGTTCAGGTCGGAGGTGCCGCTCTTCCTCCACAGGGTGGGCCGGCCCCCTGCGGCGCGGATCCCCTCCTCGAGGGCCCGGACGACCGGGTCGGAGCGGCCGGTCTCGAACGCCTCGATCCTCACGGTCGTCCGTACGCGGGGTCGGAGCGGCTCGGCCGGGAGCTCCGCCAACAGCTCGGTCGTCGAGAGCCCGGGCGGAAGGCGCACGTCGAACTGCAGCCGCGCGACCTCCGGGTCGGCGGCCGGATCGCTCGCGAAGCCGACCAGCTTGGCGCCCGGCGACCGGAACGGGCTCGGGCCGGCCCGGGCGGCCACGACGGCGCGCAGCCGGCCGGTCCAGGCGACCGCGAGGTCCGCGGCCGTAGGGTACGGCGAGCCCCAGTGGGTGCGCGGGCGGCGGAACTCCGCCGCGAACCGCAGATCCCCCTTGTATCCCACGGTCACGCCGTCCCAGCCGCTCGGTTCGCCGACGATCACCGCGTCCGGGGCCGGCCCCCGGGCGAGGTGGCGGGCTCCCCGGCTGTCGGTCTCCTCGCCTACGGCGGCGACGACCCGGTAGGACCCGGGCCCCCGGAGGCCGACCCCGGCCCCGAGCGCTGCGGCCAGCGGCCCCTTGGCATCGACCGCGCCCCTCCCGTGGACGCGGCCCCGGCGCCGGGCGACGGGTCGGTCCCCCTCGACCGTGTCGATATGCCCTAGGAAGAGGACGCGCGGCCGTCCACGGCCCACCGTGGCGACCCCGTTGCCAACCCGATCGGCGTGGGTCGCGTATCCCAGCCCCCGCGCGAGCCGGAGGAACTCGGCGACCGCCGGACCTTCGGCTCCGGACGGGCTGTAGCGGCGAACGAGCCGCTCGAGGACCGTCGCCTCATCCATGGCGCACCGCGCGCGCGACCGCCTCGAGGCCCGCGGTCCAGTCGGTCTCGTCGATCACGAGCGGGGGGAGGAGGCGGACGACCGTCGACCCGGCCGGGATCGCGAGGTAGCCGTCGGCCTCGAGCGCGGCCAACGCCGGCGCTGACCGCTCCCGCAGCTCGATCCCCCACATCAGGCCGAGCCCGCGCACCTCGCGGACCTTCTCGGGCGCGAGGGAGGGCCAGCGGGCCGCGGCGACAGCGCCGAGGCGGGCCGCCCGGTCGGCGAGCCGCTCCCGGACCAGGACGTCCAGCGCCGCGAGGCCGGCCGCGCAGGCGAGCGGGTTCCCCCCGAACGTCGAGTGGTGGCTTCCCCGGAACCTCGCCTCGACCTCCGCGGTCGTCACCGTCGCCCCGATCGGGACCCCGCCGGCGAGCGATTTGGCAAGGACCAGCAGGTCGGGCACGACGCCGGTGTGCTCGAACGCGAACAGGCGACCGGTCCGACCGAGCCCGGTCTGGACCTCGTCGAAGGCGAGCAGGGCGCCCACGCGCTCCGTCTCGCGCCGGGCCGCATGCAGGAACTCCGGGGTCGCGACGTGGACCCCGCCTTCTCCCTGGACCGGCTCCACGAGGACGGCGGCGGTCCGCTCGTCGACCGCGGCCGCCAGGGCGGCGGGCTCGTTGAACGGCACGTGGACGAACTCCGGCACCAGCGGCTCGAACGGCTCGCGCAGCTCGCGGCGCCACGTGGCGCTCAGCGCGCCGAACGTGCGCCCGTGGAAGGCGCGGCGCGCTGCGACGATCTTCGGGCGCCCGGTCACCGACCGCGCGATCTTCAGGGCGGCCTCGACCGCCTCGGTCCCGGAGTTGGAGAGGAACACGCGAGCGAACCGCGCGGGGAGGAGGCCCAGCAGGCGCTCCAGGAACTCGGTCCGGACCGGGTTCGCGCAGCCGGTCCCGACGTGGATCAGCCGACCGGATTGCTCGCGGATCGCGGCGACCACCGCCGGGTGGCAGGCCCCTAGGCTCCCGGCTCCGTGGGTCGCTCCCAGGTCCACGTAGCGCCGGCCGGCGGCGTCCCACAGATACGCGCCCTCGCCCCGGACGATCGTGGGACGGGGCCGCGACCCCTCGCCGAACTCCCGCCCCGAGGCCGCCGGGATCATGCGAACACCGTCCCGGCGCCCGCGAGCGCGCGGCCGACCGGACCGTCGACCTGCGACGGGGCGATCACGACGCGAGGGACCCCGGCGGCGAGCGCCTCCCGTGCGGCCACGACCTTCTTGCGCATCTTGCCGCTCGCGAGCGACAGGAGCTCGTCGATCCCGTCCCGGGCGACGCGCGGGACGACCGACGCCGGGTCCCCGACCGAGCGCAGCACGCCCGGAACGTTCGTCAGGAGCAGGAGCACCTCGGCGCGGACGGCCCCCGCGACCGCGGCGGCGACCGCGTCGGCGTCGACGTTGACGACCTCGCCGGCGTCGGTGATCGCCGGGGGCCCGACCACGGGGGTGAGCCCGAGCGAGAGCAGGCTGCGGAGCAGGCCCCCGTCGACCGCCTCGATCGTCCCGGAGAGGTCGTCCGGGAGCCGGACGACCTTGCCGCCGACGACCGCCCGGACCCCCGTCTTCCGCCGCGCGAGCAGCAGCCGGCCGTCGACCCCGGAGAGGCCGATGGCCCGGGTCCCGCGGGCCTCGAGGGCGGCGACCAGCCCGGTCTGGACCGTGCCGGCGAGGGCGAGCACGACCGTCTCCAGCTGGGCCGGGTCGCACCGGCGCGAAACGGTCCCGCTGGGGCTGGTGAAGTGCTCGGGCGGCCGGCCGAGCGCGACCCCGAGGCGGTCGATCTCGGCCGAGCCGCCGTGGACCAGCACGTAGTCGGTGCGTCCGGCGAGGTCCGCTACGACCGCGGCGGCGGCGTTCCCCGCCGCCCCGCCGATCTTCACCACTACGGTCACGGGGGCCTCAGACCGGGTGCAGACCTAGGAAGCCGAGGCCGGTCGTCTCGGGCCACCCGTACCGAACGTTCAGGCACTGGACCGCCGCTCCCGCGGCGCCCTTGCCGAGGTTGTCGAGCGCGGCCAGCAGGACGGTGCGTTCGTGGGCGGGGTCGGAGGCGAAGCCGACGTCGCAGAAGTTCGTCCCGGCGAGGATCTTCGGCTCCGGCTCCCGGTGGATCCCGTCGGCGTCGTGGACCACGCGCACGAACGGCTCCGGGCCGTACGCCGCGCGGTAGGTCTTCCAGAGCTCCCGATCGGGGAGCGGGCTTGCGCCGAGGAGGTGGACCGTCGCGAGGACGCCGCGCACCGCCTCGACGCCATGGCAGCTGAGCGCGATCGGGACGCCGGTCTCCTGCTCGATCTCGGCGGTGTGCCGGTGGCCGGTCGGCGCGTACGCGCGCATGACCCCCGACCGCTCGGCGTGGAGCCCGGCGGGTCCCGCGTCGCGGCCGCTCGCCGAGGAGCCGCTCTTCGCGTCCACCACGGCGCGGAGACCGGGCCTCGCCGGATCGCCCGCGAGGGGGCGCAGCGCGAGGATCGCCGCCGTGGCGATGCAGCCGGGGACCGCGATGAGCCGCGCGCGCCGCAGCGCGTCCCGGTGGAGCTCGGGGAGGCCGTACACCGCCTCCGCGAGCAGCTCGGGGTGCGGATGCTCCCGGTGGTAGTATCGGGGGTACTCCGCCCCGTCCTTCAGGCGGTGGTCGGCGGACAGGTCCACCACGGTGCCCCCGGTGGCGAGCAGCTCGGGCGCCTGGCCCATCGCCTCCCCGTGCGGCGTGGCGAGGAACGTCACCTCGGCCGGCTGGAGCTCGCTGCGGCGGGAGAACAGGAGCGGGGTCGCGCGGCGCAGGTTCGGGTGGGCGCGCGCGAGCGGCTGGCCGGCCATCGAGTCGCTCGTCACCTGCCGGACGGTCACCTCCGGGTGGCCGAGCAGGAGCCGCACGAGTTCGCCCCCGACGAACCCCGAGCCGCCGACGACCGCGACGTTCATCGGCGGCCCACTCCGACCGCGTACTCCACGATGTGGCCCGCGATGTCGACCCCGGTCGTCGCGGCGAGCGACTTGAACTCGGGGGTCGGGTTCACCTCGTGGACGACCAGGCCGCCGGGCCCCTCCATCAGGTCGACCGCGAGCACGCCGCCGCCGACCGCCGAGGCGGCCCGCAGGGCGAGCTCCCGCAGCTCCGGTCCGACCGGCGCCGCCGCGGTCGTCGCGCCGCGGGCGGCGTTCGTTCGCCAGTCGGAGGAGGCCCGGTACATCGCCGCGACGACCTCGTCGCCGACAACGAACACCCGCAGGTCCCGGTCCGGTTTGCGGACGAACTCCTGGACGTAGAAGATCGAGTGCTGCGGCGCGCCGAGGGCGCTCTTGTGCTCGACGATCTGCTCGGCGGAGCCGGCGTCGTCCACCTTCGCCATCAGCCGCCCCCAGGAGCCGACCGCCGGCTTGAGCACCGCCGGGTAACCGACCTGCTCGATCGCCCGCGCCGCGGCCTCGGGGGAGAGGGCGACCACGGTCCGCGGGGTCGGGATCCCGCGCTCCGAGAGCCGAAACGACGTGCGGATCTTGTCGCCGGCGAGCTCGAGGACCTCCGGCGGATTGACCACCGGGACGCCGTAGTGGGCGTAGGCGATCGCCGCGTACAGCGCGCGGGTGTGGCTTACCGAGCGGTCCAGGAGAACGTCCGGCAGCCCGGCCGGGGTCTCGAGGCCGAACGTTTGCTCGCCGTCGTCCAGCCGGTCGACGGGGACCCCGCGGGCCGTCGCGGCCGCGAGGATCGCCTTCTCTTCGGGCCGGACGATCGTGGTGAAGAGTCCGAGGCGGAACCCGTCACTCACCCCAGTCCTCGGCCTCGTGCGGTGCCGGCTGGACGCCGAACGGCTCGACGGCGTTCACCTCGAGCTCGGTCCCGCACTCCCGGCAGGGGAAGATCTCCCCGACGATCTTGTCGTGGCTCTCGACGCTGGCAGCACACTCTGGGCATTCGGTCATGTTGGTCCCTCGTTCACGAGCTCCTCGATCTGCTCGACCTTCGCGGCGAGCGAGGAGAGGGAGGCCTGCCGCCCGTTCAGGCGGTGGCGAGCCCGTCCGAGCTGGACGGCGAGCGCCTTCGGCCCGGGTCCTCCGGGCGAGACACGGCGGCCGACGGCGGCGCGCGCGTCGAGCGGCAGCTCGATCGGAGGACCCCCGGAGGGGGCGGTGACCCGCAGCGGCGGGGGGGACCCTGCCGGCGGTGCCGCCGCGGCCACCACCGCCGCGCGGACGAGCTCGTGGGCCTCGCGGAACGGCACGCCGTGCGCGACCAGGCCCTCGGCCAGGTCGGTGGCGAGCATCTCCGGGTCGGCGGCGGCCGCCTCCAGGCGGGCGCGGTCGAAGGCGAGCGCGCGGACGAGAGGGACGAGGGCGGCGATCGAGCCGTCGACCGTGGCGACCGCCTCGAGCACCGGGGCCTTGTCCTCCTGGAGGTCCCGGTCGTAGGCCAGCGGAAGTCCCTTCAGCACGGTGAGGAGCGCGACGAGCGCCCCGACGGCGCGGCCGGTCCGGCCGCGCACGAGCTCCGCGACGTCCGGGTTCCGCTTGTGCGGCATCAGGCTGCTGCCCGAGCCGAGGGCGCCGGACCGCTCGAGGAAGGAGAACTCCCGGCTGGCGAACAGGACGACCTCCTCGCCGAGGCCGCTCGCGTGGACCGCGACCAGCGCGAGGTCGAACACGAGCTCGACGAGCGGGTCGCGGTCGCTGACGGCGTCCAGCGAGTTCTCGAAGGCGGCGGGGAACGCGAGGCGGCGGGCGGTCTCCTCGGGATCGAGCGGGAGCGTCGAGCCGGCCAGCGCCCCCGCTCCGAGGGGTGAGACGTCGGCGCGCCCCGCGGTCGCGAAGAGGCGGTCCAGGTCCCGGTCGAACCGCCAGAAGTGGGCGAGCAGGTGGTGGCCCACGGTCACCGGCTGCGCCCGCTGCAGGTGCGTGTACCCGGGCATCGGCGTGCCGGCCTCCTCCTGGGCCCGCGCGAGCAGCGCCTCCTCGAGGTCGACCAGGCGGCCGGCGATGCGGCGCACCGCGTCCCGCAGGTACAGGCGCTCGTCGAGCGCGACCTGATCGTTGCGGCTGCGGCCGGTGTGCAGCTTGCCGGCGACCGGCCCGACCAGCTCCGTGAGGCGGACCTCGACGTTCGTGTGGACGTCCTCGAGCTCCGGTCGCCAGGGGAACGCTCCGTTCGCGACCTCCCGGCCGATCGTACGGAGGCCGCCGACCAGCGTCCCCACCTCGGCCGAGGTCAGGAGGCCCACCGTGCCGAGCATCTGGACGTGGGCGATGCTGCCCGCGAGGTCGTAGACGGCCATCGGCCGATCGACCGGAAGCGAGCCGAGGAACGGCGCCGCCGGGCCGCGCACGTACGACGGGGCCGGGCCGGCGACCGGAGCGGCGGAATCGGGGACCATGGCTACCGGCGCGGTGCCGACGACGGCAGGGGGGCGCGCTCCGGCGGGTCCTCGAGGGACGCCCAGGTGCGGCTGGGGAGCCCCCAGACGTAGATGAACCCCTCCGCCATCTCTCGGCGGAAGCGGTCCCCCTCCGAGTACGTCGCGAGGCCGGCCCGGTACAGCGACGCCGGGGATCGGCGGCCGGCGACGGTGGCCAAGCCACGGAACAGCTTCACCGAAACCTCGCCGGAGACCCGCTCCTGGGTCGCGGCGACGAACGCCTCGAGGCACGCCCGCAGCGGCCCGAACCAGAGCCCGTCGTAGACGAGCTCGGAGTACCGCTGCTCTACCGTGTGCTTGAACGCGAGAACGTCCCGGGGCAGGACGAGGGCCTCGAGCCCCCGGTGCGCCTCGAGCAGGACGGTGGCCGCCGGACACTCGTAGACCTCGCGGCTCTTGATCCCGACCACCCGCGACTCGAGGTGATCGATCCGGCCGACCCCGTGGGCGCCGGCGACCTCGTTGAGGCGCGAGATCAGTTCGTGGAACGGCCGGCGCTCCCCGTCGAGCGCGACCGGTACGCCCTCTTCGAACTGCACGGTGACGTACGCCGGCCGCTCGGGGGCCTGCAGGGGGGCGCGCGTCCAGGCGTACACCTCCTCCGGCGGCTCGATGGCGGGATCCTCGAGAATGCCGCACTCCACGGAGCGCCCCCAGAGGTTCTCGTCGGTGCTGTACGGCGAGCGCCGCGTCGCCTCCACGGGGATCCCGTGGGCGGCGGCGTACGCGATCTCCTGGTCACGGTTCATCGCCCACTCGCGGGCCGGGGCAAGGACCTCGAGCTCGGGAGCCAGGCTCTGGGTCGAGAGCTCGAACCGGACCTGGTCGTTCCCCTTCCCCGTGCAGCCGTGGGCGACGGCGCCCGCCCCCTCGCGGCGGGCGACGTCGACGAGGTGCCGCGCGATCAGCGGGCGGGCGAGGGCGGTGCTCAGCGGGTAGCGGCCCTCGTAGAGGGCGTTCGCCCGGACGGCCGGGCGGAGGAACTCCTCGGCGAACTGGTGCCGGGCGTCGGCCACGTAGGCTCCGACGGCCCCGCTCGCCAGCGCCTTGGCGCGGACCTTCTCGAGATCGACCGGCTGGCCGACGTCGACGGTGACGGTCACCACCTCCAGCCCCTTCTCCTCGCGGAGCCACGGGATCGCCACGGAGGTGTCGAGGCCTCCGGAGTATGCCAGGACCACCTTCGATCGTGCCATCGGCGCGCTGCGGACAAGGGGGCGACCGCACCGTGGAGATTTATACGATGCGGCCGCTACGCGACATCATCGGGCAGATTTGTCTGATTCCGGACACACATGCCAGAACGCGGGGAACCGGTGGCGCGTCGGGTGCGGGAGTACCTTGACGCCCATCCCCCGTACGGCGACGCGTTGCGCGCCGGGGTCGCGAACCATGCGGCGCTCGCCCGACGGATCGCCTCCGACCTCGGCGTGAACGGTACCGAGGCCATCGTCGCCGCCTGCCGACGGTACCCTCGAGGTCGGGGCGAGCCCGCCGGAGACGCGGCGATCCGCCGCCTCCTCCGAAGGAGCCGGATCGAGTCGCGCTCCAAGGTCGCCGCGATCACGGTCGGCCTGGGTGCCGACGTGCTCCAGCGCCTGGGGGACGTGGTCGAGGAGCTGCTCGACGAGAACCTCCTCTGCCGAGTGATCCAGGTCTCCCGGGGAACGGTGATCCTCGTGGACGAGGACTCGGTCCCGCGCGTCGTCCGTCACGTCCGCGAGGCGCAGCTCGTTCGCGTCCGCCGGGGCCTGGTCGAGGTCGCGGTGACGAGCCCGGAGAGCATCGAGGAGACCCCGGGACTCCTGCGCCACCTCGCCAGCGTGCTGGCGAGCCAGGGCATCAACGTCGTCGAAGCGCTCTCGTGCTACACCGACACCGTGTTCCTGCTCGACGGGGGGGACCTGAGCCGGGCGATCGCGAGCCTTACGAAGGCGCTGACGTAACCCGGGCCGCCGGCTCCCCGACGGCGCCTACGTCCCCGACGGGGGCGCGGCCCGCGGCCGATCGGCGAGAGGCGGGGCGTCGAGGGGGTCAAGCGTCGGCGCGATCGCGGTCAGGAGCCGCTCGGCGTGCCCGAGGTGGCGGGCGGACAGCTGTTCGACGTTGACGCCGATCGGCACCGTGAGCTTCTCCCGCTCCACCGTGTCCCGGACGGCCGCCCAGACCCGGCGGGCGGTCTCGATGCTCCGCGCCCCGACGTCGACCCCGTTCGGCTCGAGGATCTCCTGCTCGACCTCGTCCGGAAGGTCCGCGCCGAGCCAGCGCACGAACGCGGCGTCCGCTTCGTCGCCGACCGGGCCGAGGCTCACCAGGACGGCCGCCGGACGGACCCCCGCCCCGCGGCAGAGCCGGTCGTACGTTCGCAGCAGCTCCGTGATCGCCCCCGGGTCGAAGACGAGCTGGCTCGTGAAGAACGACGCTCCGGCGCGGGTCTTCGCGAGCATGCGATGCGCCTCGCCGGTCCGCTGGGGGATCGCGATGTTCCCGAGGAGCCCCTCCGCCGCGTCGAGGATCGGACGGACGAGGGCGTTCGCCTCGGCGACCGGCGGCCCCGGGTAGGGGATGAACCGACTCGAGCCTCCCACGAGGACGGCGTGGCGGATCCCCAGCCGGATCGTCTCGGCCGCCCAGCTCCGGACCGCCTCCTCGCTCGGAAGGTGGGCGACGACCTTGTTGACGATCACCTCGCGCCCCGTCGCGGCCGCAAGATCGGTGGCGTACCCCCGCGGCTCGGCGGTCCGGTAGAACGGTTTGCCGTCGTGGTTCTCGTCCACCAGGTCCGGAACGTTCAGGGCGTCGAGCCGCGGGGCCCGGGCGACCAGCTCCGCCGTCGCGCTGACCGCGGCCGCGCGCCGCGCGGACGAGGCCCGGGAGAGCGGCGGCACGGTGGCGAACACCAGCGGATGGGACCGGAACGCAACGGCAAGAGAGCGTGGCATCGGATCGATCGGCCCTGCTTCCGAGAGACAGGTTCCAGGGGGGCCCTCGATAAAGCGTCTCGTCGTCCGGTCTTTCCCGGCCCGCCGGTCCGTTGCGCCGAGAGCAAGCGGGACGGCCCCGCGGCCGTGCCCTCAGCCTGCACCGGGGGCGATAAAGGCCCCCGTCCCCTGGTCTCGGCGGTGAGCGAGCGTCGCGTCGGGCCGCTGCTTTCCCTGCTCCGTCAAGGGCTCTCCCTGGAGCTCGGCTTCGGAACCCACTCGCTCGAGGCGCTCCTCTGGATCGCCGAGACCGTCGAGGAGGCGGTCTACCACTCCGGCTCTCTGGTTCGGACCCCGACGGGGGTCGCCTTCCGTCTCCGGAACCCTCCGCTGCGGGTCGGCGCGTTCCACGCGCTGCGGGCCCGGTTGGACGGAGGGGACGTGCCGTCCGACCGGCTCAGGTTCCGGCACGGGGAGGGGGAGGCGTGGAGGACCGCGGCCTCGCTCTCGGGCGACGCGCCGCTCGTCCTTCTCCCCGGCCGTCCGGTCGAGTTCGCCGTGGACGTCGCGCCGGCCCCCGCGTCGCGCGAGCCAAGGATCCGGCTCGAGTTCGAGAGCGTCGCGATCCCGCCGCTCGTCTGGCTGGAGTTCTCGGACGTGCTCAGGACGGAGAGGCCGGCGTGAGCGGCTCTGCGGACCCCTCCCCCGGGCTCCTCCACAGCTTGCAGGCGTTCGCCCTGCTGGACGGCCGCGGGGATCTCGAGCTCGCCCGGGAGGCCCGGGGGGCGAGCGTCGAGTGGGGCGGGGTGTACGGCCAGCTCGTCCGGCTCACGGGCCCCTGGCGCCTCCGCCTCGAGGCGGACGGCGTCGCCGCGGGGCTACCCGAGAGCTGCCGGAGCGCCGGCTTCGTCGGCGAGCGGTTCCGCTCGTCCCACGCGGTCGGCCCGCTGGCGGTCGCCCAGACGGTCGCGCCGCTCCCGACGGTCCCCGGGGTCGTGCGGTCGCTGCGGCTGACGCACGCCGGGACCGAGCCGAGGGCCGTGACGGTCACGAGCCTCTTCGAGCCGTTCCTTCTGCCGGTCCTCGTCGAAGGGATCCGGCCGATCGACTTCCGCCTGGAGACCCGACCGGACGAGCTTCGGGTACGCCACCGGGGGTTCGGACTCGCGTTCCGCGCGACCGTCGCCCCGTCCCGGCTGTACGTCGACCGCGCCTCCTGGCGCGGGGGCCACCTTCGCGGGGCGGTCGACGAGATCGCCTCGGAGCACGAGCTCCTCGTCCCGCCGGGCGGGGCCTGCGAGGTCCGCTTCGGGATCCTGGGGGGCCTCGAGCGAGAGCTCGAGCACGCCGCAGGTCCCGCCGCGTCGGCCCTCCCGGACCCCGAAGCGGCCGGGGAGATCGCCGATCGGGACGCCGCAACCTGGCGGGACGGTACGCCAGAGCTGCGCTTCCCGGACGCCCCCGATCTTGAGCAAGGCTACCGGCTCGCTCGGACGGCGCTCCGACGGCTGTACTGCCGCCCCGGCGACGAGCTGACCGGCCTCGTCGCGGGGTACCCGTGGTACGCCTCCATCTGGTGCCGGGATCTTGCCTGGATGCTCCCGGCGGTGATCTGGCTCGGCGACTACGCGTGGGCCGCCGACTCGCTGGACTCCGTCTTTCGGTTCCAGGCGGGGTCGGACGTCGCGCTCGTGGGGGCAGAGCTCGGGGAGCTGCCGATGCAGATCTCCCCGGGCCCGATCTTCCTCTTCGGCAGCTCGGACACGACCCTGTACTACCCGGCGCTCGTCCGCCGTCTCGTCCACCACACCGGGGACACCTCGCTGGCGGGCCGGTGGGCGCTGCCGGTCGGACGCGCGATCGCGTGGGCCGAACAGCGCACCGATCCCGCCACCGGGCTCCTCCGCCACGGCGGGGAGGCGGCCGCCCTGGCGGCCGCCACCCGCGCCGTGGCGCGGGTCCGCTACGGGATCGACGCGCCGGACACGACCATCTGGGACTCGGCCGACCGGCGGGACCATGCGCTCGACGTCCAGGTGCTCTGGCTGGAGGCGATCCGGGCCGCCGTCGAGCTTGGCACCGGCGGGGACGCCGCAGCCCTCGAGGGGATGGCGGCACGGCTTGCCGATTCGGTGGGGACCCTCTACGCGTGGCCCGAGGAGGGGTACCTTTTCGACTCCCGACGGGACGGCCGGGGCGTCGCCGAGGTACGCCCGAACGCCCTCCGCGCGGTGAGCGCCGGCCTCCTCGAACCGGAGCGCGCGCGGGCGATCGTCCGGCGGGCGGCGGCCGACGATCTGACGACTCCCTGGGGCCTGCGGACCCTGTCCGCGCGCGACGCGGGCTACGTCCCGACCGCCTATCACGGGGGGCAGGTCTGGACGATCGCGACGGTCTGGGCGGCGGACGCCGCGTTCGCCGCCGGCGAGCCGGAGCTGGGGTTGGGGTACCTCCGCTGCGTCGCCGCCCGGCTGGCGGCCGAGGCCGGCGGGGCGAACGAGTGCTACCACGGCGACCGCGCCGAGGCGTTCGACTCGTGCTTCTTGCTCGGCTTCAGCGTCGCGCCGTTCCTTTCGGCGCTGTTCGAGCGCCTCTGGGGCCTGGAGGTCGACGGCCGGATCCCCTCGCTCGGGATCCGCCCTCGGTTCCCGGCGTCGTGGCGGTCGGCGGCGGTCGAACGGCTCCGGGTCGCGGGCGGGCGCGCGTCGATCGCTTTCGCCGACGGCCGGATCACGGTCGCCTGGTCGGGCCCGCGGCCCCTCGCCGTCGTGACGACGGGCGGCCGGACGACGATCGCGCCCGGGGCGAGCGCCACCGTGGACGGAGCGGGGACGACGGCTTCGAACGAGCCTTCATAAGTGGCCTCTCCTCCGACCGCCGATGCCGGCCGCGGTCGAGGTCGACGGGCTGGTCAAGCGGTACGGCGGCCTGACGGCGGTCGGCGGGATCCGGTTCGAGGTCGCGCCCGGCTCGGTGTTCGCCCTTCTCGGCCCGAACGGCGCCGGTAAGACCTCCACGGTGGAAATCCTCGAGGGGCTTCGCCGGGCGACCGAGGGGACGGTCCGGGTGCTGGGGCTCGACCCCTGGCGGGACGGCGAGGAGGTCCATCGCCGGATCGGGGTGATCCCCCAGGACTTCCGTTTCTTCGACAAGATCACCGCGCGCGAGGCGGTCGCCTACTACCGCAGCCTGTTCGGCACTCGGGTCGACGCCGACGAGCTGCTGGCCCGCGTCGAGCTCGCCGACAAGGCGGACGCCCGGTTCGAGACGCTGTCGGGGGGCCAGAAGCAGAAGCTCGGTCTCGCGCTCGCCCTCACGAACCAGCCCGAGATCTGCTTCCTGGACGAGCCGACGACCGGGCTCGACCCCCACGCCCGTCGGGCGATCTGGGAGGTCGTCCGATCGCTGCGGCGGGAGGGGAGGACCGTCTTCCTCACCACCCACTACCTCGAGGAGGCGGAGCTCCTCTGCGACCAGGTCGCGATCCTCCATCGCGGACGGGTGATCGCCGCGGGAACGCCGGCCGAGATCATCCGGCAGCACGGGCGCCCGCCCCGGCTCACGGTGCGGGCGCCGCCGGAGCTCGCCGCCCGGCTCCACGCCGAGCTCGGGGTGGACGCTCGCGCGGACGCCGGGGAGGTGGAGGTTGACCTCCGCGACCGGCGGGACGCGCTGCGCGTCCTTTCGGCGGTCGACCGGAGCGGGCTGCCGTGGGAGAACGTCGCGACGGCCTCCGATACGCTCGAGGACGTCTTCGTCCGGCTCGTCGGGCGGATGGACGACGGGGCGCTGCGCGCCGAGGCGAGCCCGTGAACGGTCGGAGGATCGGCGCGGACCTGAAGGTCGTCTACCGGTCGTACACCCGCAACCCGGTGGCCCTGTTCTTCTCGCTGATCTTCCCGCTGATCCTGATCGGGCTGTTCGGCCTGATCTTCTCCGCCGTCGGCTCGACCTCCACGACGGTCTACGCGATCGACGAGGACCACGGATCGAACGCCAGCGTGGCCTTCCTGGCGGCCCTGAACGGCACCGCGGTCGTGCAGGTCCAGGTCGTCCACGTGAACGCGAGCGGCTTCGCCTCCTGGCTCGGGGCGAACGATCATCCGGTCGGCCTCGTGATCCCGGACGGCTTCGCGGCGAACCTCTCGTCGCACCGGCCGGTGAACGTGACCGTCTACACCGATCCGGCCGACGGGGCCTCGAGCGGAACGGCGCTCGGGGCCGTCGCCGGGGTCGTCTCCGAGTTCAACCTGCGGGCGTCGTGCGGCGGCAACTGCACGCCGCTGATCGGCGTTACCGAGGCGAACGTCGGGAGCCCGGTCTACACCTACATCGACTATCTGATCCCCGGGCTGATCGGGTTCTCGATCCTCACGAGCCCGATGTTCTCGCTGGTCGACATCAGCTCCTCGTACCGGAAGGAGGGGATCTTCCGCGAGCTGTCGCTCACCCCGCTCACCCGCGGGGAGTGGCTCACCGCCCGCGTGGTGTGGTACGTCCTCCTCACGTTCGCCGCCGCGGCGGTAATGCTCGGGGCCGGGGTGTTCCTGTTCGGAGCCCACGTGCAGCTGACCGCCGGGCTGCTGCCGTTCCTCGTCGTCGGGCCGTTCTTCTTCGTCTCGCTCGGGATGCTCTGCGGCTCCGCGACGAAGACCCCCGAGAGCGCCGCGCTGATCGGCAACATCGTGACGTTCCCGATGATGTTCCTCTCGGGCACGTTCTTCCCGGTCCAGAACTTCCCGCCGGGGCTCCAGACGGTGGCCCATCTGCTCCCGCTCTACTACGTGATCGACGGCATGAACCAGGTGATGTTGTTCTCGAACACCGCTCGGGCCGCCCAGGACCTCGCGATCGTCACGGTCGCCGCGGTCGTCGTCTTCGGGCTGGCGATCCGGCTGTTCCGCTGGCGGGACGAGTGAGCGGACCCGGGGCGTCCGCGGTCCGGCCGGCCGAGTTCCGGCAGGCGATGGGCCGCTGGGCCACCGGGGTGAGCGTCGTCACCGCGCACGACGGGAGCTCGGACGCCGGCCTCACGGTGAACGCGCTCCTGTCGGTGGCGCTCGAGCCGCCGACGGTGCTGGTGAGCCTGCAGCGGGACGTCGACACGCTGCCGGTCCTCCGCCGCGCCGGCGCCTTCGGGGTCAGCTTCCTCGCGGCCGACCAGCAGGAGCTGAGCGAACGGTTCGCCCGGGCCGTGCCCGCGGAGGAGAAGTTCCGCGGCGTCCGGCTCCACCGCGGCGCCGGGGGTACGCCGTTCCTGGACGGGGCGCTGGGCGGGCTCGACTGCCGCCTCGTCACCGCGGAGCCCCTCTACGACCACGTCCTGGTCGTCGGGGAGGTCGTCCGCCTCGACCCCGGAAGGGAGGGGGCGCCGCTGCTGTTCTACCGGGGACGATACGGCGAGGCGGACGGCCCCGACCGGCTGCGCTTGCCGCCCCGGGCCCCGTGAACCGAGCCGGCCGGGCCGGCGCGGCGCCGCTTTAACCGCCCGGCGGCGTCGTGGAGGGGATGGACGGGGTCCCCCGCTCGACCCGCCTCGCGATCGTCGGCAGCGGCCCCGCCGGCCTCACGGCCGCGCTGTACGCCGCCCGGGCGGAGCTGGCGCCGGTCGTGGTCGCCGGGGTGCCCGCGGGCGGCCAGCTCCTGATCACGACGGACGTCGAGAACTTTCCCGGATTCCCCGAGGCGGTCGCCGGCCCCGAGCTGATCGAGCGGATGCGACGGCAGGCCGAGCGGTTCGGGGCCACGTTCGTCGACGACAACGTGACCCGGGTCGACTTCGCAGGCCGCCCGTTGGGGCTGACGACCGGGACCCACGGTACGGTGGCGGCGGACGCCGTCATCGTCGCGACCGGCGCGACCGCGAGGTGGCTCGGCCTGCCGTCCGAGCAGCGTCTGGTCGGCCGGGGGATCAGCGCCTGCGCGACGTGCGACGGGTTCTTCTTCAAGGGCCGCCCGCTCGCGGTCGTCGGCGGCGGCGACACGGCGATGGAGGAGGCGCTCTTCCTCACCAAGTTCGCTACCCAGGTGACGATCGTGCACCGGCGCGACCGCCTCCGGGCGAGCCCGATCATGCAGGAACGGGCGCGGCGGCACCCGAAGATCGCCGTCCGCCTGAACGCCGAGGTCACCGAGGTGCTCGGCGGCGATGCCGTGACGGGCGTGCGGCTCCGGGACACCGCCACCGGCGTTACCTCGGAGCTCGAGGTCGGCGGACTGTTCGTCGCGATCGGCCACGCGCCGGCGACCGACATCTTCCGGGGCGCCCTCGAGCTCGACCCGGGCGGCTACGTCGTCGTCCGAGAGGGGACCCGGACCAGCGCCCCCGGGGTGTTCGCGGCCGGCGACGTCCGCGACCGTCGCTACCGGCAGGCGGTGACGGCGGCCGGCGACGGATGCATGGCGGCGATCGACGCCGAGCGGTGGCTCGACGAGCAGGCCCCGCGCGCGCCGGCGCCCCCGCTGGCCAAGTAGCCTTTTATAGCGTCGGGCCCGGTGACAGTCGGGGTTCTGTCGGGTGGCGAGCAAGAAAAGCCTCCACATCGAGTCGAGCGGCAAGCTCTGCATCTACTGCGGGGCGTGCGTCGGGATCTGCCCGCTCAACTGCATCTACCTGGACGAGACCCGCATCACGTTCGACGAGAAGGTCTGCACCCGCTGCGAGGTGTGCGTGAAGGCCTGCCCGGTCGGGGCGATCGAGATCGGCTGAGGGTCCGGGGGCGGAGCGTGGCGGCCGATATCCGGACCGACGTGCTCGTCATCGGCGCCGGGCCGGCCGGGAGCATGACCGCGAAGTGGGCGGCCCGGCACGGCGCGAAGGTCCTCCTGATCGAGAAGCGCCAGGAGATCGGCAGCCCGGTCCGGTGCGGCGAGGGGATGAGCAAGGACTGGCTGACCGAGGTCGGCATCGCCCCGGGGCGCTGGATCAACGTCGAGGTCGAAGGGGCGCGGATCTTCTCCCCTTCCGAGAAGGTCTTCGAGATCAACGAGAAGCACGCGGGGAACGAGGTCGGCTACGTCGTCGAGCGCGACGGGTTCGACAAGCAGCTCGCGATCGACGCCGCGAACGCGGGCGCCGAGATCCGCCTCAAGACGTCGGCCGTCGCGATGCTGCGCGAGCACGGCCGGATCGTCGGCGCGAAGGTCAAGCAGTTCGGCGAAACGGTGGACGTGAGGGCCGCGGTCACGATCGGCGCCGACGGCTTCGAGAGCCAGGTCGGCCGGTGGGCCGGGATCTCCACGAACATCGCGATGCGCGACATGGACACCTGCCTGCAGTACCGGATGACGGACGTCGACTCCGACGTGCGCTACTGCGACTTCTACCTCGGGAAGGTCGCCCCCGGCGGCTACGTCTGGGTGTTCCCGAAGGGGGAGCGGCTCGCGAACGTCGGCATCGGCGTTCAGGTCAGCCAGGTCGCGAGCCCCGCCGACGCCAAGAGCTACCTCGATCGGTGGATCGAGCACCACCCGGCGTACGCGAAGGGGAAGAAGATCGACATGGTCGGCGGCGGCGTCTCGATCTCCGCCCCGCTCAAGCAGACGGTCGCCGACGGCCTGATGCTCGTCGGCGACGCCGCCCGGATGATCGACCCCCTCACCGGCGGCGGCATCGCGAACGGGTGCATCGCGGGCAAGATCTGCGGCACCGTCGCCGCGGAGGCGGTCGCGGCGGACGATCCGTCCAAGGAGTTCCTCCAGAAGTACGAGCACGGCTGGCGGGCCCGCCTCGAGGAGAAGCTGTACCGCAACTGGCTCGCCAAGGAGAAGCTCGTCTCGCTCAGCGACGAGACGTTCGACAAGATCATCGAGGTCCTCGCGGGCGTTCGCCTCGAGAAGCTGAACGTCCACAACATCCTCAAGGCGGTCCGCGACAAGTACCCCGAGGTCACGAAGGAGTTCGAGGCGTTCCTCTGAACGCCGGGAGCTCGCGATGCCGGGGGCGCCGAACCGACCGCCGGAGGTAGCCGCCGGCCCTGCGGCCCCGCCGCCGCCTGCCGGGGACGCGTCCGCCAAGGTGCTGCGCCGGCTCGTCCCCTCGCACGTCGCGCTGCTGCTCGACAGCTGGAAAGGCGGCGCGCCGCCCGAGGTCCTCGCGCCGTTCGAGAAGGCCGAGGCGGCGCTCCTCGCCGGGGACGCCGCCGGGGCGACCGGCGCGCTGGACCTTCTGAGCATCCGGTTCGCCGAGCCGCGGTGGCCGTCGCTCGCCGAGCCGTTCCGCCGGCTGCGGGTGGCGATCCCGGCGCCGATGCCCCCGCAGTGGGACCCGGAGCACGCCCTCGCCGCTCCCGAGAAGGAGCTGCGTCGGGCGCGCCGGACGGCCGACGACCAGCTCCTCCTGGCCGAAGGGTGCGTCGCCTGGGCCCGCGAGCACGGGATCGACACGGCCGGGTTCGCGCCGGCGCTCGTCGTCGCCCGGCAGGCGCTCGCGGGGGAGGGCCTCCCGCCCGAGTTCTACGCGGCGCTCGACCCGGTGTGGGCGACGCTGCGGGGCCGCCTCCCGCGACCGAAGGCCGCGGGCCGGGCGGCGGTGGCCGCGGCGGCGGACGACGGGTAGCCCTGCCGGGCGACAACCTAACGAGCCCTCGGGCGTCGCCGGCCGCGGATGGGCACGGCTCAGCGGTTCGGGACGTTCTCGATCGTCGCCTACGACCCGCAGCGCACGGCGTGGGGGGTCGCCGTCCAGTCGCGGTTCATCGCGGCCGGCGCGGTGGTGCCGAGCGCCGAGGCCGGCGTCGGAGCGCTCGCGAGCCAGGCGCTCGCCAACGTGCGCTTCGGCCCGGAGGGGCTGGCCCGGCTGCGGGGCGGGGCGTCCGCGGAGGAGACGGTCCGGGCGCTGATCGACGCCGACCCGGAGCGCGAGCACCGCCAGCTCGGGGTCGTCGACGCACGGGGCCGCGCCGCGTCGTACACCGGCGCGAAGTGCCTCGACTTCGCCGGCCACGAGATCGGCGACGGGTTCGCCTGCCAGGGGAACATCCTGTTCGGCCCCGCGGTGGTCCGGGCGATGGCCCGCGCCTACGAGAGCACCCCCGGGGACCTCCTCGACCGCCTTCTCGCCGCGCTCGCCGCGGGCCAGCGGGAGGGCGGGGACCGACGGGGCATGCAAGCGGCGGCGCTCCTCGCGGTCAAGGCCGGGGCGGGTTACGGTGGATCCGATCGCTGGGTCGACCTTCGGGTCGACGATCACCCGAGTCCGATCGAGGAGCTTCGGCGGGTCTTCCGCCTGTACGACCTCACGATGCTCTCCCGGGAGGACCCGGCGTCCCGGGTCCGGATCGAGGGGGACGTCGCGGCCGCGCTCCAGCACGACCTCGCGGTCCTTGGCTACTACACCGGACGGCTCACGGGCAGCTGGGACGCCAGCAGCCGCGCCGCGTTCGGTCGCTTCGTCGACGAGCACAACTTCGAGAACAAGCAGCGCGACCTCGGGGAGGTCTGGCCGTCGGTCCGGGAGTACCTGAAGGAGCGCGCCGCGCAGGAGACCGCCCGCCGGACCCGTACCGCGCCGATCGTGCCCGGCGCGCTGGACCGGGGTCCCGGCGCGGCGGCTCCGGGAGACCGGCCATCGTCGGGGCCCGAAGGCCGTCCGTAGGCGCCTCCGTCCGCGTTCGGCTCGTCGCCGAGTGCGGCTCGCCCGCGCGGGCGAGGGCGCTCCGGGACGCCGTCGCGGCCGACACCCCCGCGTTCGTTCGGCTGACGGTTCGCGGGGCTCGCCTCGAGATCTCGGTGCGCCCGGCGTCCGCGGCCAGCGT